>JAGMDF010000007.1 GCA_023128825.1 Caldifarciminota bacterium | reverse complement strand
GGATGGCCTTTTCTGATGACCTTGCGCTCTACGCCCAGAGGATGCCAGAAGTTCTCGACGGTTCTCCGCAAGGCGTTCGCCTGAGCGGCATTGAACTCCGTCCCAGCGATACTGGGGACTGCGAGACTCTCTCCGCACTCTACTCTTACTTCTGACTACGCCTGCATCCCGCAGTATCTTACCTATCGTGCTCTCCGGAATCAGAAGTCCGTCTCGAACCCACACATACCAGCGCAGCCTGCGCTTGCCAAAACCGGTTTCGGCTCTCCTTGAAAGAATGACCTCAATTATCTTACCTTTAGTCTTGCGAGAATGCGGACTCTTTGGCGTATGAGGCTTGTCTCCAAGGCAGCCTTCCTCACGCTTCTTCAACGCAAGGTAGATGGTGTTTTTGGAACACCTTACCTGCATACCTCCTTTATCTGCTCGAAGAGCTTGGAACTTACAACCTCAATCTTAACCCTGCGCAAGTTCTCTGTCCAGACCAGTTTTACATTTTACAATTATAGTATGGAAGATTTTTTGGATGAGGCCGTAGGAAGAGGAATATCCTATCATGATACCCAGGCGAACAAAAGAGAAGTGTGTGAAGCAATAGGATTCCTCAAGGGAAAGTTTGCTATACTATATAATACCCCCCCCAAGTAGATCATATTTAGTATCAGTCATACTTGACCCCCCAAGCAGGACCGTGTATATCACGGGACTCCCAAGTAAAGAAAATGGTGAAGATAGGGAAAAGAATTACACCACCCTCTCCGCTTATACAGGGGATGGTGGTGTGTTTGTGGAATCCCACGGGTCCATCCCGCAATGGTGGAAGTTGGGGTGTCCCGGAATGAAAGCTGTCTATTACGAAACCCTTTCATACGAAAGATGCCCATCGGTCCCCCTGACTATTTATGAGATATCCCTTTCGGGGTTCCCAGCCGAACGCTGCACGTTTGGCTGGGGTAATCATCCAGGGCACCTCTTTCCGCCTTCATTAAGCGCAAAAAGCATTGTTTTTTTGATTAAGGCATTTGCATTTATGGATGGGAGGTGTAGTGACTGAAACCGCGCGTATCCTTTGGGTTGATGATGAAAAGGTTTTTGTCGAATCGACGGCAGAGGTGCTACGAACCCGCGGCTTTGAGGTTGAGACCGCGACTACCGGGAAGCAGGCCTTAGCGATAGTAAAGTCAAGCGATTATGACCTGCTTGTTACCGATCTCAGTATGCCAGGGATGGATGGGATCGAACTCATACGTCAGGTTCGACGGCTTAATCCTGCACAGCGGATTATCGTTGTTACAGACTTTCCCTCGCATGAGTCTCAGGAGGAGGCCTTTAAGCTCGGCGCGTTTAGCTATATCATAAAGCCTTTTGCTCCGGATCGTTTCCTTGAACTCGTGGCAAAGGCCATTTCGGGCAACGGCGAAGAAAGACTGGTGGGGCCGGTTGAGCTTCGCTGTGAGGATCTGATCCAGATATATACCATGGAAGGCAAGACTATCACCCTTGAGATTTACACCGGTAAGGAGGTGGGACGTATTTATTTCAAGAAGGGAAAGATTGTTCATGCCGAGACGGACAACAACAAGGGTGAGGATGCGTTCTATGAGATACAGTCCTGGAGGGGAGGGGTATTTAAAACAGAACCTTACGACAAAAAGGTCTCACGGACCATACGGGCAAGTGTTGACGCCCTGCTCCTTAAGGGGGCAAAGCTGCAGGATGAGCGCTTGAAAGATAACAACTCGAAGGCTAAAGAAACCCAAACAACAAAGGAGGATATAATGCCTTCACCATCACAACAAGTCGTGGACGAGGCCGCAAAAGGTCTCGATGGTCTGCTCGGATGCGTGGTAGCAGGGATGGACGGCATCCCGATCGCCACTATTGATCGTTCGGGCGGCAAGTTACCCACCGATTCCCTTGCGGCCAAGTTCGCACTGCTGATGTCGTTGTCACGCAAGACCCTTACTGAACTTGGGAGCGGTGATCTCGAAGAAACCCTGACCGAGTCCGATAAAGAATGGGTTCTCACGCGTTTCATCGGTGCCGGGCACTACTTTCTTACCGTAGCGGTGACCCGCGATGCCGTTCTGGGTAACGTCAGGATGGTTGCCAAGCAGACCGTGGAAAGACTGGCCCAGGTTCTCGGTTAACCAAGTATCACGAAACAAAGGAGTTAAACAATGGCTACAGAAGAACAAAAAAAGGCAAACCTAGTTCGAGTCTACATGATGACGGTCGAAGGGCTGGTCAAAGGTCTTTGGGATCTCTTCGGCGAAGGCGCATACGCCGCGATGGAGACGTTCGGGGACGAACTCCTTGAGGTCATGCAGAAGGAGATGGGCCTTGAGATCGGTGGTGAAAACGTTCACGAGGAGATCGCCGAGGTCGGTCGCCTCTTCGTAGACGAGTTTGGTTTTGCAGATAAGATTGAGCTCGTTGAGGAAGATAAAGGCCATGCGGTGATCCATGTGGACGGATGTCATGGCTATAACCTTACGAAGAAACTAAGAGCATTGGGAATCGAACATCCGTTTACCTGCCCTATCATGAACGTGATGAGGGCTACGATTCATAAGAACCTTGGTCTGGAAGTGCATGAGCATGTTGATGCCCGAGACGATGTCCGCGGCTCGAAGATCACGTTTAAGTTCGAAGGTTAGGCTTGCAATTAACACTTAAACAAGAGTTGCTCCTCTTTGTATAAGTTCTGCGTCCATGATCGGATCCGTAGGGGTACATCAATATACTCCGCAGTTATCCTCTACCGACCTAGCCAGAAGTTCGGGGTTCTCCTTCTTGCCTTTGCGGATCCGATTCTACTTTTTTGAGGATGCAACGATCAAAACCCAAGGAGGAATTCTATGGTTCATGAACCATCCATGCTTCCTTTAGATGCTTTAGACAATCTGAGAAAGGGGAATGCCCGTGCACTGGCGGGTGAACGCATCTACGGGTCAGGAATCGGTCCGGAGCGCCTGCAAGAACTTATTGGCGGCCAGGCCCCATATGCTACTATCCTTACCTGTGCTGACTCCCGCGTACCACCTGAACACATCTTTGATGCCGGGTTTGGTGACCTTTTTGTCTGCCGTAATGCGGGGAACGTTCTTGACGAGGTCACACTTGGTTCTGTCGAGTACGCCGCGGCGCACACCGGATGTCCTCTTTTCGTCGTCCTTGGCCACACAGGCTGCGGCGCTGTTGGGGCGGCGGTGGCAGTAGTAAAGAACCCTGATGCGTATGAATCTCACAATGTAGATGATATCATTCGGCGTCTCCTGCCCGCCGTGCTTTCTACCAAGCCGCCTGATCTCTACAGGGATAAGATCGACGATCCGGCATGGGTCGATGCCGCCGCCTACAAGAACGTAAAAAATGTCTGCAATCAGACTACTCAACGCAGTCCACTTCTTAAAACCCTGATAAAGAAGGGTATCTTCCAGGTAGTGGGCGCTTTTTACGACTTGGCAAGTGGTCAGGTTGAGTTCTTCATGGAGTAAATCGGATTGATGCTTCGGCTGGAGATAAAAAACAGAAAGCTAACAGAGGCGTGAGTATACTTCTATGATCGGGTCCGCGCTGACGCGCCCATGTGCCCTGAGTCGCCCTTTACCTGTAGATTACTGGAGGTTCTGGTGTATAGACTTTTGTTCCCTATGCGCGGGTCCGATCATCCTATGCAACACATGGCAATAACTGCGCTCCAAAAGAGGCACAAGCTTCTCCAGTCTGTACGTGGCGCGCCGCTATGGGGGCAAATGGTATAAGCGATGCAGCCGTTCTTTCGGGGTCTCCGCAAAGGAACGCCTGTACCCCCGTCGGGTGAAGCTACTTTGTGGGACAGTAAGTTCCCTTCCTTGGTGGGAGGGGAGACAGGGAATCACCCCTCCCCTCCCCGGTTAAGGGGGAGGAGATTGGCGGATCAGGCATCAAGAAAGAGTGGTAAATGAGGTGAATACTAAACCGCTATTCTCGGAGTAAAAAGCACCATGGCTGAACTCATTTTCTTCAAGCGACCTGACATCCTTGATGAGGAACACGCCCTTTACTTCAAGGATTTGCTCTTCCGTACCGCCAAGGTAGGTACCGAGCTTGAGTTCGCCATGCCCAAAGAGGTAAAGCGCGAGGAGTTCCAGCCCAAGGTAGAGGCGTTACTTAAGCCTTCGCGCAGCCTTGCCATGCTTGGGGAGAGTGGGGTGCTTGACGTTGCCAAGGAACACTGCGGTGCGGAGGTGCGCATTATCGGCCGCTATCCCTACTACGACGTGCTCATAGATCAGTACGAACACATTATCTCCGCCTTGCTTCCTTTGGGCATCCGCGCCCGTCCCACCTGCGGGCTGCACTTTCATCTTCTCACCACCTGGTTTGCACACTCAATCCCTGAGATCGTTTTAGCCAACCTCTGGAATCTTGCCACGAGCGATACGTCCCATCTCTCTACGGATGATCTGGAGGAACTTTCGACCGGGTGCGAGGAGATGCTTAAGTTTCTAAAACCTGCGTTTGCCCGGTTCGAGAACCCGGCGTTGCGGGTGCTCCGTTTCCTTGCCCGCCGTCCCATCTCCTTTATGCGTAGCGACGGGCTTGGCTGGGAGGAGATCGAGAGGCTTCTTTCCAAACAGGCGGCTGCGGAACGCCGAAACCATCTTGATTCTACAGACGAACGGCTTGTCAGAATCATCGAGTTGGGGGATATAAAGGGACAGCCAGATGATGACCGCTGGCTCAACCGGGTTGCGGACACCCTGTGGATACCGCGAGCCGATCTTGACCTACGCATGAAGCGTTTGGCAAGGCGCAAACCGCGCTGGGATGCCGAGATGGGCTCCTACATCTTTTTAAGGTAAGCAAAGTGCACTGTCTCCTAGAGAAAAGATTGGACCAGAGCCTACCCCATGGGATACTAACTTTACTGCATCCCATAGGGTACAGAATGTATAGAGACCGCAGAGGGGAAAATGAACGAAAAGGTACACTCTCAACCCTCCTCTTTCCCAGTGGGAAAGGGATCAAGGGTGGGGTGTAAGTATGTGTGGCCTTGCCGTTACCTTACTCGCTCCCCGCGAACGAACCCGCTGGGAACTTGACCGCATCTGGGATATCTTTACCGAGAACCTTATCCAGAACGAGGAGCGCGGTAAAGACGCCACTGGGGTCGGCATAGTCCAGCAAGACGGCGCCCGCAAGGTATGGAAGCTGCCCATACCTGCCTCGGAGTTCGTCAATCATTCTGACTACTGCGAACGTATCAGGGGGGTATTCGGCCCTGAAACCATCTGTCTCCTGGGTCATACGCGCAAACCTACCAAGGGAAGCGTCGGTCATTCCAACAATAATCATCCTATCCTTACCGAACACGTCATAGGCATCCATAACGGCAAGATTCCAAACGACGATCGCCTGTTCGGGGATTTCTCCATGCCACGCAACGGTGAGGTGGACAGCGAGGTCATCTTCGCGATGCTGGAAACCATACCTGAGAAATTAAAGGGCCGGACCTACTGCAAAGCGGTAGCCGCCCGGGTCGCGCTTCTGCGCGGTCAACTGACTACCGTGTCTGCCGATGTCCGTCGTCCAGGCGAGCTTTTAATTCTCAAGCGCGATATGCCCTTCTCCATGCACTATGAGGAGTCTTTTGGAGCCCTTTTCTTCTCTTCTCGTTACGTTTTTCTGCGCAAAGCGTTCGGTCGTTCCGTAATCACCGAGGCATTAGTGAGTAAACGGGGCTACATCTTCAAAACGGAAGAGTTTAGTTATATCAAACGGCGCTATAGCGTAGCATTTGCTTTGTAGTATTTCTTCTTACTCTTCCGGCAAAGAGCTAGAGAATTGTGAGACCAACCTTGATGGTTGGTCTCCTTTATTGTTTTGTTAGGTGCCTACGATGTTGCCTGTGTCCTTGTTGGGTACAAAGCAACATGGGGGTGTAGAACATTATGGTTGACACCACTTTCCCTCGGCATATAATTCCCCAACATGGTCGCTTACACCCCTTCAGAGGATGTCCGGTACGCGTTTGCGGTCGGCAGGGTGCGCTCACGCGAGGCGCGGATGCTTACCCGTGCCCAGTTCGACCGGCTGGTCGATGTGCGCAGCGAGAGCCAGATCGTCTCCGCCCTGGCAGACACCCCGTACGGCGAAGTACGCGCCGAAGACGTAGATACCATGCTCTCCCGCGCCGAGATCGAAGAGGAGGCGTTTTTTGCCCGCTACCTTGAGCAGGAACCGATCTTTGAGTTCTTCCGTGCGCCTTTACTTATAAGCAACCTCAAATTCGCGCTTAGACGCCACTACGGCGCCGGGGTCGCGGACGAGTTTTTTATCTCCGAGGGCTCACCTTCAATCGAGGAGTTCTCAAAGCTCCTTGAAGGGGAGGCGAACGAGGTCCCGGACTGGCTTGCCGAACCTGCTGGAGAGGTAATCACAGCAAACTACGAGGAGCTGGACCCGGCATCTATCGATCTTATCCTGGACAGGGCGCTTGTTGAGCGTCAGTATCGGTTGAGCAAAGGGTACTCCTTTCTGCGGGCGCTTTTGGCGCTTCAGGTGGACTTTACCAACCTTTTGGCTTTTCTGCGGCTCAAGGTTTCTGAGGAAGAGTGGGAGGAGTTCTTGGGGTATTTCTTGCCCTACGGGACCGTTGCATTGGATCGCTTCAAAGGCTGGTGGGATGCGGGCAAGGAGGGGTGGATCAGTCAGGTTACACAAGTCGATTGCTATAGTAACTTAACTGATGGACTGCGTGAGGTGCCAGAGAGTTTCCTGTTGCTTGAGCGTCAGATGAAGGAGATCGAGATCGAATTTCTTCTTACCGCGCGCAGACTCACCTTCGGCTACGAGCCGCTGACAGGTTATGTACTTGTTAAGAGAGAGGAGCGGCGCAACGTCAGGCGTGTTGCCGCCGGGTTGCGTTACAATCTCGAAGCCGAAACCGTAAGGAAGTCCATTGCCTGGTTCTAGTGAAATTTGCATCCTCGGCCACAAGGAGCTTGCCGAGCCTTTTCGTGCGGTCGGTTTGTCATCTGTTTTAGCCGATAAGACCGATGCCCTTGCCAAGGCCACCGAGCTTGCCGGGAGCGAGTACAAGATCGTGTTCTATGCTGAGGATTTCTATCCGATCCTGCACGATTTCCTTCTGAGGCGTGCCGGCGGGGTGTTTCCTACCTTCGTTCCCATCCCCTCAATAGGTGAAGGGGAGCGCTACGCCATGCAGCGGGTAAGAGAACTCATAAGGAAGGCCATAGGAGTTGACGTTTACCTGGAGGCTAAGTGAGCAGAACCGAGGATATTGGTCGTATCTTGAAGGTTTCAGGCCCTCTGGTTGTGGCCGAGGGCATGGGTACCTCGCGGATGTATGACGTGGTAAAGGTCTCGGAGAAGCGTCTTGTAGGTGAGATCATCGGTATTGAAGGTGATAAAGCATCCATCCAGGTCTACGAGGACACCGGCGGCATAGGCCCTGGGGAGCCGGTCTATCCCACCCACGAACCTTTGTCGGTAGAACTCGGCCCCGGGCTTGTGGAGGCCATCTACGACGGCATCCAGAGACCCTTGTCGGATATCGCGGCGAAGACCGGTTCGTTCATCACGCGTGGTATCGAGATTCCTGCCCTGCCGCGCGATAAGAAGTGGAACTTCGTGCCGCAAGCCAAGAAAGGTCAGAAGGTAACTGCAGGTGACATAATCGGCACGGTTGCCGAAACGGCTCTAATCGAGCACCGCATCATGGTGCCGCCTGGAATCGAGGGCGAGATAGTAGAGATCGGCAATGGTTCCTTTACCGTCGAGGACACGGTCGCGGTCATCAAGACCGCCGACGGCAAGAAGGTGAATATCATCATGATGCAGCGCTGGCCTGTGCGTAAGCCTCGTCCCTACAAACGCAAGTACGCGCCGCACGAGATCCTTACTACCGGACAGCGTATAATAGATACCTTCTATCCCCTGGGCAAGGGCGGAACCGCGTGCGTGCCCGGTCCGTTCGGCTCGGGCAAGACCGTCATCCAGCACCAGCTTGCCAAGTGGGCCGACGCCGAGGTCATAGTCTACGTTGGCTGCGGCGAGCGCGGCAACGAGATGACCGACGTTCTGATCGAGTTTCCGGAGCTCAAAGACCCCAAGTCCGGTGAACCTATGATGAAGCGTACCGTTCTCATCGCCAACACTTCCAACATGCCGGTGGCCGCGCGCGAGGCGTCGGTATACACCGGAGTCACCATCGCCGAGTACTTCCGCGACATGGGCTACTCGGTGGCACTTATGGCCGATTCCACCTCCCGCTGGGCAGAGGCGATGCGCGAGATCTCAGGGCGGCTTGAGGAGATGCCCGGGGAGGAAGGTTATCCTGCATACCTTTCCGCCCGTATCGCGGAGTTCTACGAGCGAGCAGGGCTGGTTGAATGCATCGGTTCTGACGAGCGTCGCGGCGCTTTATCCGTAATCGGTGCTGTTTCGCCTCCGGGAGGCGATCTTTCCGATCCTGTGGTCCAGGCCACCTTGCGTGTGGTCAAGGTCTTCTGGTCGCTTGAGGACACCCTTGCCTATGCGCGTCACTTCCCTGCAATATCCTGGCTTCGTTCCTACTCCCTTTATACCGACTCGGTGGCCGAATCCGTACGCGAGGCTATCGGCGACAAGTTCCTTGCCGACTCCAAAGAGGCCATGAGGCTTCTGCAGGAGGAGGATGAATTAAAGGAGATCGTTCGTCTCATCGGACTGGACGCTCTCTCGCCCAAGGAACGCCTGATCATGGAGGCTACGCGCTCAATCCGCGAGGATTTTTTGCACCAAAACGCCTTCCACGAGATAGATACCTACGCCAGCCTCCAAAAGCAGGCGAAGATGCTTTCTGTAGTTCTGAAGTACTACCGCGAAGCGCAGAAGGCGCTTGATGCAGGAGCATCTCTTGATGATCTACTCAACCTCAAGGTGCGCGAGAAGATCGCACGGGCCCGCTACATGAGGGAAGCCGATCGCGAAAAGATCGCCGAGATCGAGGAGGAGATCGTTTCCGAAATCGCCTCACTCAAGAAGGAGATTTCACAATGACCCGTAACACCCGTACCCCTTCGGGGCATTCTCATAATTATTCGGAGCTTGCGCTCCGCTCACAAGGGAATAATACCCGTAACACCCCCAACACATCCATTAAGACAAAGAAGGCGTCTGTCAAGGAATCAAGAAAACTTCAAGGGATAATAGATTACCAGACCATCTCGTCGGTGGCCGGGCCTTTACTTTTAGTCGAAGGGGTTGACGGCGTAAAGTACGAGGAGCTGGTTGAGATTTTCCTGCCCTCAGGTGAGCGCCGCCGGGGACGTGTACTCGAGGTAGATAAGGACAAGGCGCTCATCCAGATATTTGAGGGCTCATCCGGCATCGAGATTGGCCAGACCAGAGTCCGCTTTTTGGGCAAGGGGATCACGATCGGTGTCTCAGAAGAACTCCTGGGCCGGGTGTTCGACGGCCTTGGTCGTCCGCGCGACGACTCGCCTCCGCTTATACCGGAGGAGTTCCGAGACATCAACGGTCTGCCCATCAACCCCTACGCCCGCGCATATCCGAACGAGTTCATCCAGACCGGTATCTCCTGTATCGACGGTCTCAACACCCTGGTGCGAGGCCAGAAGCTTCCCTTATTCTCCGGCTCCGGTCTTCCTCACAACCGCATGGCTGCCCAGATCGCGCGCCAGGCCAAGGTCCTGGGAGCAGAGGAGGAGTTCGCCGTGGTGTTCGGCGCCATGGGCATTACCTTTGAGGAGGCCCAGTTCTTTATAGACGACTTCCGCCGCACCGGCGCACTGGAGCGCGCGGTTCTCTTCTTGAACCTTGCCGACGACCCGGCCATCGAGCGTATAGCTACCCCGCGCGTTGCCTTCACAGCCGCCGAATACCTCGCGTTCACCAGGAACTACCACGTTCTGGTTATCCTTACCGACATCACAAACTACTGCGAGGCCTTGCGTGAGATCTCCGCCGCACGCAAGGAGATCCCGGGGCGCCGCGGCTATCCCGGATACCTCTACACCGACCTGGCATCCATATACGAACGTTCGGGCCGAATCAAAGGATCCGAAGGCTCCATCACCCTTATCCCCATACTCACCATGCCTGAGGACGACAAGACCCACCCGATCCCCGATCTCACCGGATACATCACCGAGGGCCAGATCATCCTCTCCCGTTCCCTGCACAACAAGAACGTCTCTCCGCCGGTGGACGTTCTGCCCTCCCTTTCTCGTTTGAAGGACAAAGGGATCGGTAAAGGGAAGACGCGCGAGGACCACGCCGATTCCTTCAACCAGCTCTACGCCGCCTACGCACGAGGCAAGGAAGTCCAGGAACTGGCCGTGATTTTGGGTGAGGCGGCATTGACCGATATCGACAAGAAGTTCATGAGCTTTGCCGAGGCGTTCGAGGCCCGCTACGTATCCCAGGGCGAGTACGAGAACAGAACCATAGAAGAAACACTTGATCTTGGCTGGGAACTTCTCACCATGCTTCCACGCGCCGAGATGAAGCGGGTGCGGGATGAATATCTCGAAAAGTATTATGACAAGACGGCGGCCAAGCTCAAGAAGGAAGAGGAGAACGCTTGATCCGCAACGCACCTTCTAAGATTCTAAATCTGTGTGAGATGAAAATTGTGATGGCGGATGAAGAGAATGAGGAGTGGGTTTGAGACTCGCAGTCAACGCGACCAGGATGGAGCTTTTAAAGCTTCGCCGAAGGTTGGCGATTGCCGCCCGCGGACACAAGCTCTTAAAGGACAAGCTCGAGGAGCTTATGCGCAACGTCTACTCTCTCGTTGATGAGATCAGACAGATGCGCGAGGAGGTTGAGGAACCCCTTCGCAGGGCCTTTGCCCGTTATGCCTTGGCCTCAGCTCAGCGCGACCCACGTGCCACCGAGATCGCCACCTCGCTTCCCGCGGCCAGGCTGGTAATCGAGGCAGGAACACGCCGAATACTCAACGTAAAGGCGCCCACCTTCAAGCCGAAACTTACCGGTCGTATCCGCTCATACGGATTCCTTGAAACCTCGGGCGAACTCGACCTTGCCTTAAAGGCGCTCTATTCGGTCCTTGAGAAGATGGTGCTTTTGGCAGAGAAGGAGAAGACCCTCGAGCTTCTGGCATCCGAGATAGAGCGCACCCGGCGCCGTGTCAATGCTTTGGAATACGTGGTTATTCCCAATACTGAAGAGACCATCTCCTTCATCAAACTCAAGCTCTCCGAGATGGAGCGCGGCAACCTTACCAGACTCATGCGGATCAAGGAAATCATCAGGGGCTAGGATGCGGCGCTGGCACGTCTACCTTCTCGTTTGGGCGCTTTTCCTGATCGCGCTTTCATTTATCCCGGGCAGAGGGACGCCGCCTCAGGGGTTTCCGGTGGACAAGCTTCTTCACGCTCTCGCATTCGGCTATCTCGGATACCTGTCCGCCAGGTCATTCGGCTGGTGGGGACTTTTGATAGCTCTTGTTTTCGGAGCGGCCAGCGAGTTCCTCCAGTTCCTTGCGCCCCAGAGGGACGTTGCCGTGCTTGATCTTGCCGCGAACGAGGCAGGCATCGTCGCTGGATTCCTCATAGGTTTTTTAAGGAAGAGACGTGCGCTTCAAACGGGTTAAAGGGACCAGGGACATCCTGCCCGGTGAGGCTTTGGCCAGGCGGGAACTGGAGCAGATGGTCTACGATAAGTTCAGCCGCGCCGGGTTCCTGCCAATACTAACCCCTACCTTTGAGGCATACGAGCTGTACCAGCGCTCCACCGGCCAGGCATCGGATATAGTAATCAAGGAGATGTACCGATTTGCCGATATGGGCGGGCGCGATCTTGCACTCCGGCCTGAAGCAACGCCGTCGGTGATGCGGGCTGTCCTTGAGAATTACCTGAAGATTCCCATCCGCCTCTGGTATGCGATGACTATGTTCCGGCAGGACAAGCCGCAGAAGGGCCGCTATCGCGAACACACCCAGATAGGCGCCGAGATCGTGGGCGAGGCCGAGCCTGAAGCGGACATTGAACTCGTAAAGCTGGGCTACGACCTCTTCACCGAAATGGGTATTAAGGGGATGTATCTGGAACTTAATACCATCGGCTGCCGCGAGTGCAGGCCAGGATATACCGAAAAGCTTGTGGAATTCCTCAAGGAACATCAGGAGGGACTCTGCTCGGACTGTAAAGTAAGAATGAAGCGCAATCCCTTACGGGTGTTCGACTGCAAGGTTAAAAGCTGCCAGGCTGTTTTAAAAAACGCCCCTTCTCAGCGTGTCTACCTTTGCCAGGATTGCAGGAATCACTTCGATCAAGTTAAGAAAGGTCTGGAGCAGTTCTCGATTCCCTTCAATGAGAACGATCGACTGGTGCGCGGGCTTGACTACTACTCCAGAACGGTGGTCGAGTTCAAGTCCACGCTTCTTGGAGCTCAGGATACGCTGTGCGGCGGAGGCCGTTACGACTACCTTGCCGAGGAGCTTGGGGGTCCGTCCACCCCTGCGACAGGTTTCGCCTTCGGCGTCGAGCGCGCGCTTCTGGTAAGTAAGGGGGAGGAGGTCTTTGATTTTACCAAATCACCCATATCTCTTCTTCTCCTGCCTTTGGGTGATGAGGCCAGGGGATATTCGCTCCAGTTGCTCTTCAAGCTTCGCGAAGCCGGAATCTCTGTTCAGGTCGAGTTCCGTCCCGGCAGGCTTTCCAGAAAGCTCAAACACGCCGATGCACGCAACGCAGAAAGGGTGTTAATCGTTGGTGAGGACGAGATCGCCAAGGCTCGGTTTATCCTAAGGGATATGAAGACCGGTGAGCAGAGGCAAGTAACGATTGAAGAACTTCTTGGCATTCCTGAACTTAAGGAACCTCCCTCTTTATTGACAAGCGGCGAGGATCAAATAACATAACCAATGAGGCGGATAGCTATCGTAAACCAGAAAGGCGGTGTTGGAAAGACCACCACTGCGATAAATCTTTCGGCGGCACTAGCGGTTGCCGAAAAACAGGTGCTTCTGGTCGACACCGATGCTCAGACCAACGCCACCTCGGGCCTGGGGATAGACAGCCGGGGGCTTGAGATTTCCACCTACGAGGTGCTGAGTGAACCTCACCGCGTGCGTGAAGCTATCCGTTCGACCGCCGTGAGGTTTCTTGATATCATCCCCGCCTCTATCGATCTGGCAGGGCTTGAGATCGAACTCGTGGAGAACGAGGCGCGCGCCTCAAGACTGCGTGAAGCGCTTGCACCACTTGATTCTCAATACGACTATATAATTATTGACGCACCGCCATCCCTGGGTCTTTTGACCCTTAACGCCCTGGTGGCCGCCGACGGCGTCCTCATCCCGGTCCAGTGCGAGTACTACTCGCTTGAGGGAATAGGCAAGCTCTTGGATACCCTGAATCGGGTCCGGTTCTCACTCAATCCAGAACTCCAGATATTCGGGGTGCTTCTGACGATGTACGACATTCGCACCAACCTTGCCGATCAGGTGGCGGATGAGGTCCGCAAGTACTTTCAAGATAAGGTTTTTGACACCGTGATTCCCCGCAACGTGCGGCTTGCCGAGGCGCCCAGCTTCGGGCAGACCATCCTTCACTACGACATCAACTCGCGCGGTGCACAGGCGTATCTGGAGCTGGCGAGTGAGGTGATCGCCCGTGGCTAGGAAGGCTTTGGGCAAGGGGATTGACGCCCTTATCCCGGCTGCACCGAAAGAATTGAAGGGGGAGACGCTTACCATACCGATCAAGCTTATCACCTCCAATCCCTATCAGCCCCGGAAGATATCAGGCCAGGAGCTCTCCGAGCTTGCCGCGTCCATCAAAGAACACGGGATGCTTCAGCCCATCGTGGTCAGACGGAAGGGTACGAGCTACCAGCTTCTGGTTGGCTCAAGACGCCTGAAGGCGGCAGAACTTGCAGGCCTTGCCGAGGTTCCGGCAATCATCCGCAAGGCCACTGATCGCCAGATGCTCGCACTTGCCCTGGTTGAGAACCTTCAGCGCGAAGACCTCAATCCAATAGAAGCGGCGCTTGCCTATAAGCAGTTGGTAGATGAGTTCGGGATGAGCCAGGAGGATGTGGCCAGGGTGGTGGGTAAGGATCGTTCGACCGTCGCCAATACTATCAGGCTTCTCTCCTTGCCGCGTAAGGTCAGAAAGCTTCTTGAGGAGGGTAAAATCACCGAGGGTCATGCGCGGGCGCTTTTGCAGATTTCGTCCGTTTCCCTTGCAGAAAAGCTCAGTGAACGCATCGTTTCCGAAGGTCTTAGCGTGCGTGCGGTGGAGCAGATAGCGCGCTCGGCGGCAAAGGTCAAGATGCCGGCGAGGCGCAAAAAGAAAGATGGGGTCGTCGTTGCCGCAGAGGAGCTTATATCTGAGAAGCTGGGGGTTAAGGTACGGGTAGTAAGGACACGCAAAGGGGGGAAGATCGAGCTCTGTTACGCCGGTGAGGACGAGCTTAATCGTCTCCTGGAGTGGTTTAAGAATAAATGAACCACGAACTCCTTTTTCAACTGCTGGAGGTTCACTCGCCATCTGGCCACGAGGAACGGATGAAGGCGTTTCTCTCCGAGTATCTCAAGGCGCATGAGATCAGAACGCAGGACCTTGGCCCTGCAGGTCTCTCCTGGGAGATAGGCGAAGGCTCAAAGCTGGCCTTATTCTCAGCCCACGCCGATCAGGTCTCTTTTGTGGTGGAACGCGTCGATGAGGAAGGATATCTGTATATTCGGATGTCCTCTATAGACCCGCGGGTGGTGCCTTCACAAGAGGTTATGGTGTGGGGGAAACGAGCGCTCCGCGGGGTGGTGGGTATGCTGCCACTACATTTTGTCTCCGAGAAAGAGCGTAAAGCGCCCATACCTCGAGAGAAACTCTTCATAGATGTGGGATTACCTGTTGATGAGGTTCGGGAACAGGTTCCCATCGGTACGGTCTGCACCTGGGCTCAAAAGCCATCTTCGCTGGCAGGTTCGCGGGTCACAGGCCCGGGTCTGGACAACCGCATCGGTCTCTATCTTTCCCTTCTCATTACCGAGGAGCTTGTATCCTGCAAGCTTCCAGGTCGGATACGTTTCTTTGCTTCAGCCCAGGAAGAGGTAATGATGCTCGGTGCCGGTTTTGCGGGCCGCAGCGCCTTGGAATCCGGGGAGAGCGTCTCGTTCGCGTTGGTCGTTGATACCACCTTCGGAACAGACCACGGTGTGAAGGATTCCGCGTTCCATCTGGGCAAGGGGTCTGTACTGGGTGTGGGACCGATTCTATCAAGATCGCACCTGGCTACTATGCGAAACATCGCATCAGAGCTTTCCATACCCTACTCGCTCGAGCCTTTAACCCGCTTCACCGGAACCGAGACCGATGTTTTGAGCATTTCAGGAAAGGGAATCCCCTCGATCCTTTTATCCATTCCCATTCGCAACATGCACTCCCCGGTTGAGGTTGCCGATCTTGCAGACGTGGAATCATCGCTGGGGTTGCTCAGCGCCGCGTTGCAGAGGGAGGATCTGTGGAACTCCTGAAGCGGCTGTGCGATGCCCCTGGGGTCTGTGGCCACGAGGAGGCGGTGCGCGAGATACTGATCAATGCCGTAGGTCCTTATGCTGATTCAGTACACACCGATCATCTTGGTAACCTTTATATGACCAAGGGGCAGGAAAAACAGGGTCCGCACCTCATGTTCGCCGCGCACACCGACGAGGTGGGTCTAATGGTTCGAGGTATCGATGAGGAGGGATCCATAAGATTTATCGAACTGGGCGGGATTGATCCGCGCGTGCTGCCTGCAAAGCGGGTAAGGATAGGCAAAGACGCAATCTGCGGCGTTATCGGGATAAAACCGTTTCACTTGTCAGATAAGGAGGAGCGCAAGGAGGTGACGCCTCTATCTGATTTGCGCGTAGACATAGGGGCTTCCTCCAAGGATCAGGTGGAGCGCTTTGTGGATGTGGGCGATCCCATCTGGTTCGATACGAGCTTCGAACAGTGGGGTGATATCCTGAAGGCAAAGGCGTTTGATGACCGCGCCGGCTGCTACATGATGACTGAACTGATAAGGCATGAGTTCCGCTTCCCGGTGACCTTTGTCTGGACAGTTCAGGAGGAGGTGGGGCTTCGCGGAGCGCGCATTGCAGTGGCCAGGGTTCGACCGGATATTATTCTTGTGCTCGAGGGCACAGGTGCAGGGGACGTTCCCACCGATAAGGACGTTGCACGCATGCCTTTCCTGGGCAAAGGGCCGGTTGTGACAATCCTTGACAGAACGGTTGTCTGCAACCAGAGGTTGGTTGAGTTTCTTACAGATGCTGCCGATCGCGAGCATATCCCCTGGCAGTTCAAGCGTCCTCTGGTTGGCGGAACGGACGCAGGCGCCGCGGTTCGTGTCAAACCCCTTCACGCTGCTGTGCTGGCCATACCGGCACGATACATACACTCACCGGTTGCATTAGCCGATCTCAAGGATATAATAAATACCATAGAGTTGGTTAAGGCCGCCTGCGGACGGTTCGGAGAGGTTAAGTTGTGAAGAACAAGATCTTACAAGAGTTATGCGCTGCTTTCGGTCCTACGGGCCGGGAATCAAGGGTGGCTGGGATCGTAAAGACCCATCTCGAGGGAACGAATCTTGAGGTCACTGCCGACGCCCTGGGTAATGTGATCGCACACAGGGGAGACGGTCCTTATCGCGTCTTTTGCACCCATCTTGATCAGCCGGGCTGGGTTGTGGAACATCGTGACAAGAAGGGTTTTTTACACCTCAGGTCGCTTCCTTCGGATACAAAACTTGGCCCCGGCTGGGGAGTTGACGAGCAAGCCAGACGCTATTGTATCTTTATCGATCCGGATACCAAGACCTTCCGAGCAGAGAACCTGGTTAAAGACTCAGGCGAGATGGGCACGTTCATTGTGCCGCTCGCGGAGTTCGAATTCTCGCAGGATGCATACTTTGCCACAGCTTTAGGTGATCGCGTGTGTGCTGCAGCCATTCTTGAGGCGGTAAAAAGCGTCCATGCTGACCAGTCATTCGCTTGCGTTTTTTATACAGGGAGATATCTGAATTTTGCCGGCGTTAGCGCTGCGCTTGAAACCCTCAAGATCCAACGCCTCTATCTCCTCGAACCACTTGTTTGCAGTAAGGAGAAAGCTGGTTTTTCTGCGGGCAAAGGGCCTGGGGTTCTTCTGCGTACCCAGTACAGTGTCGCACCGTCTCTATGGGTAGATGAGGTCACTAGCACCGCATCCGGTCTCGGTATAAAGCTTCAGAAAGGGTTTGCCTGGGACGAGGAAAGTGCGGCCGATACGCTGTCCAGAAAAGGAATCGCGTCGCTTGTTTTAGGGATTCCACTTCGCTATCGTGGCTCCCAGATAGAGCGTGCGGCAGTCTCAGATTGTAAGGGTATGTCTAAACTCCTCGGAGGGCTTGTTGCAAGAGAGGAGGATCAATGACACCTAAGTTGCCTAAAAGGATCTCTATTCATATCTCCACCAGTTACTCCAATCGTTCTTTCGGTCGTACCTACTCTCTTTCTGCGGTAATGGCGATCCTTTCGGCTATAGGTGGATTTGTGTTGGGTGTGATTGTCATGCTGGTTTTTTCTCTCAAGATCTACATCGACTGGGCAGAGGTGGAGTCGTTGCGAAACCGCACCGATCAGCTTGAGGGCGCCCTTGCCAAATTGCCTGAAGTTAAGCAGGAGCTTTTAGAGAGTAAGAAGGAACTGGAACGCCTGCGGATAATGCTTGGGATAGAGAAGGCCCCGGATACGGTAGACTATACCAAGCTTATCTTTGCCTACAAACCTATAATACCTCAGAGGGTCTCCGATACCCTTGATACCACAGAGTTCGATTCCACTCAAATAGAGGAGGAGATAGAGGGTTTTTATCCCCAGGTTTTACCAACGGTCGGATTCCGTATTACCCGTCCCTTCTCAAAGCATCATCCTGGGATTGATTTCGCAACCTCGGAGGGGAAGCCTGTTTTTGCTACCGCCGACGGGGTGGTGGAAGAGGTGGGGTTCGATAGTCTTTACGGTAACTACATTGAGATTCGCCATGGCAAGTACTACGAGACGTTCTATGGCCACCTTCAGTCGGCCATAGTGCGGAAGGGAGAAAGGGTTAGTATGAATCAGATAGTGGGTTATGTGGGTAACACCGGTCGCTCAAGTGCGCCGCATCTGCACTTCGAGGTTAGACATAAGGGTATCCCAATAGACCCTGCCAACCTCTTCATCCTCAAACGAGAATACAAAGGAGAAGCATATGAGCAATAAAGAAGGAAAACTCGATACCTTAATTGGAAAGGATACGGTGATTACGGGGAACATCAAAACCAAGGGCAGCCTGCGAATTGATGGAACGCTTGAAGGAAACATTACGGTCTCCGACACCTTTACTGCCGGCGAGAGTGCCCGCGTTAAAGGGGATGTTCGTTGCAGGGACGCTTTCATTGGTGGGAGGATAGAGGGTAACATCTATTCGCAAGGTAAGGTGGAGATGCACGCCGGGGCGAATTTGACCGGTGATGTAACCTGCAAGGGGCTTGTGATTCAGGACAATGTTTTCTTCGAGGGACGTTGCTCCATGAAGGAGAAGGAGCAGCCGAAGAAGTAACCTCTATGCACTTATTTGGGGCTATAATTGCATTCCTTTGGTTGATGCCGCCAAGGCCAGGGGTTAAGCTTTCGGAGCAGGCCTGGGAGCGGTATCGCGAACTGGGATTAAACCGGTATCAGGCCATACTCCCTGCACCATCCGAGGATACGAGGGTACTGGCGGTTGAAGGACCAAAGCTTTTCCCTGTAGTGTTGATGGAGTATACCGATGTGGAAGCCACCTATGACGACGAAGATTTTCAGCGGATGCTTTTTGCAGGCCCTTGGCCGTCTGGTACCGCCCATGAGTACTACGATGAGGTCTCATACGGCAGGGTTGATCTTCAAGGTCAGGTCTACGGGCCTTACGAGTCAGATCATTCATCAACCTACTATGTGAACAATAAATCTGGACTTGGAGATTACCCTAGATGCGCCGGTTTGTTGGTTTGGGAGGCGTGCAAGAAGAGCGATCCTTACGTTGATTACTCTCTTTATGACAACGACGGCGACGGCTACGTGGATATCTTTACAGTAATCCACGTTGGCTACGGTACTGAGGAAACAGGGGACTCCATCAATGACATATGGTCGCACGAGTTCTCGCTTTCAGGCTGGGAATACTACGGTGGCCCTGGGGTTTATGAGACCAACGATGGTGTTAAGATAGACGTCTACACCATGAACCCTGAGCTTTCCGATCCCCCTCGGGACGAGATCTCCAACATCGGTGTTTTCTGTCACGAGTGGGGGCACGGGTTCGGCCTGCCCGACCTTTATATAACTGATGGCGTTAATGCAGGAAAAGCAGGTTTAGGCCACTTCTGCCTTATGGCTTCGGGTTCCTGGGCAGGAGACCCACCGGGTTCCTCTCCGGTTCATCTCTGCGCGTGGTGCAAGTACTTTTTGGGCTGGGTAGAGCCGGAGGCGCTTGAGCGAGACAGATTAGAGCTGGTAGAGAATGCATGGTTTTCCACATCATCAGCGTCTCCTTCAACCTACAGGATATTCCCTAATCCTTCTGGGGTTGATTGGTCATTTGAATCTGTTGGGCGAGGCGAGTATTTTCTCGTGGAGAACCGTCAAAGGATCGGTTTCGATGAAGGTCTTCCAGGTGACGGACTCCTGATCCTTCACGTGGATGAATCTAAGGAAACCAACAGCGATCTTGAGAATCCATTGGTCGGTATAATGCAGGCGGACGGTGATCCGGACTATCTCTTTACCTCAGGTTCGGGCCGGGCTTCGGATCTATGGTCGGACGATAGCTTTGGCTTCAACAACTCATCTACTCCCTCAAGCAGGTTCTACGACGGCGCTCCCTCAGGCGCGTCGGTTACCGAGATCTCTCCGGCAGACAGCGTAATGACGGCCAGGCTGGAGATAGCGGTTTTGTTGTTGGGACATGTCTACTCTTATCCCAACCCATTTAACGTTCACGAGCACAAACGAGCAACCATCGTTTACGAGCCGACCGACGAGGAAAAGGCCGCAGACCAGTACCCGGATTTCAGGGTTCTTATCTATAACCTTGCCGGCAAACGGGTTAGAATCCTTGATGAAAAGCCTACCGAGATAAGCCGCTACAGCCGGACCGCATTCTGGGACGGCACGAACGATGCAGGAAGACCGGTTGCCTCAGGGCTTTATTTCTATATAGTTGAAACCTTTGAGGGTGATCGGGTAGCGGAGCGAAACAAGGGAATGATGACCCTTTTACGTTAGGAGGAGCTTTGAACGAAGAAAGAAAAGCTTTGATCACCGGCGGAGCGGCAGGGATCGGGCGGGCCATTGCAATGGAACTTGCCAGGTCCTATCCGGTTGTGCTTTTGGATCTGAATGAGGAAGGACTTACCGAGACTAAAGACCTGATTGAAAAAGAGGGCGGCAAAGCCCACTGCTACAAGGCCGACGTATCTTCCTTCGAAGAGATGACCGGGCTTGCCTCAAAGGTTGAGAAAGAAGAGGGGCCGATCACCGTTATCGTCAACAACGCAGGCATCACCCGTGACACCCTTTTCATGCGTATGGACGCCGCTGCCTGGGAGTTGGTTCTCAAGGTGAACCTCACAGGCGCGTTCAACGTTTGCAAGGCGTTTCTGCGGCCAATGCTCAAGGCGCGCTGGGGTCGCATCGTCAACATCTCATCTGTGGCGGGACAGATAGGTAACGTTGGGCAGGCCAACTACGCCGCATCCAAGGCAGGACTTATCGGCTTCTCCAAATCCCTTGCAAGAGAACTTGGCGCTCGCAACATAACCGTAAACTGCATAGCACCAGGGCTTATCAAGACCCCTATGACCAACGCGCTCTCGGATGAAATCAAGGACGCCTATCTTGCGCAGATTCCGCTCAAGCGTTTCGGCACCCCTGAAGATGTGGCGAAGATAGTCCGCTTCCTTTGCTCAGACGACGCCTCCTACATCACCGGCCAGGTGATCCGCGTGGACGGCGGAATGCTGATGGCATAAAGGGGCCATAGTCGAGATGACCGCGCTTCTGTTTCTTCTTATAGCCACCACACTGCGGGAGGACTTTGACCAGGCGGTGGCTGCTTACCGCAGCGGGCTTTATGGCCCAACCCTCTACGCGATGGAGCAGCTGCTTCTGGAGCCGGAGTTCGACGCGGTTGACAGCGCTTTTTTACTTGCCGGTCAGTCCGCATTTGCCCTTGCCCGCTACGATAAGGCAATTCGCTATCTTGAGCGCCATCTCAGAGACGCAGCTGATCCTGCACCGCAGGCGTTAGAGAAGGCTGTTGTCTCGGCACTTGAACTGAATCAAGCGGGTAAGGCCTACTCCTTGTTCTCCGATTATCCCCGGTTTGAGCTTTCACAGGATACCAAGTTGAGGCTTGCGGAGAAGCTTGAGGAGCGCAAGGAGTATGAGAGGGCGCGCGATCTATATAGGAGTATAGACGACCCTGACATCAGGCTGGTGGGGGCGAAGGTGCTTCTTGCCGCCGGGCGCTACGATCTCTTGCGTGTCTATCTTGCCGATCTTGAAGAGACCTATCCTGAGGTTGCCGCCACCATCGCAGCTCTTCAGATCGAGGCCGCGCTTTCACGCGGCGACAGCCTTTCCTCTCTTGAGGCAGGGCTTGCAATGGGAAGACCCTCCCAGATTTCTGCTACCGAGGCCTGCATCCTGGGCGATCTGTTTAAGGCTTTTTCGCTTTACGAGGATGCAGTCGAGTTTTACTCCTCGGCGGTAGACCAGCGCCACTACGATGCGCTTTTGCCGCTTTCGGAATCATACGCCGCCCTGGGCGATAACCGGAGCGCGGTAAAGACATACGAGGAGGCGCAGAGGAGACTCCCCTTTTCCTCCTACGACCGTTCACTTGAGGCACGCGTTCGCTTGCTTGCAGGAGAGGAGTTCGACTCAAAGGTGTTGGGTGATGCAAGATTCCGTACCTATGACGAGTACGTGCACGCACTTGAGATACTCGCAGAAAAGGAT
>JAGMDF010000069.1 GCA_023128825.1 Caldifarciminota bacterium | reverse complement strand
TTTCGATTACACGCTCGGTAAAGCGCTCGGGTTTGCAGCAGGCCAGGGCAAAAGTTGCAACAAATACAACCGCCACGAGAAGAATGATTGTTTTTTTCATGGCTGCTCCTTCATGGTTATTGATTTACTCGCATCGCCCCACAGACGGGCCTTTTTAATCTCCGCATCTTCCTCCTCCAGTTTTCAGGCCTCGACGCGGTAGTGGGCCGGCCCCTCTACGAAAAGGTTGCCGCCTTGCGCATCGTTGGCAACGATGCAGGGGAAAGCTTCCACTTCGAGGCGGCGAATAGCCTCGGCACCCAGCTCAGGGTAGGCTATGACCTCGGCCTTTTTAATCGACCTTGCGATCAGCGCCGCGGCACCCCCGACAGCGGCGAAGTAAACAGCTCCGTGCTTCTGCATGGCATCAAGAACTTCCTTGGAACGCTGGCCCTTGCCTATCATACCTCTTAACCCGTGCTCAATAAGGATCGGAGCGTAGGGGTCCATGCGGTAGCTGGTGGTGGGGCCTGCCGAGCCTATCGGATAGCCAGGCGGTGCGGGCGCAGGGCCGACGTAATAGATCACCTGGCCGCGAAGTTCAAACGGCAGCTTCTCGCCCTTCTCTATCAGCTCCACCAGACGCTTGTGCGCGGCGTCGCGCGCTGTGTAGAGTATACCTGAGATAAGCACCCCATCGCCAGCACGAAGCTCAGCGACTACTTCTTTAGTCAGCGGTGTGGTTATCTTCTTGCGTTCCGGCATGAGTCTCCTTTATAGATTAGACTATATCCATGGCTAACCAAAAGTCAACATCCTTAAAACTCGTCAGGTTTGAATGCAACTCGGCGGGTTTTTGGGGTGATTTTGGTGCCTTTTCGGGGTAGAAGTTTGCTTATCCTGATTTTAATCTGCGATCTCTTCTGCGAAGCAGAAAAGGGATGTAGAACAGGCTCTCCAGCCTGTTCATTAATATTCGCTCAGCCTGGAGAGGCTGAGCCACATAATCGAAAAAGAGCTTAAGCGAACCTGAAGATTCTACTTCTGCTCCGCCTTCGGCTCGCCCAGCATCTTGATGACGACGAAGACCGTCCACGCTAGGGCTAGGGCGGCGAGAAGGGATTCGAATATCATTATACCTAGAGTCAATTCGAGTGACATATCGTGAACCCGCCATCCGATTAATAAGGATACGATTCCTGAGATCATGGCTAGGCTGGATAGGATTAAAGATGTAGTTATTAGGTTTTTCGGATTCTGCTTGAGTATCTTATAACGATCAACCCAATACTTAGCAATTTGGCCTACGGTTATACCTTCATATCGTTCTTCAGAATCGTCCGATAAGTCTTTAAGTGATTCTATAATATCATCATCTGATCGCATGTTCAGAGTCTGCAAATATCGTCCGTGTTTCAAGAACCGACCTAGTCTACTTGCTCCTATGTTTAGGGGATCCATTTGTATGTCGTGGGTTCAATAATGAAGTGCAACACCTTGGAAAGCGAGAGGGATTTCGTTATTGGGAATCCTTCCCCCTCCGGTCTGAGGATGTATGCACTCAAGATACCAACATCTTGGACTCAAGGAGCGTGAGGTGACAGCGTGCCCCTTGAGCGCTTTATGCGCTCATAGGGTATAGATACGATGCGTAGAGACGGGCGATCTATTCGAGAGATGGGCCGTGTTTTAGGCAGGAGTCCCTCTACCATCTCGCGCGAGTTACGGCGTAACCGCTCGCCTGTCTACGACTTTTACATGGACCACCGTGCCCAGGTACGAGCGGATAAGCGCAGGTCAAAGGCGAACCGCAGGATGCGATTAAAGAACGATAAGATCAGGGATTACGTTGAGTCTAAGCTCAAACATGACTCCTCGCCTGAGCAGATAGCTGGCAGGATAGGGATAGAGCACAGGCCCGATGAAGTCGAGGCCAGAGACAGGTTCGGAGACTGGGAGGCGGACACCCTGACCTCACGCCAGAGCAAGGCCGCTGTGTTGTCCATGGTGGAACGCAAGAGCCGCCTGGTTCAGATTGAGAAGCTGGAGGCTAAGACCGCACCTGTGACCTCGAAGGCTATCATCAAACGTCTTCTTCGCTTCCCAAAAGATGCCCGCCGCACCCTAATTCTTGACAACGGCACCGAGAATGCCGAGCATGAAGAAATCTCCCAATCCACAGGCATAAGCTG
>JAGMDF010000068.1 GCA_023128825.1 Caldifarciminota bacterium | reverse complement strand
TTCTTAATAAACATTTGGCGGGCAAGTATTAAACTTTCTAAATGGAGACACCAAGAACGTGCAAGGAAAACCATATCATTAGTACGTTTAGAAATTGATGGATCGCCTCATATCAATCGCAATGTTTCAAAAGCGGATCAACAGATGATCAAACAAAAATACGGTTGGCCATTTATACCTAGATTGGGTGGTACGCATATACATATCTACATCGAAGGTTACGGTGATAGATGGGCTTTCCCTATTTCAATATTTCCAAACCTTAAAGATGTGATTGACTCACAACCCGACAATTACACAAGCATAATCGCAGCTTTTTTAAGGGTGTGTAATTTCTCACATATTCCACCATTCGTACAACAACTTAGGGTGATATGATTATGGAAAATTTCGATTGCAAAGAGTTAGTTAAAAGATATTCTGAATGGCTACAAGAAGAGACAAACATAAGATCTGTTGGTGAAGGGGTTTGTGAAATCACAACCCCCTTCTTAGATCGACACAATGACTACATCCAAATATACATAACCCAGAGAGAGAATCTTTTAGTTTTTTCCGATGGAGGGTATTCACTCGCAGAGCTGAAAAGTAGTGGTGTAGAACTAAGAGAATGGCGTAAGGGCCTATTTGAAGAAATAATACGTGCATTTGGTGTAACCCAGGAAAACGGTCAATTGATAGCTGTGTCTTCCTACGATGAAGCGCCGCAGCGTAAACTTGACTTGGTTCAAGCTATACTGGCTGTCAGCGATATGTATATCTCTGTAAGACCTTATAAAGCCAGCGTGTTTAAGTATGAAGTAGAAAGCGTCTTCATTGAAAGAGGTGTTAGATTCATGCCTACCGTAAGACTGCTTGGGAAATCAGGGCTGAATCACAATTTTGATTACGTTGTACCACGTTCAAGAACTCGACCAGACAGGTTACTTAAAACCCTTGCCCATCCTGACCGAAATTCAGCAACCTCATATGTGTTTCAAGTTTCAGACGTAAGACCTGTAAGAGACGAATTTGAAGCCTTAGCTGTTATGAATGACATCGAATATACTGTTAAGTCTGAGATTGAACAAGCTTTAAAACAATACTCCATCGTACCATTCAGATGGAGTCAACGGGAACGATTCATACAACGATTAATAGACTAAAAAATGACCGCCCCAACTACCCAACAGGGAGAACCCCTTGGGTTCTTATCATTGGGGCGGAACCTTTTATGTAATTATTATAGTCAAAAAATGAACGATGGCAAGGAGTGTAGGGGCCGACTTTGGCAGCCTGTGGCCGCCCCCTTCGCGTCAAGTCGGCCCGCACAAACAAGAATTCGGGCTGACCTAATACCCTATGGGATACACAGTATCCCAAGGGGCACGCTGAGGTACGCCCCTACGATCTTACAGAAGTTCCTTGCGATCTTTTTCCCTAGAGGGTAAAAGGAGCATTTAGGGGTCCCCGCGACATGAAATGACGACGCTTGCGGAGTAACTTTACGCAGCAGATTCGTGGGGTGAAAGACAAAAGGAGCATTTAATTCGCTTGACTTTGGGGCGCAGGCTCCTAGAATTATAACTTAAGGGCCGTTAGCTCAGTAGGTAGAGCACCTGATTTTTAATCCGGTGGCCGCAGGTTCGAGTCCTGCACGGCCCATTTCGGAAGTCCCAGAACCTGTGTGGGAATCAACCTCCGTGAAAGGAGATTCATGAAACCCGTAATACACCTTTGCAGAGTAATAGTGATATTTTTGATTGCGGTGGGGGTCGTTTCCGCAGCAAATTCCGCACAGGTTTTTGCCGAGGCGGAGAAGTACTCGGTGAGGGTGTACGTAACCACCACGGTCGCGCTTGAAAGCTCGCAGCGCGGCTCCTACCAGGGGTCGGGATTCATCGTATATCTTGACAGGGAGGCAGGCTACGCCTACGCCGCTACCTGCGAGCACGTGATAGGCGACGGGATGTGCAACGTCCAGATAAGCTTCAAGGACGGCGAGCGCATCCAGGCGGAACCTATCTACATCGATCCTGTGTACGATTTCGGAATGATCCGCTTCCGGTTGGATGAACCGGGGATACCTTTAGATATCGCCGTTGCTCGTCTGGGAGACTCGGACAAGCTGAAGATCGGCGAGCGGGTCGGCACCTTTGGCCATCCCTCAGGGATCGAGTTTTCAGGTACCGAAGGAATCGTGAGTTCAACCACCAACACCCCCACTGCAGGTACGGGCAAGTTCATCCAGACCGATGCGCCCATCAACCCTGGAAACTCCGGCGGCCCCTTAATACTCATGAAGAACGGCTCGGTGATCGGCATAAACGCCGCAACGACAGGAGAGGGTATAGGCTGGAGCCTTGCCATAAACCAGCTGAAACAGATCATCGAAGATGTCATTACAGAAGAGCTCCCCTACGGCGGACACGTTGGATGGATGGGGTTTGATGTGGAAGAGATAACCCCTGCACGTGCCGAAGAAAGTTTTAAGACAAAGATGCCGGAACACGTGCGCAAGGCGATCATTATCCGCACCCTGGCCCCTGACAACGCGGGAGATAAGGCCGGGGTAAAGTCCGGTGATATTGTTTTCGCAATAAACGGCAAAGCCCCGGTAGATGAGGCCGACTACGCGGTGATGATGAAGGGACTGGCAGACAAGACCTGCACCCTGACCGTCTCGCGCTTCGGCGAGAAAATTGATTTTGAACTCCTGGCTGCTGACCGTGCCGCGGATCGGCCTAAAGAGTATATCTCAGTAGCCGGAATGATCGTTCAGCCGATGAGCAGGTTCCTTCAGTACTGGTACGACATGGATTCAAACGCGGTCTACGTGGCGGACGTGGAGGAGGAAAGTGCAGCCGCCTCATGGAATGCTTATGCGGGTCCGGTGCGGGCGGTTGCGGTTCGCGGGGTATATCACGAGATTACGTCGTTTGATGCCTTCTGGGAGGCGGTGAAGGATCTTGAGGCAGGCGAACCGATGGAGCTTTTCTACGGGCTTGACAGGATCCGCTCCATCATCAAGGTCGTATACTACGACGAGTCCGAAGCCCCCCAAAGGCACGAGGTAACCCAATGGGAATAGGCAGGGGCGTCCCTTAATATAAAGTACCGACCTCAAAGCCATGCCATATCTAGGTGAGATCGCAGGTATCGGCACCGCCATACTCTGGGCAGCGAACGCCATCTTCTTTGCCGAGGGAGCAAAAAGGATAGACGCCCTGTCGGTCAGTATACTGCGTCTAATCCTGGCCTCGGTGATTCTCACCGTTCTGCATCTTGCACTGGGAGGCCGGTTTAATTTCCCGCTTGATGCGGTGTTGTGGCTTGGCGCATCAGGCATAGTGGCGCTTGCGGTAGGCGACTGGTTCCTTTTCTCAGCACTCGGAAAGATCGGGCCGCGCATCGTGATGCTTGTGATGTCGGCAAGTCCTGTCTTTGCGGCGTTGATCGCTTGGATATTCCTGGGCGAAACGCTTGGTCTTATGGCGATCGGCGGCATCGCGCTTACCGTAGTGGGGATATGCCTTGTCGTTCTCAACAAGAAGGGCAACGAGCATCTGGAAAGGAAGAATCTAGTTACAGGCGTCATATTCTCGGTGCTGGCCGCGATAGGTCAGGGCAGCGGTCTGGTTATCGCCAAACACGGTATGTCTTTAGGGGTAGGAGAGATCGATGCCACCATGATAAGGGTAGTGACGGCTTGACATAAAATATTTTTTTGTTATAATTAATTGATTATGCAAGTGCTTCAAAATCGAAAAAGGAAGGGCGCTGAAACGTATAGTCATCTATTGAGGAGGCGCAATGACAAATGTTGGACCCAAAAACGCTTGAACGTTATAGAGATTGCCCCGGGGTAAAACTCTGTTCGGATTGTTTTTGGGCAGAGAAAAATGGTGGGTATTGTGATGGTTGCAACAGCGCCTACCAGCAGCGATGTCTCATGAGACCTTGCGACTTCAACTGTGATTCGTGCGGTGGCGGAGATCACGCAACGACTTTTGCGTGCTGTGGTCGTACGGCAAAATTGTATCCTGAATGGCGGGAATGGTTAAAAGAGATTCTTGAAACCTCTGTTGGAAACTACGCACCAGAGCCCCTTGAAATTAAAAATCGTGTGATACCGGTTATTTATCATCAAGAAGAAGTTATGGCTCTAAACTTAACTGAAAGGTTCCCGGAAATTGATGTATGGGCAGTTCCAATTAAGAAAGTTTGCAATCCTATAGGGGAGTTTCACTCGAAAGATTTGAAGGACTACTTGAACTTGCCAAAGGACAGGAAGTTGATACTCTCCACCTATGCCTTTGATAACTATCAAGAAATGTTGTGGGAAAAAGGGGGCGGGATGAATTACAGAGAACACGGTATAGATTACTGGTTCCCCGGTCATTTTTCGATTTACATGGATGACAGTAAGTTGTATCAATTTCTCAGTGCAAAGCGTCAACAAATGCACGCTGTTGGCACGAGAAGCCAGTTCGTCTGGTTCGGTCTAGGACAAAACATCCCTGTTGAGTTCCTAAACCCAATACGCGACGCTGCATCGGTTCTGATCTCAACCAGCAATATGGACTCTGTAGAAAGCCGGCGTATATTGGAAAAGGAAGTGCGCCAAGCGGATGAATGGTTTCCAAAAGAGACTTCATTCTTTGTAGTCGGTGGAACCCGTATCTTGCCGTCTATATCTAATGATCGAGCTCTCTTTGAATTTAACACGAACTGGATAATGAAAGGTATTCATGGCCGAGACCTTTCAGGTGCAGAAAGTGAACTTACAAAGGGAGATCTTTTAATACAAAATCTAAAGGAGGTCTTAGAAAATGAGTAAAGGCAAACCTAAAACAGAGAAAACACGCAGAACTCTACCCATATTTTCACCAAAAACACCACCCAGAACGCCTAAACCATCTTCGAGTGGCGAGGGTGGTGGAGCTACTGTAGGTAATGGGTCACCGTCTGAAGAAAAAAAATGTGTTTGCACGAACAGCAAATGTGAGAATTACAAGAAAGAGGTTCCTCTTAAAGAAGTTAATTGCTCAGAACAACTCTGTAAGAAGTGTAAACAACCTCTGAAACCTGCATGGGTTTTAAAAACACAAGGGAAACAAGCTTAAGGAATAAAACAAGGGCTGATCTGACGCGAAACGTATAGTTTCAAGGTCAGCCCCTACGAACTCGAAAGGGAAAACGATATACAGGATACTTTCTTGTGCTGACGTATGATTATAGGCAAATTTCGGCTCTTGTCAAGAAAATCTATTGTTTAAGCTGCAATTATACGATACTTAGAAATGGATTTTACATCTCAAGTGTGTGTGGAGTGATTACTTTGTGTTCTCCCTGATAATAGGCAGGGGCAAACGAGTGGCAGCCTCGGCCAGGAACGCAAAGGCAATGCTCTTCGTTACATTGGGAACCACAATCGGGCTTATAATGGGCACGCTGCTGGCGTTCGTGTCGATAAATAACACCGAGGTCGGCGTGGGAGCAACCCTTATCTCTCTTTCACCCTTGATACTTTTGCCTGCATCAAGAATGATCTATAGGGAGAAAATAACCCTTATTGGGGTTCTTGGTACGATCGTCGCACTTGTCGGGGTGGCGCTACTTATGTTAAGGTGAGGGATTTTCCCCAGATCACAACTTAAAATCACAAGGTGGAAATGACCTTATCCACGTAGCGGGAGTGCATGAGCTGGAGAAGCGCCGCGTAATCCAGCCGGAAGCGAATCCCATCGCCAAGCTTGTAATCTTTTTTGCTCTCGGAAACGTCCAGCACCAAAAGGTCGGAGGCGCCGCCCACGATATTTACCCCCTCATCGAAAGGGATAAGGTGCTCGAAGGGCGCATCCAATCGTCCAATGTTCAGCACAGCCCTTTGGGTCCTTTCGCCTTCGTATCCCCACTCACCTACTTCTTCGGTGGACGGCTTCTCACCAAACGCATTCTCCGCCATCTCTCCGGTCGGGCCTGCAGGCTTGCGCTTAAGTTCAACAATCTCGGCGACTAACGTAAACGCATCCGGTTTAAGCCCCCTGACATATCCGCCGTTGATAAGATCGGTGCCCAGAAAAAGGCTTTCGCCCACCCTGAAGTGATTTATTTCTTTGGGAAGCTGCTTGGCAAGTATATTGGGTATGGTGATGGATGAGCCGCCCGAGCACCAACGAAGACTGGTGTTGAACTGAAGCTCTATAAGCCTCTTGTAAAGTGCAAGCTGCATGAGTTTGTCGTAAGTAGGCAGTACCCCGTACATGCAGGCAAGATTGGTGCCGATTCCTACGACCTCGATTCCCTTCAACTCAAACACATCGCGATAGAACTCCAGCAACCGATCGGGCATCACCCCTTCCCTTAACTCCCCCAACTCGATCATGACAATGACACCGTGGGTCTTGTCCTGCTCCTGGGCGGCCTTGGATAAAGCCCGAATGGTCGCAAGCTCGGTGTTAAGGCTTATATCCACCCACTGAACCACATCGGCTACGGATTTGATACGTGGAGGTCTGATGTAGATGGTCTCTGCTTCAGGGCATAACTTACGGATAGTCTTTAGGTTGGCAAGCCTGGAATCTGCAAAGGAGCGCAGACCCAGTTCCACCAGCAGCTTAAGGGTTGGTTTGTATCCGCAAAGCACCTTGGTTACCGCGGTCCAGTGGATACCTCGTCTTGTGAACATCCTATCCAGCGCCTCGAAGTTGTGTTCAATCACGGCTGGATCAATCAGTACACTGCTCATTGCTTCTTGTATCTCATTTCGGCGTACTTGGAGATGAACCCCAGTGTTTCGTAAAGTGTTTTTGCCGAGTTGTTATACTCTACATGAAGAGCAACGTCTCCTTCAGCTTCGTTAATGACCCGTTTCAGAAGGTTGGCGCCTGCCCCAAGCGGGGCCGCAGACGAGTCGGTAGCCAGATAGACAAGAATATTCTCAGGGATATAGCCATGCATACCAGTGGCGTTCATTACTGCAACGCCAGTGAGTGATCCATCCATTTCCTGAAGCACCACAAAACCACCCTTACCTTCCGCATCCGAAAAGGCGTATTTTATAGCCTCTTCGATCTGCTGGGGCGGATCACGAAATTGCTCAAGGTTTTTATGCAGAAACTCGATGATATGAGACTTCGAATATAGATCGCTTAACTCCCTTTCTGAACGAACTATACGGTACATTTCTTCCACAAAACTCCTTTCTTTTGTTTACAACCTGAATAACAGGAGGGAATCGAGCGGGCATATCCTGAAAAATCGAAGCCGAGTCTCCCCTCTTGCAATGATACCTTATTATAGGCAATTTTAGATGGGTGTCAAGGGAGGCCGTGCATTAAATTGCAAATATGCGAAACTTAAACGTGGGTTTCGCGGTAAGCTGGACTAGGTTCGCCCGGACAACGGAAGGTGAATAGTGAACGCAGTACCTTTGCCGACCTCGCTTTCCACATCTATTGTGCCGTTCAAGGAATCTACAATCGTCTTCACTATATAAAGTCCCAAACCGATCCCCTTTGGGTGTTCGTTCGATGTGCTGCGCTTGTATTTGTCAAAGATGTAAGGCAGGAGATCCGGCGCGATCCCTGTACCCTGATCCTTAACCAGAACCTTGATCTCATGACCGTGGACCTGACTTATGATACGGACCTCACCTCCTGCAGAGGTAAACTTCAAGGCGTTTCCTACAAGATTGGTGAACACGCGGAACATCTGGGTCGGGTTGCACTCAATAAACGGTATGTGGGGACTTAGCTCTAACTCCAGCCTGACCCCCTTGTTGTCTGCATGAAGCTTGTTCATGTTGAAGACACGTAGAAGCACCTCGTTGATGCTGACCGGCTCACGTGTCTGCTCAAGCCTGCCAGCCTCTATCTTGGACACGAGGAGGAAGTTTTCGACCAGGCCGAGCATATCCTTGGAGGCGCCCTCAATAAGGGTCACCATTCGCTTCTGACGCTCTTCAAAACCCTCTGCCTGGCTCAGGAACTCGGCTGCGGAGATAATGGTTGAGAGTGGATTCTTCAGATCGTGGGTAAGCATTGCAATAAAGTCCGCTCTCATCTGCTCGATCTGTTCGCGTTCCTTACGAAGTCTGTGCTGATCTATAGCCTGGCTGATGGTTGCAGGAAGCTGAGCCAGGTGGCTCATATCCGAGGTTTTGGTGAGGTAATCATACGCTCCAAGCTTCATGGCGGCAACCGCGACCTTTTCGCTGCCCTGACCGGTGAGGAAGATAACAGGGATATCCACCCCTTTAGCACGAATATTCCTAAGGAACTCCAGACCGTCCATATCAATCAGAAGGAAGTCCAGAAGGATCACGTCAAAGGTCTGCGTTTCAAGATGCTTCAGTCCGTCGGCACCCCTCGCAACAGTGACAACGGAATAGTCGAGTTCGCGCTGTCTTACCATCCGGCGAAACGCTAACCGGTCGTCCTCGTTATCCTCGACCATAAGCACCCGAATCGTGGCTGTTTGATCGCTCACAGAACCCTCAGGGCAGTTCATTGAGTTCCCAGTAAAGGTTGATGGTTGCTATGGCATCCACGAACTTGGTGAAGTCTACCGGCTTGATGATATAGGAGTTTACCCCCAGGTTGTAGCTTTCGATCTTGTCCTGATCCCTTTTGGAGGTGGTAAGCATCACTATAGGAATCATCTTATAGCCTGGGTCGCTCTTCAGCTTCCCCAGCACCTCGATACCGTTCATCTTAGGCATGTTGATATCCAGAAGAACCAGTCCAGGACGAGGAGCCGACTCAGGGTCTTGATACCCGCCTCGGTGGTAGATAAAATCAAGGGCCTCTTCGCCGTCGCGAACTACATACAGGCGGTTGGAGAGGCTGTGCCTGGTGAAGGCCCTTTTGGTTATCAGTATGTCGTTCTCGTCGTCCTCGACGAGAAGTATGTCTATAGGCTGTCTTTCGTCCATCACGTGCTCCTTTCAGGGTTAGCTGTTTTATCGTTCTCCTCCATTTGCACGGGCAACGTGAAATGAAATATTGTACCCATTCCGAGATGAGATTCAACCCATATCCGCCCGTTGTGTTCCTCGATGACGCGCTTAACCATCGAAAGCCCCACACCCGTTCCTTCATACGTGCCTCGTTGATGCAGGCGCTGAAATATCTTGAAGATACGCTCGTAGTGGCGTTTCTCTATTCCTATCCCGTTATCTGCGACCATGAACTCCCAAAACCCCTCGGAGGTTCGAGCTGTGATCTTTATCTGTTTGTGCGGTTTGTCGTTGAATTTAAGCCCGTTGGAGATGAGATTACAGAAGGCCTCAATCATCTTGAAACGATCGCAAAGCACCGATGGGAGCTCATCTGGATCGTAGACAATGTCTGCGTTCTCGTCCGGATTGATCAACTTTATCGCCTCCTTAACCAAATCACCCGCAGGTACACGCTCGAACTTTCTCTCTGTTCGGGTAATCGCCGAGGTCGCAAGCAAATCATCCAGCAACTTCTCCATCCGCTTGGCTGCATCTATAAGCCTCGTAAGATAACGTCTTCCCTCATCATCCAGCTTGTCGTCATAGTCAACGTAAAGGAACTGACTGAATCCTGAGATGGCACGCAGCGGGGTCTTGAGGTCATGGCTCGTCACGTAGATCATCTCCTCAAGCTCACGTGCAAAGGCGGCTGTCTTGCGGTTGGACTCCTCGAGATCGGCTGTACGCTGAGCAACGATTTGCTCGAGGTTCTCGTTGAGTTGCCTCAACTCCTCGCTGCGGCGACGGTTCTCCACGAACATGAACCTCAGATCGTCAATCATGAGATTCAGACCCACTATCAGCTCGGTAAATTCGTCTTCCTCATCCGGCAACGTGATGTTCTCGCTGAAATCGCCGACCGAGACCCGCTCCATCGCCGGCGCGATTCGGGAAAGCCGGTCGGTGACCCTCTCCTTGTAGCGTAAGTGCACCTCCTCCAAATCCCTCTTAGCCAGCTCAAGCTCGGCGGTGCGTTCACCTACCTTGCGTTCCAGGGTTTCGTTGAACTCCCGCAGTTTCCTGAAGAGGTAGCTGTTGGCAAACGCCTCGGCAGCCTGACGTGCAAAAAGTGCGAAAACCTGAAGATCGTGATCCGTGAACTCCTCATGTGAGATGCGAACCAGGGTCATGGCTCCCAAAAGCTCCTCCCGCGCCACCAGAGGGACGGACAGAAGACAGGTGGGAAGCTTTTGCGTACCCCGCACCCCCCTCGCCCCCCTCGCCCCCCTCGCCTGGGGATCAAGGTGAACATTGTTGGCCACAAGAGGTTTGCGCTCGACTGCGGCTTTACCGGTGATCCCTTCTCCCAGAGGAACACGGCAGGTCATCCTCTCTTGGTACTCAGCTGCAACTGTGGTAGTTATGGAAACCAGCTCCTTTGCCTCGGCGTCAAAGCTGTACACGGTGCATCCGTCGGCCCGGATCAGCTCCGAAGCGCGTGAGGCTATGAGCTGAGATATCTTTTTCTCGTCCAGGGTAGAGGAAACAGCAGTACCGGTCTCAAGCAGGGCACTCAGCTCCTCGCTGCGGCGCTTGATCTCCTCCTCTGCCCGCTTGAGTTCGGTGATGTCGGTTAAAATCGCCATGGAGGCGTAAAGCTTTCCATCGGAATCATAGAGCGGAGCCGCCGTCACAAGCGTCCGATGACGCATCCCCTCTTTGTGAATGAAGGTCAGCTCATAGCGAGAGGTCTCTCCTTCCATTCGCCGAGCGGTCTGAGAGCGAAGAAGCTCCGCCTCATCAGGGGGAATGAAATCAAAAAGCGATCGCCCTACAAGCTCCTCCTGCGAATACCCCAACAGAGCGGAGACCGTAGGATTGGCGAAAAGGATGGTGTCGTCGGGATCGTCAAGAATGATCCCTTCCTGAGCGGTGTTGACCAGCATCCGGTAAAGCTCCTCACTTCCAAGTTCCGGTTCAGAACGCAGCCTCTCCTCCCGTATTCGGAATGCATCAATGAGCCGCCTGATCTTCCCGTCATTACTCACAAGTTCCATCAGGGGCGAGGCTGAGTAATCCTTGCCCGAGGAGATGAGTTCCAAGAGATCATCAAGCCTATAGGCGGTACTACCCTGCGTCTTCTTCTTACCCTTATCGCTCGCTGCCTTACCCGTAGAGAGCCGCTTTCTTCCCACATCGTTTTCTTTCCGCCTCGCGTTGGACCTCTTTGTATTCAGAGAGGCATGCTTTTCTCTATCGGCCTCGGCGGACAAAAAAACCTCCTACTCGGGTAACTGGTTAAGACTCCAGTAAAGATTGATGGTGCTAACCGCCTCCATGAACTTCGTAAAGTCCACCGGTTTAACGATATAGGAGTTGACACCCAGGTTGTAGCCTTCGATCTTGTCCTGTTCCCTGCGAGAGGTGGTAAGTATCACCACCGGTATGTGCCGTTTTTCGGGATCGTTTTTAAGACGCCTCAGGACCTCGAATCCATTCATCCTCGGCATGTTGATGTCAAGAAAGACAAGCCCGGGTGTAGGGATAGACTTATCCTCGTAGTCAGCGCGGTGGTAGATAAAATCGAGCGCCTCGTCCCCGTCACGAACCACATACAGGATGTTTTTTGGCTCGTAGCGTTCAAATGCGCGCCTGGTTATGAGGATGTCGTCTTCATCATCATCCACCAGAAGAATGGGAATCCCTTTGGTTGAATTCATTGCTCCTCCTCCATTCTCTCAGGATGTTTTGGCAGCACGAAACGAAATGTTGTTCCCTTCCCTACCTCGGATTCCACCCAGATACGTCCCTTATGGCCTTGGATTATCTTTTTCACCAGCGCCAGCCCGACACCTGTACCGCTTCCATCGCTCGAAAGCCTCTGGAATATCTTGAAGATCTTCTCAAAGTAACGCTCCTCTATCCCGGGCCCGTTATCCGCCACGAAGAACTCAATCTCCTCGCCGCGGTCTTCGAATCCCACAGTGATCTCTGCGTGTTCCTTGTCGTTATACTTGATGGCGTTGGATACGAGGTTTGAAAAAACTTCTCCTATCCGCACTCGCTCGCAGAAGATATGAGGTATTGGGCCTTCGACGCAAACGGATACATTCTCGCCAGGCACCAAGGTGCTGATGACCTCATTGAGGAGTTCATCTATATCGGTCTCCTCGTAAGGCTCCTTGACCCGGCCCACCCGTGAGAGCTCTAAGAGATCGTCAATCAGACGCTCCATTCGCTTTGCGTTTTGAGACATGCGCTCGACATACATCTTGCCTTCCTCGGGCAGCATCGAACCAAAATCTTCTACAAGGAACTGGCTGAAGCCTAGGATAGCCCGCAGGGGCGCCTTGAGGTCGTGACTCGCGGTGTAAACGAAATCTTCAAGCGACTCGTTTGACTTCTGAAGCTCTGCTGTACGCTCGGCGACCCGGCGCTCGAGCACGGCATAGGCCTTGGCATTCTCGACCGCCGGTGCGGCCTGGTTGGCAACAAGTTGCAGGAGACGGAGATGTTTACGGGAGTATCGAATCTTGGGGTCAAAGGCCTGAGAAGCCATTACCCCGATCACCTCGTTGCGCACGATCATTGGGGCGCCAATCCAGGAGCGGGAAACCTTGCCTATATGGTTTATCCCCCTCTTTGCAAGCTGCGCCTGGCTATCTCCCTGAACCACCTGTGGTTTTGCGCTCCGGATAACATGCTCGGTCATCCCATGGCCGGCCCTGCGTATAGCCCATTCGCCCTCGCCGGTAGGAACACGCTGGCCGTGCTCAATCGCGTAGGGGAAACTCACCTTATCACGCTGTGCGTCGTATAGGGCTATGTAGAAGTTCTCCACTGGCATAAGACGCTTGATTTGCTCGTGTACAACCCCGTAAAGCTCCTCGATATCAAGGGTGGAACTGATAGCTTGACTGATCTCGTTGAGCACCGAAAGTTCGGTTAAACGATTCTCAAGCTCACGGTAGGCACGGGCGTTATCAATCGCGCCTGATGCCTGGCTTGCAAGCGAGGCAAGGAACTCCTTGTGTCCCTTGTCATACGCTTCCTCCCTCTCAACGCTCTGCACCGCCATCACCCCTATAACCTCATTACGCACGATAAGCGGCACCCCCAGCCAGGAGCGGGCAGGCGTGCCTCTAACCACCACATCAAGCCCCAGCTCCTTGATCCGGCTGCGAAGATCGCGTTGGATCAGGAGAGGCTTACGGGTGCGAATTATGTACTCTGTCAGCCCGCTACTGAAGGAACGGGTGCGTGGCGGTGACTGGAGGCCGTCCTGGATGTTAAACACGAACTCAATCTCAGCCCCGGCTCCAGCCTCCTCATCCGCCGGATGGTAAAGGGCAACGTAAAAATGATCGGCAGGCATCACCTGACGGGCCTGCTCGTAGACGATCTTGAGCTGTTCTTCCAGTTTGAGGGTCGAGCCCAGGGCGCGTCCTACCTCGTTGAACGCACCCAGCTCCCTGACCCTGCGCTCTAACTTCTCGTAAGCGCGTGCGTTGGCCACGGCTCCGGCCGCCTGGTTGGCAACCGTCTCCAGAAGACGCTTATGATCCTCGTCGTAAACGTTAGGCTCTCGGGTACTCTGCACCGTTACCACCCCAACGACCTCCTCGTGAGAGATCATTGGAACACCCAGCCAGCACTTCGGCTCAGCACCCCTGACAACCATATCTATACCCAACCTGCGGGTAACGTTAACAACATCATCTCTTATAAGGAAAGGCTTGAGATTTGAAATAATATACTCGGTAAGTCCTTTGCCGAACTTCCTGGGAGGTACATCCGTACGCTTCCCCTCCTCAATAAACAGTGGGAACTCGATGGTGTTGGATCTGTCGTCGTAGAGAGCTATGTAGAAGTTCTCTGTCTCCATGATACGGCCGGTCTGATTGTATATCACCTCTAAAAGCTCTGCCAACTTCAGGGTAGAGCCCAACGCGCGGCCTATCTCGTTGAACACGGAAAGCTCGGTGAAGCGGCGTTCCAGCTCAGCGGTCTTTTCCCGATTCTCATCAAACATGAACCGCAGGTCGTCGATCATCAGGTTGAGTCCTACCAGGAGTTCTGTGAACTCATCCTCTGCGCCCTGTGGGATATCAATCTTCTCGCTGAACTCGCCAAGCGAGACCTTCTGGATCACCGGAGCAATCAGAGCAAGCCTCTTGCGGACGTATTCCCTGTAATCATCGCCGCTTTCCGGCGCAGCAGCCTTTTCCTTATCTTTACTCATAGATAGCTTCCTTGCGTTATTATACCTCTGATTAACCCCTCCACCTTATACTTAACCAGCTTAAAAGAAGCATATCCGCGCCGCGCCCAATGTCAAGTCTCCCTGGCATTTGAAAAAGGAGCGGGCACGAGCCCGCTCTAAAGTTCTTGATTGACCTTTGCTCTATTCCGGTCTCAGCACACCTTCAGCTTCACTAATGCCGACCTCACAGGCCGTTTGGGGATTGAAAGCTCAAGGTTGGGCTATCTGAGTTCCCTCCAGTCCAGGACCTCGTACTTACGATCGGCAGGAAGCGTCACCCTGGAGCCAGAATAGGGAGTACTTTGTCTAACTGTCGGAGTAAGTGTCACTTCTTTGCCGCCTGGGATCATTCCCTTAACGCGAAGTATCAGATCGCAGCTGTCACCCAAAAGTGTCTCTTCAGGCCAGCCCGTAATAGAGATGTTATCGAACGGTGCCCACTTTGGGTCGATTTCTCCGACGAAAACGGTGTACATCCAGGAGACATGGTGCGAGGGCTTACCGACATCCAGAGCCATGCCTGGGTTGTCGTTCACCTCGTTCTCAACCGCAAAGTAGAAACTCCCGGTCCCTGACTCGATCGTAATGTCCAAGTCGCTCACGTCGAACCAGTTGAAGTTCATCGCCTCGTAGCCTGCAGCTTCTTTGCGTCCAAGCTCAGTACCAGGCTCTTCCCCTGGACCGAGGAATACAAGGTAGCAATCTTCGTCCCAGTTGTCAGGGTCATCGGCCCAGCCCATCGGGACGTAGCAGGCCTGGGTAAGCTCAAACGGGTAGCTGGGAGGGGTGAACATTACAGCCAGACGGTGGCCTGCCTGCATCTTAAACCCGAACCCTGCTGGAGTTGCTTCATCTTCCTTTAGTTCCACTTCTTCTTGTGGAGCTTCCTCAAGGACGGCGTCAATGGTCGCAGTCTCATCTTCGTTCACCGTTACCGTTGTATCCCAATCCGCATATCCATCCAACGTAAGCTTGATCGTGTGATCACCAAGCGTGACGTCAGTCAACAGGGCGTTGGTAACCGTTTCCTTATCTACCCCGTCAAGGAAGATGTCGGCACCCGTAGGGGTCGAGTTCACCTGGATGGAACCTGTCTTGAGGACAAGAACCGCATTCACCGTGTCTATCTCATCCTTGACGATCGTTACCGTCGTATCCCAATCCTTGTACTCTGCCAGTTTAAGCTTCAGCGTATGTGAACCGACAGCCAGGCTGTCAAAGAAGGCGTTAGTCGCAACGCCGGTGCTGTCACCATCAAGCCAGATCTCCGCACCTTGTACAGGTGTTGAGTTTACCTGAAGGGCACCGAAAGCGTTCGCCACCAATACAGCCTCAACGGTTACCGTATCGCCGCCTTCAACGGTAACATCCTTTTCCCAATCGTCGTAGCCTTCAAGGACGAGCTTTACGGTGTAGTCATCCGGTTCAAGGTCCGCAAGGATGGTATTTGTCTTCTTACCGGTGTCGTCTCCGTCAAGGTAAACAGCCGCACCTTCGGGGGTGGATTTAACCTCGATAGCGCCGTTGGGTTTCGCACACACCACCAAACCCAGAATCACCACTACCCCTAGTAAAAGCCATAGCTTCTTCATGACGGTTCCTCCTTGATAAAGTTGTTAGGCTAATAATAAGCCAATTCCAAAAGTAGTCAAGTGCCAGGGAACCCCAATATTTTAGAAACGAATCAACAAGCAGTTTATTCATCTCACATGACTAAAGAAGGACTGTGGTTATTAAAAAAAACAGCGGGCGCAAGGCCCGCTGCAAAAGGTTAGAGGTTAATTTCAGTCGATTATGACAATCTTGGCTGTGCTTACGGTATTGGCGGTCTTGAGTTTGAGGAAGTATGCGCCGCTCGGAAGTGCAGAAGCGTCCCAGGTAAGGGTGTGCTCGCCCGCATCAGCGTGGCCGGTATAGAGGGTCTTCACCGGACGGCCCAGCGCATCCCACAGGCTGATCTCTATGTTTCCAGCTTCGGGAAGCGTATAGTTCACGCTACTTTCGGAAGCCACAATGGTGGCGGAAGGCATAATCACCACTCCACCGGGTCGAAGCTCCACCTCGCCGATGCCTGCTGCATTGCCTTTTACACGAACTACCAGGTCAAGGAAGTCTCCCATATTTTGGGGCATTCCGACATCTACCTCTTCCCATGGATACCAGGTAGGACCGTCAACGTCATAGAGCCAAGAGGTATGGTGTACAGGGGCACCTTTGTCAATCGTTAGACCGGGAACACTATCAGATATGTACTCAACCGCGCAGTAGAAATTTCCGGATCCGATCGTGATATTCAGATCGCTCACATCGAACCAGTTCCAGTTTCCCTGTTCAGTAGCTGCGACATTTTCTTTGCGATCCAGCTCCGCGCCAGGCTCGGATCCGCCCGCGAAGAAAACAATGTCACACGGCGCTTTCCAGCTATCAGGCCAGTCTGGCCAGGTGAGCGGAACGTAACAAGCTTGAGTAACTTCGAAGGGATAACTCGGAGGAGTAAACTGCTGTCCAAGGCGATCACCAGTGTCCATGATTAAGCCATACTCCCACGGATCGGCCTCATCATTTGCCAATTCTATCTCCTCAGGCATACTGGTCGATCCGTCAAAGGGACTATTTACGTGCTCCATGAGATTCAGTGTAGGCTGCACAGCCAGCATGGCCGCGAACGGCACGCACAGTGCCAATACGACTAAGACTTTCTTCATACATGTCCTCCTTGGTTTAGGTTATTGTAAAATAATAGTCCAATTCCAGGATTAGTCAAGTCTTTTGCAGCCCAATTGACGCCCCTGATCCCGATTCAAAGGCCTCCTCTATGTGGGTTGACATATCCCTGCTTGAGCCTATAATGAATAAGTAACCAAGAAATGGGGGAAATGATGATTCGTGCTATCAAGAGAAGAAGTGCATTCTTTCTCGCGGTGATGTTGCTGGGCGGATGCCTGTCCCCGGACTTCACCGTAAAAACGAGCGGCACCTTCAAAGGAAGCTACGCGAGCTTCGATGGGACCTACAGCGGGTCGCTGCAGTTCGATTTCAAACAGGAAAACGAGGCCTTTGAGGCTGAGGGAACGATCGTCATAAATGATGATGTGATCGAGTTTGAGGGCCAAGGCACCCTTACCGCCAACCCTGCCGTGCTTGACATGGATGTTACCGGAACCGACTTTACAATGCATATCGAGGGCGAGCTTAAGGGCGGCCGTCTTACAGGCTCCTATACCTTCGACTCCGCAAGGTGGGGGAACGATTCGGGAAGCGTGGACCTGGATTTGAGCTGATCCGTATCGCTTGAGGGAAGCCCTTCTAAAGCACTGAACAGCCAGGTAGGTTCCCAAGGATTTGCGATCTTTTCTCCTGTGGAGAAAAGGAGCACAAATTTTTCCGGGGTCCCCACGAGCGCACGTAGTGCGGTCGTGGGGTGTTTAACTTGACACAGACCTGCTTCCGACTATGCTACAGGATGCGTATTCTTTGGATTGACGACGAGATAGAGCTCCTAAAGCCCCACCTATACAGCTTAAAGGAGCGCGGTTACGAGGTGGACACCGCCAACAACGGCCCGGACGGGTTAGAGCTTGTGAAGAAGCGCGACTACGATCTGGTGCTTTTAGACGAGATCATGCCGGGCATGGACGGGATCGAGACGCTTTCGGAGATCCGTGCAGAAAGCGAGGACGTGCTGGTTGCGATAGTCACCAAAAGTGAGGAGGAGGAGCTTGTCGATTCCGCGTTCGGCAAGCTTGCCGATGATTTCATAATAAAACCCATCACCCCGACACAATTGGGGTCTGCGATTAAAAGGTTGCTCGAGCGCAAGAAGCTTGTACGCAACAACATGAGCCGCGAGTATACGCAGGAGTTGACCCGTGCCGAGGTAGCTTCCGACTGGGAGGGCTGGGTCCAGGCATATCGCCGCGATGTGCGCTGGGAGCTGAGATTCAAAAGATTCGGCGACGAGGGGCTCAGGGTGCTGGGCAACGAACAGCGCAGCCAAATGCGCCGCGAGTTCAGCCTATATATCGAGGAGAACTACCCTCGCTGGCTTGAGCAGGGTAAAGGACCGGTCATGTCTCCCCAGCTTCTATCCAAACACGTATTCCCCTTGCTAAAGCAAAGCCGGGAGGTGGTATTTCTGTTGTTCGATTGCATGCGCCTCGATCAGTTCCTTGTCATTCTGCCGTTCATCAAGGAATTCTTCGATTCAAGGATCGCCTACACCTGCGCCATCCTTCCTACGGCTACGCCTTACGCACGCAACGCGATCTTTGCCGGTCTATATCCGCAGGAGATTGCCGAACGATTTCCCCGCTACTGGGTCTGGGATCAGCACGGTCAGAACCGCTACGAACAGGAGCTTCTCACCGAGCATCTTAAAAGGGAGCGTGTATCGGCCTCTATGATCTACCGCAAGGCATCTCGTGCCCAGGACGCAGCCCGTGACGCCGAGTCGATCGTCTCGCGCAAGGAGAAGTTCCGGGTGTTTGTACTCAACTTCCTGGACGTACTCATACACTCTGTAAAGCCAAAATCCATTCTTGAGGAGCTTGCCCCTTCGGATTATGCTCTTGTGGATATGACCCGCTCGTGGTTCGCCAACTCGATCTTCCCCACTCTGCTTGAGACCCTGGCGCATCGCGGCGTCACCGTGGTGCTCACGACCGACCACGGATTTTTGAGGGTCCAGAAGCCCACGATTATAAAGGGCGGCAGGGAGATCTCGACCAATCTTCGCTACAAGTACGGTCCGGCCCTTACCATTGATCCCAAGGATGCGATATCGCTCTCCGATCCAACAAGATACAAACTGCCCCGTTTCCCCCGTCCCACAAACTTCGTTATCGCAAAGCGCGACTGCTACTTCATCTACCCAACCAAGCCCAGGGAGTACGAGGCCCAGTACAAACACACACTGCAACACGGCGGCATCTCGCCCGAGGAGATGATAACACCCTTGGGGATATTCACACCAAAATAGCAAGGAGATAGTTGATGGAAACTGAGGAAAAACTCGGGGTGTTCTTCGGCTGCACCACGGCCGGAGCACCACATCTGCTCAAAGGGCTGGAGGATTTTCTTTCCAAAGCTAAGATCGATTACGTACCTATGGGCAAAGACCTATGCTGCGGCGTTCCGTTGACGCTCGCAGGATACCACGAAGAGGCAGCGGAGTACGTAAAGAAGGTCGCGGATAAACTCATCTCAACCGGGATAACGAAAATGGTCACCTCTTGCCCTCACTGCTACATGATGTTTAAGAATGAATACCCTGAAGAGTTCGGAATAGAGCTGCCTTTCAAGGTTCTGCACTTCGTGGAGTTTGCCGATGAGTTATTGAAGGAAGGAAAGATTAAGTTGAGGAACCGCAAGGATGTACGGATTCTCTATCACGACCCGTGCGGAATAGGCAGGCGGGGGCCAGGTTTGTATGAGGAGCCGAGACGAGTGCTGGAGAGCTGCGTACAGGTTGTGGAGGCCGACCGGAACCGGGTGCTTGGCACCTGCTGCGGCGGGGGCGGGCTCTTGAGAGCATCCCTTCCTAAATTGGCGGTGGCCGCTGCGAAGCGGAAGATACAAGACGACGTACTTCCCAAGGACGCCGACACCATAGTCACCTCATGCCCGTTCTGTACATTGAACCTCGCAGACGGCGCGGCGGAGATTGCAGATAAGGAAATAAAAGTTTTCGATCTGCCCCAGTTCCTTGCAGAACAGATGGAGGATTGAGATGGAAGCCAGTAAAGAGTTCAATGCCTACAAACGAACCATCTACAAGGCGCTCAAGGATAAGTTCCTCAAGACCGCGCTGGAGCGTGCGGTCAAAGCCTTTCGACAGAACCGGGACGCCGCACTTGCCGCGTTCCCCGAGGTGGTAGAAAAGCGCGAGAGATTGCAGGAGATAAAGGATAAGGTCATTGACAACTTGGAGGATTATGTTGGTAAGGCGCGCGAGGCTTTGGAAAAGAATCACGCCCACACCTACTTTGCCGAGGACGCGGAGCGGGCCAATGAGATTCTTAAGGGCATCATCGGCACCGGCAAGATGATCGTGAAGGCAAAGTCCATCACCAGTGAGGAATTGGAGTTCAACAAGGTGATGACAGCCTACGGCAACACGGTGTACGAAACCGACCTTGGCGAGTTCATCGTTCAGCTCCTGGACGAGAAGCCGATGCACATCCTTGCCCCGGCAGTTCACGTACCCAGGGAGCGGGTAGCCAAGATATTCTCTGAGGTAGCAGGCCGCGAGATGCCGACAGATCCCAAGAAATTGGCCATGTTCGCACGGGAGTTCCTTCGCGATAAGTATTTCAACGCCGATGTGGGATTCTCCGGTGCCAACTTCATCACTGCGGATACCGGTACGATGTTTCTGGTGGAGAACGAAGGCAATATCCGGTTCGTAACCAATGCGCCGGAGATTCACGTAGCGGTGATCGGGGTGGAAAAGCTGATGCCTACATTGTCGGATGCGATGTTAGGATTGGAAGTACTTATGCGCTACGCAGGGTATCTTACGACATCTTACGTATCGATGATTTCAGGCCCTGCCAAGACCGGCGACATCGAGAAGGTGGTGGTTTATGGCGCTCACGGCCCCAAGGAATTGCACGTTATCTTTTTGGACAACGGAAGGATGAAGGCGGCCACCGACCCTGTGTATCGCGACATGCTGCGCTGCCTGCGCTGCGGTGCGTGCATGTACGAGTGCCCCATATATCCGCTGGTGTCCGGTCACTGGGGCTATCGGTACATGGGCGGGATCGGCGTGGCCTGGACCGCCCTGGTCTCGGGAGGCCTGGAAAAAGCCGCACCACTGGCCTACTCGTGCGCGTTGTGCGGACGGTGCAAGGAGATATGCCCGGCTGGGATAGACTCCTCGAAGTTGATCGAGCGTCTGAGAAAGGATTTAAAGAAGGAAGGCCTGGTGCCTGAGTTCATTCGCGAGATGGCCGAGATGGTCTTGGAACATGGAACCCCATACCCCAAGGAGGGATAATGCCCAGGGTAAGGATTGAACCGTTAAGATCATACACTATAGAGGTATTTGCCAAGCTGGGGGTGTCGCGTGAGAATGCGGAGATCACGGCGGATGTGCTTCTCGCCTCGGATCGGCGCAACATCGCGTCCCACGGTGTGGCGAGATTAAAGCGATACGTGGACGGGATAAGAAAAGGAATCATGGACCCCAAGGCGGAGCCTGAGATCGTCAAGGAGACGCCGACCACGCTTACTGTGGACGGCCACGCCGGACTGGGTCAGGTTGTATCGGTAAAAACCATGCGCAGTGTGATCGAAAAGGCAAAAGAGATGGGGATGGCCGCGGCGGTTATCCGCAACTCCAACCACTACGGGATAGCCGGCTACTGCGCGATGATGGCTCTAAGGCATGACCTTATCGGATTCTCCACAACCAACTCCGCTCCCCTGGTGGTGCCGACCTTCGCCAAGAACGCATTACTGGGCACCAACCCCATCGCCATCGCGGTGCCTGCGGGCTCCGAACGACCGTTCGTTTTAGACATGGCGACTTCCACCGTTCCACGCGGCAAGCTCGAGATATACGACCGGCTGAGCAAGGAGATACCTCCCACCTGGGCAACGGATGAAGCGGGGCATTCCACCACCGATCCGGGCAAGGTTCTCAAGAACCTTTTAGATAGGACCGGCGGCGGCCTTGCGCCTCTGGGCGGGGCAGGCGAGGAAGGACGCGGCTACAAGGGCTACGATCTGGCCGCAGTGGTGGAGATACTCTCCGGCGGCTTAAGCCTTGCCTCCATGGGTTCAGAGGTCTACGGCCGCAAGGACGAACCGCCTGACGTCTGCCACTTTTTGGCCGCACTCAACCCTGCCGCGTTTGGTGAGCTGGATGGATTCAAGCAAAGGATGGATTCCTTCATCGGCATGCTCAAGAACGTGCCCAGGCAGGAAGGAGCCGAGCGCATCTGGATTGCCGGCGAAAAGGAGTGGATAGCTGAGGAGAGAAATAAGGACGAGGTGGACATTGACGAGCCGACCATGGATAAGCTTCGTAAGATTGCGGAGGAATTCGACCTGAGTTTTCCTTTCTAAGAGGAATTGGGTTTTCTAAAGTCTAAGGGGGCGAAGTGATTCGCTCGGTTGCTGGTGTATTTTTTCGTGGTGGCTTTCGCGTTAACCAGGCAACAACCGCCACGATTCCTGCCAGCGCAAGGGTTCCTACAAGTACAGATTCAGGGTGCGATATTCGGTGGGCTGCCCCGCCGGGCAGGAGATCACCAAGGATCGTCTGGGGAAGCATTATTAAGATAGGAGCAAGTAGATTGCGCGTGAGCCTGGCAACACCAGCAAGGAGTATCCCCACAAAAAAGGTGAATGGAAACACCGCCCCCCAGTAGAAACCAAGCGATGTGTAAGCGGCAGGGACGGTGGGATCGGTTCCCCATAAAATCAGAGGTGAGAATGCGTAGAGCAGGGCCGACCCCAAAACCGCTATCAAGAAACCGTAGGATTGTTCGAGCCTTGAGGCAAGCCAGCCGCGGTAGAAGAACTCAACCGCCACCAGATGATAAAGCGCTCCCAAAAGATAAGCGACGCTATCCAAAGGCGCAGGCAAAAAAGGAATCTCACCTGCCGCGAGAGAACGCCAGACCGCAAGCCAGCCGATGAACGCTCCGAGGATCACCCCCACGATTACTGCTGCTACGATACGGCGACGAGTAACACCAAGGAATCCAAGACCCTCCCGACTAATAAACCTGACGAATAAGAGAGGAACCAGAAGGAACCCCAAATCGGCAAGCGGCTTGAGCCATTCCAGGATCACCGGTGCACGGGGACCGGCAAGCCGGGCAAACTGTAGGAGACCTGAGAGAAGAATCAAAAGACCAAGCGGTGCAAAATCGCTCCAACGCGGATTCCACCTGAACACCCGAAAAGGAATCTCAAGCGCCCTATCAGACATCGGCTATTCTCCTCAACCAGAATGGATTGTCAACCCGCCCATAACACACCCGTAACACACCCGTAACACGCCCGTAACCCGCCCGTAACACACCTGCCTATGGCCCTTTGGACCCTTCAGTTGATTCCTATTGCGAGTACTAACTCCGCAAGCATCACAGCTCTGATTGACAAAAGTTCCACTACAGGTATTCTTCAATTGATGGAAAATTTGATACTTCAAGGCATCAAGGCCGTATCATTTGACTTTTGGTATACCATCGGCCGTTATGAGACCGAGGCCGAGTGGCAACGCCAGGACGAGCTCAGGGTAGCCGAATTCTCCCTGATACTCAAGGAATTGGGCTTCCGTTTCACTGATGAACTGATTGATCGTACCCTCTCCGAGGTGGGCGCGGAATGCGAAGCGGAAAGGCTGCGGACCGAGATGGAGGTTCCGTCAAGGGAGATAATCCGGCGATTCCTCACAAGGCTGGGCATCAGAAAACAGGTTGCAGGCGGCTCAAACAAACTGCTGAAATCTTTCGACGAATCGCTCCTCAAGGTGAAGATAATCGCTGAACCAGGTGCAATCGAGATGCTTAGAGAACTCAAGCGCCGCGGCTATCGGCTTGCATTACTTTCGAATACATCCCACGGGCACATAATCCGCCGCATAATGGACAGAGAAGGCTTAAGCCCCTACTTCGACCACCTCTTATACACCGATGAGATAGGTCCGCGAAAACCCAACCCTGAGGCGTTCCGCATACTGCTTGATCGGCTAGGGACACGTCCAGAGGAGACGGTTCACGTCGGGGATCGCATCGATTTGGACGTTCTTGGTGCGCGCAGGTCAGGCATCCGAAGCGTGCTGTATGCCTCAAATCGCGCCACCTGCTACAACGGCTATCCCCATCCCGATTTCTGCATCCGCAATTTAAAAGAACTAATAGAATAATTTATTATGAAGATGTGGATGTGTGACCAGAAATTAAAGCATATCTTATGGTGCGTCGCGATTCCCTCAAGGAGTTGTTGGGCCGGAATAGAGAAAAAGATTTGAAGAACTAAACGGGAAGAAGATAACCGGTACGGCTAACCACAAGCCACTGGCTACGGACATTCGCTGGATTAAGGAAAGATGGAATAGTTGTCAAACTAATTAAGGAGGAAATAATGGACGGCCATATCTGCGTAGGAATAATAGGGCTGCTAGTAGGATTGGCCTCATATGCAGGGATCGTTTGGGGGGCATATCTCTTAGGTAAAAGAAACGACAAGGGAGTCCTCGGTCTTATACTTGGGTTTTTTCTTGGCAGTATAGGGCTTCTTATAATGTGTTTCATCTCCGTAGAAACCAGCTCTTCTGAGGAGAAACCGTCTACTTCCAGGAATCTTGTTCCAGTACGTAAATGTGGATCTTGTTCGCGCGAGGCCCCTGCCAATTCCAAATTTTGCCCACATTGCGGTGAACGGCTTGATCGGCTACCTTCACATGCAACCTCTTTGAATACAGCTATATTGGTGAGTTGGGATCGACTATCTCCACAGAACCTTCGCTGTCCTAACTGCCATAGCCCTTCTCCGCCCCAATCAAGGTTCTGCATCTACTGTAGGCATCAGTTTAACGGCTGAATCCCAGGGAGCGAGTAAAGGGCGAAAGAGCCTCAAAGATGCTTGCTCCCATCGGAAGCGATCTTAGGAAAAGCTTCTACTTGCTCTTCTTAGTGATTTCAGGTTAACCGGGTAAAGCAAGGACATCACCAAACCGCGTATCTCGCTCTTTAAGGACGCCATGTAAAGCTCCTCCTTGGCCTCGCATATCTCGTGACACACAGGAAACGGCTCGCGCTCCACCCTGGTCAGGAACTCGTAATGTGAGTCGCTGAACCAGATGTCGCGTGCCTTCTTGGAGCGGATGTTGCCGAACGAGTAACCGCCCATCACGGTGCAGGGGATGAAGTTCCCCACCGGATCAATGTTTATGAAGTAGTGATAGGGGCAGCGGAAGAGGCGGCGGCCTCTCATTATCCCCAGTACCCGCTCCACCAGCCTTTTGGCCTGTTCGGCCCCCTTGGTTATAAGCCCCATCCTGACCAGCTCCTGCCTCAGCCACGCCACCTGCTCTGGGGTAGGTTTTAGTGATTCATTGACCGGAATCATGTGATTGCGGGCAACTACCTTGCCCTTCCAGATTGTGGTGTCTACCGCCCCATGCGTGTTCTCCCATACTATCCCGAACGCAAGCCCGTCAAGGCCCTCTTGAGCAACGAACCGGTACATGTCAGGGATGTAGGGGATGTTGAGCTTTGTCAAAACACTATAGATTTCTATCTGTGGGTAAGGTTTGCCCATCCGGTCGCGGACTTGCTTGAGGATTTCAATCCCCTGTTTGGAACGTTCCCATGAGCCTTTAACGCCCCTCAAAACGTCGTTTACCTCGTTTGGTGCGTCTATGGAGAAACGCACCTTGGAGATACCGGCCTGGATTAGCTTGTGCGCCAGATCTTCGGTCATCGCCATACCGTTTGTTATAAGGCTGCAGCCGGTGAATTGCCTTATGTAGCGGACGATCTCAGGCAAGTCGGGCCGGAGCAGGGGCTCGGTCGAGGTGATGCGGAACCGCTTTACGTGAAGGTCCTTGACCAGTTGATAGACGAGGTCTTTGATCTCATCTAAGGTAAGCTTATCTCGCTCGGACTGCCAGTGCATGCGCCAGCGCTGACAGATAAGGCAGCGCTGGTTGCAGCAGGTATTGACGGACATGTTCACCACCGGTGCGTAGCCACGGGCAAAGAGGCTGATCTCCTCGGCGGCGCGCGCAAGATTCATAGCTCGATTGTAGCCATAGTGAAGGGAATCGCAACATCATTAAGATCGTTTACGTCTTTATAATTAGAGAGGAGGCTAATATGCGAAGATTACTTTTAGCAGGACTGGCCCTGCTTATCTTGAGGTGCTTTGATTACACCTCGATCATGAAGATGGAGCCGGACGGCTCCGGCACCCTTGTATTTGAGATAGGGATGCCGTTCGGAGAAGCCGATACCCTTGAGTTCCCGGAAGAACTCTCTCGGCAACTCGACACAACGTCGGGCTGGCAAACGTCTACCTTTACGGTAGATACGGTGGCAGACACCGTACTGCAAGTGCACGTAGAAGGAAATTTTGACTCCCCGCTTGCCTTAACTAATCTATCCCACTCCTATCTCTTCGATGCCGACAGTTTCAGTTTGATTAAAGAAGAAGGCGCGAATAAGCACTACTTTCATCTGTATAAAAGCTACGCGCCGGAATGGGAGGAGTCAGAAGATGAAGCAGATATTGATTCTGAAGGCTTCGATCTCAACGCCTACACCTGGCACGAGGAGCTGATATTGCCAGGTGAGATTATTGACCACAACGCCGACGAGCGGAAGGGCGATACCTTGATCTGGGAGCGCCGCACCTGGGACGTGTTCGAGAAGGGGTTAATTATGGAAGCTAGCTGGGAAGTAACTCCTTAAATAGAACCGGCTACCA
>JAGMDF010000067.1 GCA_023128825.1 Caldifarciminota bacterium | reverse complement strand
ATGCGCTCCTCGGTGATCGGGTGATTTAAGAAAGCCTTAATCCCCTCTCTAGGGTCTGGATCGGTTATGGGCGCATCAGAGCCTGCGGCAATTCGGATTCCTGCATCCAAGATAGAACGGTAAGGATTGGTCCAGCGGCGCCGCTCGCCCAGACGCTCGACGTACATACCACCCTCCTGTCCCCACGCAATCTCAAACATAGACTGCACACCGAGAATCAGATTGAGTTTTGCCGCACGTTCAATGAGGTCGGGAGGTATGAGCTCGGAGTGCTCTATACGGTGACGGCGGAAATTGGCAGGATCAATGACCTTTTCGTAAGCCGTTAGAAGCTGTTCTATAGCTTCATCTCCTATGGCGTGGAAGGTTATCTGAAGCCCTGCATCCTCAGCACACTCAACAAGGGTATCAAGCTCCTTCTGGGAGAAGTAAAGGATACCGTGGTTTCCGGGCGCGTCGGTGTAAGGTTCGCGAAGTGCGGCGGTGCGGGAGCCGAACGAGCCGTCTATAAGGATGCATCCGCCCAACCTGGTGAGTTCAAGATCGCAAATAGCCTCTACGTCACGGTTCTGCGGGAACAGTGCCGCCTCGATACCAAGCCTCTCCCCTATCGATCTTATGATCTCAACGTCACGAAGGCTCGCTTCATCGCCTATCATAACCGCCGCAGCGGTGACTCCTTTGCTTAAGAGATCGGCACCCGCCTTGATAAAGGCCTCCATGCGAACCTCACGAGGGATACGTTCCTGCATCCGTTCCACTGCCAGCTCGTTGAACCGACCGGCCAGCGGGGTATCCGCTTCGGCGATCGGCTGATCGTAAAGCAGCCACCGCCTTGCTTTGGTATTTAGATAGACCGAGTGGCCGTCCTCCCGGCGAACCACGATCGGAAGGTCATCCGCTATACTGTCAAGGTCAGACGTAAGCGGCTCCCAGTCTGCCTCCGTGAGCCTTTCGGAAGCAAGGTTGAAGGCATAAAGAAAACCGAGCTTGCGAGCTTCAGGCAGCTGGGAAGAAAGCAAATCCATTATCTCCTTTCTGCTTCGCGCCTCGCGCAGATCAAGGAAGATTAGGGAGTACCCGTATTCGAGGAGGTGGATGTGGGAATCGATATATCCCGGCAGGATCGCCTTGTTCTCGTAGGCATGTGCCGAGCCGGACTCAACCCTGCCGATCTTCGCGATCCTGGCACCCTCTATCAGCAAGTCCGCCCGGATCGATTCCTGGGGCGGCGAGTGCAAAAGCGCGTTCTTGAATATGATCACTCGGTCTCCAGTGACCTGACCGGTTCTGTGTAGAAAGTCTGCGGAGAGATATCAAACCCGAGCTTGCCAGCAACCAACTTCTCTATCTGAACGTTGAAGGTTCGGTCTACCATGCAAGCAGAGTGCTGCGCACGATCTCGTCGGCTGCCCGTTCGAGCAGTTTGCGGATGCCCTCCTCCTCGTCCATCGAAGCGTCAAGAACCTCTGAGGTGGTTTTTCTTTCATCCCAAAGCACGGTATTCTTTACCTGATCCCTGCACTCGCCTTCAAAGCGCAGTTCGTATCTCCACTGGGATACGTTACGTGAAGCATCGTAGACCGCCGCTGTGCGCCTATAGCTTGTTATACTGACATTAAGTGAGAGGTCAGCCGATGCGTCGGAAGAAACCCGCAGACGACCGTTGCGCGTAAAAGCCGTGACAAGCTCATCGTTAAGATTCTCTGCAAGAAGCGGTCGCAGGGTACGGTTCTCAACCGGCTGGACGTAGATGGTCCTCATGTATGCGGGGAGCATGGCGCGGGTGGTGTAGCCGCAGCAACCGATAAGAATTAACGAGGCGATGATCCATATCCTTCGCATAACGAATTATCCAATCAACCGATGCAAAGTCAAGCTAAAAACAGTTTAAAGCGGGTAGTCGAACACGTAGACCTTCTTGATGAACTCGTGAGGTGAAAGGCCTATCCTTCTTATAATCTCGCGCTTGCGTTTGCCAGCGGCGAAAGCCACAATCCTCGCGCCCTCAGGTATACAAGCCAGCCTAAGCTGAACCAGCTTAATTAATATCTCGAGAGAACGTTCATCGCCCTCAAGAAACGCAATCTCTCGACTTTCAGGCGTATAACGGTTCCTTAAAAGAACCAGCACCCCACCCACTCCAGGTGTCACATAAACCAATCCTTCTTTAAGGAGAGAACGGAAGAGCCCTTCTGTAAAATTATAGAACTTCCAGGTGTGAGGCAAGAGACCCCTTGATGCGGCAAATTCCTCGCTGGATCGGATCATTTCCCAAACCCTCTCGTGGACATCTGCACCTGCCAGGAACTCGCTTTCCTTCAATTCCACCTCCTGGGTCTCGGCTAAAGGCTTCTTCTGCTCGAAGAGATCGAACGCAACGTACTCGATGAATCCGAGGCGACGGATTATCGCAAGGCTTGCGGTGTTAACGTCGGCGGTGGATAGGCGGATGCTCTTCGGATTCGTGGCAAGCGCCAGCTCGAGCTGACGCTCGGCGATCTCGCGCCCAAGTCCTTTCTTCCGATGTTCCTCGGCCACCCTGATCGCTTCGAGCCAGAGTTCTGCAGGTGAGAGCTCGGTGGTCTTGGTGATCCCGACGATCTCGTCTCCGACCTCCGCGACATAAAGACCTCCTTCCCTGATCCAGTCCTCAAGGAAGAGCGGAACGTAGTCCCATCCCTCCCAGGTTGCAGACGCTATCTTTAGAATCCCCTCCCGATCCTTCAAGGTTGCCTCTCTGACCCTCACGATACTACCCCCCTCTTCCAGCGTCCCGATGCAAAGAAGCCGCCGTTAACCGCGGTCTCAACCACGACCGATGCACCTATGGCCAGCCAGACGCCGGTGGTATCCATCCCAACGATTCGACTCAACAGGTAAGCCAACGGCAGCTTGACTATCCAGTTCGCCGCCACCGCGGCAAGAGCAGGACCAAGGGTTCGTCCTGCTCCGTACTGGGCACCAGCCCAGACCATCGAAAACGGAAGCAGAAGCAGGAACGGAGCTAATATCTGAAGATAATCGGAGCCGATCCTTATCACCTCATCCTGGCCCGGGGCAAAGACGCCGACGAGCCAACCGGCGGCGAGGAAAAGAAGTGTCGAGAGAATGACTTGCAGCAGGAACCCGGATAGACCGCTCAGACGAACGATGCGTGACGCCGCAAGAGATTTCCTAACACCTAGATACTGACCTACGAGGGACTGGGTGGCAACCGTAAGGCCTGTGAGGAATATAAAGGGGATGCCTATGATCCGAAGCCCTACCGTAAAGGCGGCCTGGGCCGTAACGCCGGAAAGACCAACGATGTAGAACATCACCATGCCGGTCAAAGGCCTGGTTATACCCTGGATCATGGCAAAGAAACCTATCTTCAGGAATCGTAGGAGTATGCTCAGCCTGGGTAGGACCAAAATCACCAGATTCCTTCGACTTAATATAACGATCGCCACGATCACGTTGAATAAGGTTGCGATGGCGGTGGCGATACCGGCACCCAGCACCCCCAAGCGGGGAAATCCCAGCCAGCCGAAGATCAGAAGAGGATCGAGCACCAGGTTAATAACGTTGGAGCCTGCGGAGACGAAAAGCGGGGTAAGGGTATCACCAGTCGCCTGCATCGCCGTAAAGGAGCAGGCGGAAAGATAGACGAACGGTAAGATAATGAAAAGGACCGCGAGGTAAGGAGCGCCCACCTGTATCACCTCGGGGTTGGCCCCGAAAAGCCCCATGATTGGCCTGCTTGATGGAACCCCCACCAGTGCCAGAACGACACCAAGAGAGACAGCCAGAAGCAAGCCGTAGAACAGCGCAGCCTGAGCCTGTGGCCGGTCGTTGGCTCCTGCAAAACGGGCCACGAAAGCCATGGTAGGGGCATTTACGAGCTGAGATAAAGCAACGAGAACCCCGAATACCGATCCTGCTACCCCCACAGCGGCAAGGGCCAAAACACCCAAACGCCCGATCCAGAATGCGTCCACTATGGTCATCAGCTGGGTAAGAAGCGTGGACAGGGCAACCGGCCATGCCACAAAGATAATCGTACCTAGCCCTGCATCCTTCAGGTTGACGACACTTAACGGCTTATCTCGTGACCGTAAATGAGGCATCATGGATCCTTGCGGTCAGCGAAACAGAGATTACTTAAAATCCACTCCCTGCTGCTACTGGGCCTCCCCGTGGAGCTTACCAGGCCCTGGCGGTAATTCAGGCTGTGTTTCCTCCTCTTGAATCTGCTCCTCGGGCTGCCCCTCTTCCGACTCGGGTGGCTCTTCAATGACTTCTTCGGTGGCTTCCTCCACGGGTTCAGGGTTGTAGATAGCGTTGACCTCGCGCCAGAGTTTGAGCGCTTCGTCTTCCTTTACCCTTGCAAAACGCAGGTAGTTGATCTCGCGCATACGCATCTCGGGAGTCCAGTCATACTGGCTTTTCAAGTCTGCGGCCCAAACAATAGGCGGTTCTTCTTCAGATGCAAACGCTAGATTCAGGTACTCTGCCTCTGTAGCATAAAGGTTTGCTATAGTCAAAAGCTTATCCTGGATATCCGGAAACTGGGGCGCTATCCGCTTAAGATATGCAGCGGCAAAACAGCGATCCTCGGCAAGCTGCTTGTACATCCAGGCGTTGGCGTCGACGATGCGATTGAAGTCCTCTGCTCTGAGGTTATGGAACGCACCCGTTTCAATGGCCTGAATCCAGTTCTTCATAACCTCGAGGCCGCAGTAGTAGTCCCCGATGCGTTCGGTTTCAAGAACTTCCTGAGCTATCGCGAAGGAACGGATGACTGCTTCCCTGAGAGTCGGTGGAACGTTACGTCCCTCGATAAGATAAACCTTTTTGGGAAAAGCCTCGGCCAACGTGTAGCCTGTACGTTTACTCTCGTAGACCCGGGCGATAAACTCTCGTCCGGACTTCTGGTACCCGGTTATTATACCCCAGTCCGGGAACTCGATCAACCGGAAGGCAATAACAGGACTGCCGGCGTCAATCGTCTGGATTATAGCATCACGCACGGCCTCAACGTTGCGCATGTTCTCTTCCAACTGGAGGTATCGGTATTCGTAACCCAAGGCCTCCAAAGCCGCAAGATCACAGCGGTATCCTTCGGAAGCAAGAATCGCCGACATATCCCAGTTGTAGTGCATCTGAACGCGGAAAGCTGCCCCGGAAAGTCCCATGAGCATAGTATAGTCAAGCGTATCCCTGAGGTAGTTCGCAGTCCGGCTAAGTGAAAGAATGAACGAGTTATTCATTCCTTCTTTCTCATCCAAGGGCCCTATTCCCTGCAGCACAACCGCATCCGATGTGTACTCAAGCTCGGGCAGTCGTTGTTCAAGGTAGAGTCCCAGTTGACCCGCAGGAAAGATAAAGCTCAAGGTTTCCTCGCCGCGGTCAAAGATAACCTCGACCGAATCCACGGCCAGTTCCTTTACAGCCTCCAGCTCTTCTATGGATTGAACCCAGTTCCCGCCATAGGAACGTAAGAGATCACCTTCCTTGACTCCCACCTGATCGGCCATACTGCCTGGAACGATTCCAACCACCAAGAGGAATGGTTCATCAGAGGTTCGTTCGTTCGAACGTTCGCCTCGCTTAGCGGCGTAACCCGCAGTTAACAACCCTGTAATAAGTAGAAGTGGCAGGAGTTTCCACGCAAACTTCATGATGCCTCCTTAAAATTGCTTCTCGTCACCGTCACAACGACGGTATCTTCGACCTCTGCTTCAAAAACTCAATAACCTGCATTCCATACTTAAAAGTTTACACGAAAATACGCATCTTGCAAGTCCCCAAAAGGTAATCATTTCTTGGCGTTTGTCAAGCCCATAGGGGTTCGTTCGCCCACCTTGACAATCCGAGCCCTATGGATAAAATTGGCTTTGCGGCGCTATCGTCTAGTCTGGCCCAGGACACCTGGTTCTCAGCCAGGAGACTGGGGTTCGAATCCCCATAGCGCTATTAACCATTTTTTCACCCCAAAGGGATGCTACGCCTCCCTTTGGGGACCCCGACTTAATACCCCAACCGTTTGCTTCGCAACCTCGTGGAAATCCCAGGTTTAACTCCTCTCGATTCCCTAAATTACCAAGCGATTATAAAAGGGTATCATTAAAAGATCCCACGTAAGTTATCGGGGTAAAAACTACCCTCGACAAGATTCTTGTCTCCGGAACGCAGTTATCATTATGGTCAAACTGTACAGGAAAGCGCGACGGTGATCTCAACCTCTTCCTGGTAAGCGACGGTCGTCTGCGCTACCAGTGCAATGCAAGCAACGAAGGGGTCAGCGAGAAGAGATCTGCCCGACCATCCGGTATCACTATTATCCATATCGGACGAGAGGCGAAGATATCATTAACCCTAGAAACTGTACGTGAGGTTAATTTTACCCTCTACAACGCGGTCGGGCAACGGGTAATGGCCGCCGCCAAGAAACCCCAGGATGGAAAGGTCAGCTTCCATATCTCTCAATCACCCGGTGTCTACTTCTATCGCATAAAGGCAACCAAACAAGACCTCTAGGGCAAAGTCGTTCTGTATTAACTTTTAAGACACAATCAAAACACAACTTTAAGGCGGGTACAATCCCCTTTGTCTTTTGTCAAGTGACGTACATACACCAACTTAAACACGCCCTCTTAACCAAAGCCCCGCAAACCAACCAGGCGTTTAGTTTATTGAATTAACTGTTCAGGGGCTTGACAACTCCTCAATTGAGACTATAATAGACTAAAATAATTGGAAAAACTGGCCAGTCAGTCATTACGAAAAGGAGACTATGTTTAACCTTCTATTAACTTCCTTGCTCTTCTGCGTCGGATTCGAGGCGGGTGGGGGAGCAGCTTACGAAAAGGCCTTCGGTGAGGACCTCCAGGATTTTGAGCCTACCCTCTCATGGGGGGCGGAGGCGGGCGTACGCGACGTGCTGCCTGGAATCGGCTTCGATCTGGGGATGCGCCGCTTCGGGGTCGAAAAAGAGAGCAGGGAAAACTCTCTGGAACAACTCCTGCGCTGGGAAGGTTATTTCTTCGATGCAACCGCGGTGTTTGAGAGCTGGCCTTACCTGAAAGGCCCTCTGGGAATCCGCTTCCGTGTGGGAGGGAGTTACGTCCCCTGGAGGATGCTTGCCGCGGGTGAGGTTATCCCGGTGATCTGCAAAGATACCCTCGCAGATACTTTATATATGGAAGCCAACGACTGGGGGGTAATACTGGGAGGTTCTGTGATGTTTCGACCCATATCGTTTCTGATCATAGACGCGGGCGTTAACCACCGCCATATCTTCTCCATGAATACCGAAGATTATGGAGAAGACGACTCGGACGAGCGTTTTCTGGAGGTCTATCTTGGCGCACGTTTCAGATTCTGATAGGATCGAGTGCGTCCTTGGAGTATCGGCTTGAGTGCTCTATTGTTAACACTGCTTGCTGCTCCGGACACGCTATCCTTGACGTTTCAAGAAGCACTGCAACGAGCTTACGCCCAGGCTCCGGAAATCCGGTTGGCCGACGTGGAGATAGAACAAAAGGGACTCAAGCAGCTCCAGGCCCTCTCCGAGTTCTTCCCTAAGCTTACAGGCCAGGCTCAGCTAATGCGCCTTGATGAAGCGCCTTCCTTTAGCTTTGAGCCGGTTCCCGGCTATCCAATAGAGATGACCCTGGGCGATGAACGTATAGAGATAATCCAGGGCGGGGTTCAACTTCCTTTATGGACGTTCGGACGACGTTTAGAGGGTTACGCGCTTGCCGGAGAGACGATCCAGCTGGCCCGGCTCGACTCACTCGAGGTTCAAAGGAATTTGAGGCTCAACGTCGCCGAGCTTTACGCCAACGTAATCACCCTTGCCGATGCCGAGCGTCTCACCCAGGCTGCCTTCCAGAACGCCTCAAGGCATCGCCGTAAGATTGAGGATAAGTATAACGAGGGACTTGTCTCGCACTACGATTTGCTTCAGGCAAAAACCAAGGAGGCTGAACTCCTGCCTGAGCTTATCGATGTGCAGAAGCAACAGGCAACCCTTCTTGCCCGATTGGGTATACTACTGAATCTGGGAACAGATACCTTGCTGGTACTTGAACCGAACTGGAATTTGCCGGATACGGTACAACCATTCTTCTCTCTCGATGAAATTCTGGTAAGGAGACCGGCTTGGCGACAGATCGAGTTGGGGCAAGGGATGATTGAGCGTCAAATAAAGATAAAACAGCGCGAGGCGTTGCCGGTTTTGGTTGCGGGTGCAAATTACTCTATGCAGCGTTCTCCTTTAACCAACGGCGAATGGGACGGGGGCTGGTCGTACTCCCTTATGGCTCAGGTACCCATATCTTCAGGCTTTGCGAACTACGCCGAGGTAAAAAGACTCCAAAAGGAGAAGGAGAGGCTTTCCATACAGGCCGATGCCCTCAGGACCCAGATACGCTTTGAGATTGAGGAAGCAAGGGCGGAGTTGGAGATCGCCCATGCGCGCCTGGGGGCCGCAAACCATAAGGAAAAGGAAGCCGAGGAGCTTTTGTCTATAGTTAGTAAGCGCAATAAGGAGGGGCTAGCCTCGGATATAGACCTTCTGGACGCCGAGCTCGGGCTGCGTAAGGCACGTACCGATAAGGTCATGACCGAACGTGATGTATTGATCGCACACGAAAAATGGCTAAACGTAACCGGAGGTGAGCAATGAAGAAATGGATAATCACCGCAGTCGCAGTTATAGCTGTGGGGGCAGCAATCGTGATCTTTTTGCCCAAACGGGGGGAGGTGATCGAAGTTACACCGCCCCTGGTGGAGGTGGCTCGAGTTCAGACCCACACCGTGTCACGCAGCATCGATTTGATAGGCTACGTAGCACCCATGCGACAGACCGCGGCAGTATCCCGAGCCTACGGCAAGGTAACCGAGATAAAGGTTGCCGAGGGCTCAAGGGTGTACAAAGATCAGGTGCTTTTGACCCTGCAGCCGGAAGAGGTGGGACTTACCTTCAAGCCACAGCCTATCAAGGCTCCCATATCAGGGGTGGTAGCGGAGGTGATGGTAAAGGAGGGTGAACCGGTGGCTCCAGCCACGCCGGTAGTGACGATAATCGACCCCTCTCAGATAGAGGTAAAGGTAGCAATCGCAGGCGAGTACTACAACGACGTAGAGGCTACAGATAAGGTTTTCTTGATGGTGAACTCCGATACCGTCCAGGCAAGGATCCGGTCCAAGGCTCCGGTCGTAAGCCCCACGACTCGAACGTTTGCAATCACCCTCACCCCAACCACATCATCACCCCATTTGGTTTCCGGGCTTTCGGTTACCGTAAGACTCATCCTTGAGGAAAAAGACGACGTCCTTGCGGTTCCCAACGTGGCCTTGCAGGATTCAAAGCTTCTTCTGGTCAACAGGGATACGATAGAACAGAGAAAGGTGCTGCCTGGCCTTAAAGGCGTAGAGCTCACGGAAATACTGGATGGTGTAGAGGAGGGAGAACTGATTGTGACCTTCGGAGGTCAGAATCTCGTAACCGGACAGCAGGTGAGGACGGTCCTAAGATGAGCCTTTCGGGCTTTTCAATCAAACGCCCCTACGTGGTGTTCGCTCTTCTTGTTGGAGTTATGCTATTCGGCTTCATCTCCCTTCCTCGCCTGCCTGTCGATCTGCTCCCCGACGTCTCCCTGCCCACCATGGTGGTCATGATCCCCTATCCCGGTGCAGGACCAGAGGAGGTAGAGAAAAGCGTGCTTGACCCGGTGGAAAACTGGATAGGCACCCTGTCCGGGCTGGACGAGATTACCTCCGATGCCAGCGATAACCTCGCCTTGATTCAGCTCACCTTCAAGTGGGGGGAGGATTTGGATGCTGTTTCCCCCGAGGTACGCGACCGATTGGACATGGCGCTTTCTGAGGTCCCCGATGACGTCGGAGATCCATACATCATCAAGCTGGACGCCTCGCTTCTTCCCCAGATGATGATCGGGGTTTCGGCAGGCAGGGACGCCATCCAGAACCGCGAGGTGGCGGTTGAGATATCAAAACGCCTGCAGCGCGTGCGCAATGTGGCCGCCGCAGACGTGGTAGGGGGCGAAAAGCGCCAGGTCCTCGTGTCACTTGACAGACGAAAACTCACCACCTACGGCATACACCCGTCTCAGATCGAGGGAATACTGGCGGCCCATAATCTTAACTACCCTCTGGGCAGCATCAAAGAGCAGGGCCGCGAACTTGACATGCGCCTGGTCGCGGAGTATGGAAGTCTGGATGAGATAGAACACACAATCGTGGGGCAAAAAGGCGAGATGCCGGTATACCTCGCTGAGGTAGCAACCGTCCGATGGTCGAAAACTGAACCGACCTCGGCGTTCAACGTTGACGGCGAGCCCGGGGTGTCCATAATGATACAGAAGACCTCAGGGGCAAACACCATCAACCTCTCCAAGGCACTAACCAGGGAGGTAGAATCAATAAGAAAAGATCTCCCACAGGGTATGGAAGTGACCATCCTTTACGACTCGGCCCGGTTTGTAAAATCATCACTCTCGAGCACATTCTGGAACCTGTTGGCCGGCGCGGTATTGGCGGCCTTGGTACTCTTTTTGTTCCTGGGACGCTTCAGGCGGACCGCGTTCGTGGGAGCGGCCATCCCCTTATCGGTATTCGTCGGTATCATCGGTATAGATCTTGCCGGGTTCAAAATCGACATCCTCTCCCTTGCCGGCCTCACTGTAGCCATAGGTATGGTGGTGGATGCATCCATCGTGGTATTCGAAGCCATCCACCGACATAATACCCTTGGCCTGTCACCTGCCGAGGCTGCCGAAAAAGGAGCAAAGGAAGTGGGAGGTGCCATCTTCGCCTCAACTTTGACCACTGTCGCCGTCTTCGTGCCACTCTTATTTTTAAAAGGATTCGTCAGTATACTGTTTACCGAGTTCTCATGGGTGATGATACTTACCCTCTCCGCCTCTCTGCTGGTGGCTTTAACCTTCATCCCCATGGCCGCATCCCGATTCATGAAGGCTGAAGCGAAGCAGACCAGGCTGAGCAAGTCATTTGATAGCGGCTATAAAAAGTTGGAAAACCTATACGAACGGTTCCTTTCGTGGTCACTGCGGCATCGCGCCTACTCGGTTTTTCTTGGATTTGCCCTCTTCGCGCTTGCTGTTACCGCACTGTTCTTCCACCAAAAAGACTTCTTCCCCAAAATGGACCGCGGCGAGTTAACGGTGGATATAAAGGCCCCGGCAGGAACATCGCTTGAGGAGATGCAACGACGGGTGGGTGAACTGGAAGGTTTGATCCTGGACAGTGTGCCTGAACTCGAGATCATGCAGACCTCGATAGGTGCAGGCGAGGGTTTGATCTCAAATGTGCGCGGCGTCTCCGGAACCAACGCCCAGATAATGCTGCATTTAGTAAAACGCACACAGCGCAAACGCAGCTCGAAGGACGTAGAGGAATGGCTGCGTGAGAAGGCCAAGAACCTGCCAGGGCTGGAGATAACCCCTGTCGCCCAGAGTCTGGGTAGTATCGCTTTCGGAGCTGAAGACCTGGCTCTTGGAGGCTCCACCCCTATTGTGATCGAGATAGAGGGGCATGATCTTAAGGCCGCCGACAGCGTCGGCCTGCTTCTTGCCGATTCACTCAAGCAGATTCCCGGCATCGTGGATGTCCGCACCAGCGCCGAGGATCGCCGACCCGGAATAGTGCTTAAGATTCGCCGCGATCTTGCGTCGCGCTTCGGGATAACCCCATATGAGTTGGGGAAAATTTTAAGGACAGAACTCGCCGGTGCCACGGTCACCGCCTATCGTCTAGGAGGCGATGAGTTCGACGTTCGCCTCAGGCTGGCCGCCGAGGACCGCTCGACCATCTCCAAGATAGAAGCCCTCGAGATAACCGCCCCTGCAGGTCTTGTGCCCTTAAGCAATATGGTGACTATTGAACGTTCAGCCGCCCCCAGCGCCATCCACCACAAGGGAACCCACCGCATTCGCACCGTTGGGGCCAATCTCAAGGGCCGCGACCTGGGCTCCGCTTCTGAGGACGTGCGCGCGCTCCTGAAACGAATAGAATCACCCCCAGGCCTTAAGATTCGTCTGACCGGCGGCTTCTCTCAGATGAGCGAATCCTTCAAAGACTTCTGGTGGGTTATACTGATGGCGGCGATACTGGTCTATCTTATCATGATGGCACAGTTCGGCTCGTTCCGTTTCCCGTTCATCATCATGTTCACCCTTCCCCTGGCTCTCATCGGCGGGATAGTGATGCTCATCTTAACAGGCACCAGCCTTAACACTTTCAGTTTACTGGGATTTATCGTTTTAATAGGCGTGGTGGTCAACAACGGGATCGTTTTTATCGACTACACCAACCGACTCAGGCGCGATCATGGAATGGGACTTGAGGAAGCGCTCAAGCAGGCAGGAAAGGTGAGAATGCGCCCCATCCTTATGACCGCAGCCACCACCATCTTCGGCCTCCTGCCCATGGCTATAGGGATAGGCGAGGGCACCGAGCTAACGACCCCCATTGCCCGGCCGGTGCTCGGAGGACTCCTGGCGGCAACCCTCCTTACCCTTATCTTCATACCCGTACTCTATCACCTGTTTGAAAAGGGGAGAGAAAAGGGAAAGAAGAGAGAAAATAAGAAAGTAACCTCCTCTCAGGAATAACAAACTGGGGCAACCAGTGACAGCGGTCACCTGGCTGCCCTCTAAAATTATACGGAAGAGAAGCAAGAACCTATTTGATCACTACAACCCGATGGGCCTTGGACGTAAGCCCCACCACATCAAGGAAGTATACTCCTCCTGGCAACTGTCCCAAATCAAGATAGCCTTGTGGCTCAAGCCCTTTCCAACATTCAACGCGGCGACCCGAAACATCGTAGAGGATAATATCGATCAGCTGATCGGCACCACAGGCATACTCGACCCTGCCCCGAGAGATGCTTGAACAGACAAAAGACAACGGCGGATAGAATTCATCCTCAGCGATGCCGCTATACTCGACCCCGCAGAGCAGATTGCCCTCTGGATCGAAGATAACCTCATCAGGCGCACCGCCTATTGCAACCTCAAAACTTTGATCCCGGAGACTGTCAATGAACGAAACGAAGCTGGTATCTGCACCTTCAACCAAGCCGAACTCCACAGGCATTCGGAAAATGGGTACATCGGGCGGCCATTCCTGCGTTTGACGAAGCCTGAGGATTGCTCGCACCGAATCGCCCACCGGCTCAACACCCCAGCTCACCAGATATTCAGGATGGCCAGGAGCCCTGAGCCACTGGTTAAAGAACCAGGAGTAGTCTTGCCCTGTGACCTCGTCAACCACCGCCTCGAAATCCTCGCTCAATGCGGTGGAATCCTGGTAGCGCTCCCCGTAGGTTACAAGAATTGTAAAGAAATCGTCATCCCCCACTATGCGCCGCAGCATATGCAGAACCGACGCGGGCTTCTCGTAGGTCAACGGTGAGTAAATCCGCTCCCATGGAGGATCGAGTATGGGATAGCGCCTTGATTGGAAGTCGCCGAGATACACGCCCGCAATCTCTTGCTCATAGTACTCCTGATAAGCATCGGCGCCGTCGCGGTGTTCAATCCACAGCGCCTCGCAGTAGGTGGCAAAACCTTCATTCAACCACATGTGCTTGAGCTTTCTGCAGGTTGTCGCATTGCCCCACCAGGAGTGAGAAAGCTCGTGGCCCACGATAACGTCCCAGTCGCCCCAGTCGATGCCGGTGTTGATGTGGGTGCAGGTTTGGTTCTCCATGGCACCACGCACCGGAAAATGAACGTGGGCGTACTTCTCGTCAAGGAAGGGATAGGGATAGAATAATTCGGAGAAGTATTCCACTATCTCCTTCACCCGCATGAGCTTAGGGGTAACCTGGGCGGAATCCTTACGGAGCACCCAGTGGTAAATAGGTAGCGGTGTGTCGTCTATCCAGGCGGTATCTTGAGTAAGTGCGTAGTTCTTCGAGGCGGCGAACGCGATGAGGTAGGTGGCAATGGGATGATGTTCCTGCCAATGGAAGGTCCAGCTTGAACCCGAACGATCAGCAGAGGCAAGCGTACCGTTTGATATAACCTCGTAGCCTTCGGGAACGGTTACCGACATCTCCATCGTTGCCTTATCAGCAGGGTTATCCTGGCAGGGGAACCAGTATTTGGCAGCCCAGGGCGCGTTGCATGTATAGGTTACCGCGTCATCGGATTGGCTGGAGTCTATATAAAGTCCCCTGCCGAACCCGCCGGATGCCATGGTGGGTTTGCCGTGATAGGCGATGGTCAGGATGATCTCTTCCCCTTGCGAAGCGGTGCGATCCAAGGAAACGATGAGGGATGAATCCACTCGACTGTAGGAGCGCGGAGTAGCATCCTCATCTATCCCGGCGATCTCCATACCGACGAAATGAAGTATCAAAGAATCGGCGGGCTCAAGTATATTGAGGGTGATCTCTGCATTGACCGACAGGGTCTCTGCAGGTATGTCCACGTCAAGGCTGAGCTTGTAGTGCAGCACGTCGTAGGCAAGGCTCGTATCTTCAATAATCAGATTGTCAAAACCCATAACCGGATGACGCTCCAACCCGCTTCGCTCCTCGGGCCACCAGGCAGTGAGGATAAGTAAAAGGTTTACCAATGCTCTCATGGCTTACCTGATCTTGACAGTCTTTACCGACGTATAAGAACCGCTGGCCTGCTCCAGACGAACGAAGTAAACACCGGCGGACAAATCGCTCAAAGGATAGACGCGATAGAACTCCTTAGAGCTGCCCTCATAGAATAGCTTCACCTGACGCCCGGAGACATCGTAAAGTGCAAGCCTAACAGACCTGGAATCCTGTCGACTGAAACGAACGTACAAAAGGTCGGTAAATATGCCGTCTGCCTCCAGGAGTAAGGGGTGGGTACGGGCAATTTTGGACTCCTCGATACACACCTCGGGAACATCGTCGATGTCGTCGTGATAGGTTATCTCGCACAGAACCTTGTCGGCAGGATCGAGCTTGAAGTTATCGGGTTCACCTTGAACCTGGACGGTAAAGCGCTGGTAGCCGATGCTGTCAATAAAGGGGAAGAGCGTGGTATCATTTCCGGAGTAAATCGCCACCTCAAGCGGCATGCGGAACGGGAAGTAGTGAACTTTCTGATCCTGGGTTTGGGCAATCGCAAATTCTATCTCGTAAACTGGCGTTGATTTCTGAGAGAGGTGTGTTGCAGGTGTTATGTCCTTGTGAGCGGAGCGCAAGCTCCGAGTAATTATGGGAATGCCCCGCAGGGGTACGGGTGCCCATCCGATCTCATAATGAGGATGCCCGGGGCCGTAAATCCACTCGTCGAAGAACCAGTCAAGGTCCTGGGCCGCCACCTCCTCCATGGCTTCCTGAAAGTCGTCGGTAATCACCGCCTCGTTAGCGTTGCGCCAGCCATACTCTTTCAGCCCGGCAAAGAACACTGAATCACCCAGAACCTGGCGCATCATGTGCATAACGCTTCCGCCCTTCTTATAGGTTGTGGTACCAAAGAGATCGCCCCAAGGCGGGTCATAGATAGGATGGCGCTGACCGTACTCAAGATAGAGATCCATTATCCAACGAGCGTAGGCATCGTAGCCCTCCTGACCGTAGGCCTTCTCCCACCACAGCACCTCACAGTAGGTTGCAAAGCCCTCGTTGAGCCAGAGATCGGCCCAGGTGGCGCAGGTCAGCCAGTCGCCCCACCAGTGATGGGAAAGCTCATGTGCAATTACCCAGCTCCAGTTATCTCCCCACCCCGAGTAGGTGTTAAAGAAGGTGCAGGTGGTGTTCTCCATGGCTCCACCTATTGGAGCATGGACCTGATCGTACTTCTCGTCGGCAAAGGGGTAGGGCGGAAAGATATCAGAAAAATATTCCACTATTCCGGGTGTGCAATCGAACTTATCCCTTACATCGTTGACCGCAAGAACCCACGTTCTCATGGGAACTTCGATCGCATCCACAGTAGCGAATGTATCCTTTGTGACGTAGTACTTGCTTGCGGCAAAGGCGATAAGGTAGGTGGGCTGAGGATAGTGCTCCTGCCAAGTGTATGTCCACCAGTTGCCGTTCTTTTCCAAGGATTCAAGCGTGCCGTTAGCTACGAGTTGATAATCGCGAGGCACGGTGAGGCGCTGGGTAAAGGTGGCCTTATCCGAGGGCTCGTCGTAGCAGGGAATCCAGTTCCGCGCCCCTTGCGGTTCACAGTTGGTGTAGGTAACCACCGCATCTATCATAAGACCCTGTCCATTCTGAACAGGCTTTCCGTGGTAGCTAATGGTTAGGGAGAGGGTCTCACCCGCCTGCACGTCGCGTCCCAGGGCTACCTTAAACTTATCGATCATAACCGGCGTCCAGACCAAATCACGAGTTCCCTCTTTTACCGACTCTATTGTATAGATCCAGTGGAAGTTAAGAGGTAGGGTATCCAGGGTATCCGAAAGGGCCTGAAGCGTTATGGTGACCTCAGCCCAGATAGTATCCGCGGGGATGTCCACGGTCATATCGATGTTGTAGTCCAGAACGTCGAAATCGTGCCCCTCATCCCAGTAGTCTCCCGGCATTGAAAGAGCTTGATCAACTCGCTCCTGCTTTTGGATAAGCATGGACTGCTCGAGTGTTGGAAGAGGTACGGCAGTAAGTAACATAAACAACAAACTCATTTCCATCCTTTCGTTAAATGGTTTGACCTCGATTGATCTAGTTTAACCTGAGGTTTAGGGTTGTCAAGCGCTTTAAAAAGGCCTTCTGTAATCCGGCCTTGCCGATCCTTATAAATATCAAGGGCCGACCTTCAGGTCGGCCCCTACGATTTTAAGCTGCAATCTTTTGTCCCAAGGGGACAAAAGGAGCGCTTAACTATTCCTCTTTATACTCCGGTATAAAACCTTCCTTCATGAGAAGCTGGACCGAGTCGCGGGCGTTTTTTATGATCTTCTCCGCGTTCTTCATGATGTCGTCGTAGGTGAGGTTGGTGATTCCGGCCACGCCTTCCTTGATGGCCTGCATACCGACCGCGGCAGCTTCGCGCGGGTAAACCTCCCACTCCTCCATGGAAGGGATGATGTAATCCTCTCTGAGACCTTTATCTTCTGCGACCTTGGCAAGCTCCTTGGCCGCGGCGATGCACATCCCGTCGGTGATGGTGCGGGCGTGAACGTCAAGGGTGCCGCGGAAGATGCCCGGGAAGCCCAGGGAGTTGTTGACCTGGTTGGGGAAGTCTGAACGACCTGTTGCGACAACTCGGGCCCCCGCCTTCTTAGCCTCCCATGGCCAGATCTCAGGAACAGGGTTGGCGCACGGGAAAACGATCGGGTCTTTGGCCATCCCCTTGATCCACTCGGGCAGGATGGTTCCAGGCCCTGGTTTGGAAGCGCCCACTACTGCATCAGCACCGCGCATGGCTTCGGCAGGACCGCCCGTGATCTGTTCCGCGTTTGTGATCTGGGCAAGCTCCCACTTTTCTTTATATTTTTCAGCCAGCTCGGTGCGGCCCCTGTGGATGATCCCCTTGGAATCAATCATAATGATGTTTCCAGGCTTGAATCCACCAGCTATGCACACATGGGCAGCACGGATGTTGGCAGCACCGGCGCCGAAGAACACCAGCTTAACATCCTCAATCTCCTTACCCACAAGTTTAATGGCGTTGGTAAGACCTGCATAGATGATGGCCGCGGTGCCCTGCTGGTCGTCGTGCCAAACAGGGATGCGCGCGCGCTTGCGAAGCTCATCCAGCACGTAGAAACACTTGGGCTGGGAGATATCTTCGAGATTGATGCCACCGAACGAAGGTTGAATGAGAAGCACAGTCTCGATGATCTTGTCCGGGTCCTTGGTATCAAGACAGATGGGGAAGGCATCAACTCCGCCCAGGTACTTGAAAAGGAGTCCCTTGCCTTCCATCACCGGCAACCCGGCCTCAGGGCCGATGTCGCCCAGGCCCAGGACACGGGTGCCGTCGGAGACCACCGCAACCATGTTGCCCTTGTTGGTATGCTCGAACACCTTCTCAGGGTTTTCTTTGATATCCAGACACGGCTTGGCCACACCAGGCGTGTACCAGATGGCGAAGTCGTCCATGTTGCGCACGCAGCACTTGGCCGTCACCTGGATCTTGCCCTGATAGAACGGGTGCATCTTCATCGCATCCTTGCCCGGCTTGGCGGCCTTGGCAAGAAGCTCCTCAACGTTCCTTTCTTCCATTATTGTTTCTCCTTTGGCTTGAGTTTAAATCTTTCGGGTAAAAGCTGATCAAGCGTTAACCAGCGCTCCTTTTCTTCTGTAAACATGAGAATCGGAACCTCTCCTTCCGCAAATTCCGATATCACCGCAAGACACGCCCCGCACGGAACCGAAGGCTCATCTGTAGGGGTGTAGACGGCGAGTGCGATTATTGCCCTCTCCCCTGCCGAGACAGCGTTAAAGATCGCCGTCCTCTCCGCACAGATACTGAGTCCGTAGGAGGCGTTCTCCACGTTGGTGCCTGAATAGATGCGGCCGCTTTCTGCAAGCACCGCCGCCCCAACCGGGAAGCCAGAATAAGGTGAGTAGGAGTTCACCGCCGCATCACGTGCCGTTTGCTTAAGTTTCTCGACTACTTGCGGGGGAAGAAACGATTCTTCCCTCGATTGTGTTTGAGGATCACTTCCAGGCCGTTCTTCCGGTGACATTAGTCAAGAAGATACGCCGATTCGGATGCTTGTCAAGCATTCCAACCTTCTTCGTCGTGACCGACCGATCGCCTCCAACGGAGGCGGTGGCGATCTCATATGGGATACAATGCGAGGATTCCGATCTAAGTTTCTATTTCTTGATTCCTTTGATCCCCCTGAATCCCTCTTACTAAGGGGGATTACCACCCCACGTGTTTGCTTCACAACGCCGCTTAACTAATTCCCCTCCCTTGATGGGATTGGGTAGGAGGAGGGTGACTGTGACTACCTTATCAGCACAACCTTTAGAGCTTTTGGAGAGCCTTCTGATTCCGGCACTATGAAGTAGACACCCGGATTATGGTTCTTGCCCCAGGTTAAAGTCGTGTGTTCAATAATGAAGTGCAACGCCTTGGAAAGCGCTTGACAGGTATCTGATCGAGACTAGAATACTTTTGTCCGGTGGGCCAGGTGGTCGCTTCGCTTTCCGAGCGGAGAGGAAAGTCCGAACTCCACAGGGCAGGATGGTCTGCGAAAGCAGACTGCCCCGAGGTGAAATCCGGGGTAAGGAAAGTACCACAGAAAATATACCGCCCGACCACTCTAGTATAACGTCAAGTTAATAAG
>JAGMDF010000066.1 GCA_023128825.1 Caldifarciminota bacterium | reverse complement strand
AAAAGGTGCGGTAAGAGCGCACCGCCTGGGTGGTAACATCCAGGGCACGGTAAACTCCACCCGGAGCAAGGCCAAGCAGAGGGGCGGCGGCCCGCCGATGAGGTTTTACCTCGACCCCTCGGGTAGGCTGCATGATGCCCGCGGCAACGCGCTGGCACTAGACAAATGACCGCACTCGACAGAATTCGGCTTACAGGCCCACCGTTATACCCCACACGCCTGCTCCGCAGGCGTGTGGGGACCCCCCCGTGATTAATGCTCCTTTTGCCCTTTGGGCAAAAGATCGCAAATAGAAACGCACAAAAACTCATGCGGAAATCGTACTTTTTATGTTACGTAACGCTTTCGGGATCCCCATGAGGGGACGCAGTACCCTCATGGGGTATAAAGAATTCGGCTTACACCCGTAACACCATCCCAAAAGGTTGCGAGCACCATTTTGGGGATCCCGATGCTGCCCACGGCAGCGTTTTTCTCCTGCGATCTTTCGTCCGCAGGACGAAAGGAGCAAGGTTCAATTCCTTAAGTTGACAAGGTCTATACATACCCTATAATCCTCACATGGGTGTAATAATATCGCTTCTTCTGGGAGGCTTTGCCCAGGACAATCTGGGAGCCTTGATGGCCGGGCAAGATGGGGCCTACGCTGTTCACGCACGAGATGGATTCGCTGGAAGTGTTCGAGTGTTTGGACTTAAGCGTTCTCCCTACGGAGGTTATGAGACCTTTCTCAAACCTCAGGTCGGGGGTCGCAGGGGGATATTCTCTTTCTCGGTTGGATATCTTTTCTCCCCTTTCCTCTCTGGAGGAGTTACAGGCATCCCGATAACCGCCGACGTATCGGCGAACATCCCCCTGATTGAGAATCTCAGCGTACGACCGCGCATCTCGCTTCTCGGGCCGGCCACGTTTTACGCCGCAGACCCCTTCTACACCTACGATCTCGTCTTCACCGCAGGAGGAGGAGCTGACATCATTTACGATCCATTCTCCTGGCGGATAAGACCGGTGATCTCGCTTGGTGGAACCGGTGCTTACACTATAGGGAACCTGGTGGATGATGTTGCCGAACACACCGAACCGCTCACCGGATCCAACGCTTTCGGAGCGGCAGGCAACGCTGGGCTGGTCTTGATGTATGCCCACCAACCGTGGAGTCTGGCTCTCGAAGCAAGGGTGAGCTACGGAGGAAAACTGATCCCGGAGGTCAGTATCTCCTTCTTATGGTAAGCCTTCTGCTGTCCGTAATGCTCACCTCGCAGGCGGTGACCGTGGGTATGCCTTTTTTAAAGCTCGGGGTGGGAGCGCGTCCTGTGGCGATGGGTGAGGCGTTCACCGCGGTCGCAGACGACGCCAACGCGATGTTCTGGAATCCCGCAGGAATGGGTATGATGGATCAATTCGACGTCTCGCTCATGTTCATGAACCTTTATGGAAACGTAACCTACAGCAGCTGTGCAACCGTCTTTCCGCTTTCTCGCCGCAGAAAGGTAAACATGGGAGCCGCACTGGCATACCTTTCGGCAACCGATACCCTTCGCGACGAGGAGGGCAGAACCCAGGGAGAGTTCTCCCTCTATGACGCCCTGGGATCGGCAGGGGTAGGGTGGAAGCTGAACCGCTACGTCTCGTTGGGCGCTTCAGGGAAGTTTATTGCCTCAAAGATACACAACTACCATGCCTACTCGCTCTTAGGAGACTTCGGCCTAAAGGTGAAGCCGACCAAATACCTCTACTTAGGCCTTGTGCTTCAGCATCTGGGGACCCCAAGAAGATTCATTTATGATATTGAACTTGCCCCTACCACCGTCCGGGGAGGACTGGCCCTGTTTTTTCCGTTCAAAGGCAGCCATCTTCTCTTTGCCTCCGACCTTGCCTGGCCTATTGATGATCCGCCTACCGTTGGCGTGGGAGGAGAGCTTAAGATATACCTCTCGCCTGAGGACGGCATGGGCTCATCAGGTTTTGCCATTAGAGGGGGGTATCGCTCAGGCTATCATCTCGGCACGTGGGGAGGTTTCAGCTTCGGCTTGGGCTACGAGTACGAGTTTACCAAAGTGCTTCACTTAACGTTGGACGCGGTCTACTTCTCGTATGGATTCCTTGGAGGCTCGGAGCGTCTCTCACTCGGAGTGAACTTCCGCCCCAACTGAGCGCTTCGAACGCCGGCAGGTACTTGCCGGCTGCGTTCCAGATGAAAAAACCGTCCGATCCTGCAGCAAGAGAACCCAACATCTGGTCGAAGATGTATTGGGGACCGAAACGCGGGGCACGCCACGAGAACCCCTGGACGTAAGGCACTATACGGACCTTTGAGGAACTCATGAGATTGTAAGCACTCTCCACGCTCGTGTAGTAGACCCAGAAATCCCTGTCAGGTTCACCTGCAAGGAACTGCGGTGAGAAGTGTGAAGGATACAGCATAGGGCAGATGTAGTCAACGTGGCGGGCGATCCTTGAAAGCTCCTGGCCCTCCAGCTTCAGGGTACGCCACGCCGCGTAGCCGAAGACGTCCACCGAAAGCGGCACCGTGATGCCTTCTCGCATCATCTTTAAAAACCCCTCTATGGCCTCCTCCTTGATTCTTCCCTTGCGCCCGTAGAAGATACAGGTGGAAACGTCGCCGTCTGTAGGAAAACGCACGTAGTCCAGTTGAATCTCATCAAACCCTATCTCCTCGAGTTCCCTGGCTATAGAGATATTGTAGGACCAGGTCCGTTCGTCGAAAGCGTTTAACCAGTGCGCACCACCCTCATCCGCCCACATACCGCCCACGCTGTGGTAAACCGCAAAGTTAGAATAGCTGCACGCGTGATCATCCTTAAAGCAAACGATCCTTGCTATGACCCTGACGTTGTGATGGTGCATGCGTCGGATCAACGAATCCACATCAAAGATCGGCCTTATCGCTCCGCAAGATCGGGCTATCGAGTTCTGGGAAGGATAACGAAGCAGCCCGAAGTCATCCTTCATATCCACAACAATGGTGTTAAGATCACCGCGGTCTGCCGCCTTTTCTATCCTTTGAAGCAGCCACTCCTGATGTGCGCTATAAGGTGAAAGATAGATACCGCGGATGTACTCCTGTCCCTCAAGCAAGAATGGGACAATCAGTACAGCAAGCATTGCGGCGGCAATGCTCCTTGCCCAACCGAACGATAAGCGCGTGGTACTCATTGTAGATTTCACTCCTTCGAGGAAGCGCGTCCTCGAACATAAACCGGATCTCTTCGTAGGAAGTTTGATCGGAGATCATACCGTGTCGCAAAAGCATCCTGCGGGTGTAGGCGTCCACCACGAAGCAAGGAAGATCAAACCCGTAAAGCAGAATCGAATCCACGGTCTCAGGTCCCAGGCCATTAAGATTCAAAAGACGCTCCCGCCACTGTGAGGCTTGAGATGTGGGTATCTTCCAGGGCGGTGAACCTAGATTATCTGCAAGGAACCTCATGAGACGATGAAGACGCCCGGATTTCTGACGAAAGTAACCTGAGGGCCTAATCGCCTCTGCAAGTTCAGGTAGTGGTAGTTCGAGAAGGGCATGAAGGGAATCGCAGGTGTCTTCAAGAAGCCCTCGGGATTTGAGGTTGGCTACAGCCCGAGCCGCATTCTTCCAGCTGGTTGCCTGCGCCAAAACCGCCCCGGCCACTATCTCGATCTGAGTATCAGCAGGCCACCAGCCCTGAGGTCCCCAGCGTGTAAAAAGCTTCTCGTAGGCTTTGCTGAAATCAATAGGATGAAGTTTGAAGAAATCCTTCCCTGAAGCAGGCGTGGTGGCAGGTGACATAAGAGAGTCTGGGGAGTTAATAATCAACGATATTGCTCTGCACAAAGCCGCCGGCGTTGCGCCGGTCAAGCTGGTAGAACCGCTCACGTGATCCGCCTCTGAGCTTCTGCAGGCGGTGGTACTGGCAGGAGACCGCAGGTTCGGTTCCCTGGAGAAAGTACTCCGTACGGTTGTGAGGACAATCAGGGGTAGCAAGCTGGCCTGTAAGCGTACATATCTCACGGGTCACTATCCCCTCAGGCATCTTGAAGGTAGAAGGAGGCAAACTGTCGGTTGCGGCCTTCATGAACGCAGCCCAAATGGGGGCGGCACACGAGCTGCCGGAGGCGCCACGATAGATCGTCTGCTTCGTGTCAAAACCAACCCAGACGGCACAGGCAATCTCCGGGGTAAAGCCCACGAACCAGCCGTCCGTAAAGTCGTCCGTCGTCCCGGTTTTCCCCGCAGCAACACGCGTAAAGCCACGCCGCCTGATTCCTGTAGCTGTACCAGAGTTGATCACGCTCTGCATCATGGAGGTCACAAGGAAGGAGGTCTGTGGAGATAGAACCTGTTCGCCCTGCTGGGGGAACCACTCTTCGATGATCTCGCCGTCACGTGAAACGATTCGACGGATGAAAACAGGTTCCACCCTGCAGCCCTGATTCGCCAGGGTGCAGAAGGCGGTTGCCATCTCAATCGGAGCAACTTCAACAGTACCAAGGCCGATAGAGAGCACCGGCTTCAGAGGGGAGGCAATGCCCATCCTGTGAGCGTACTCGGCAACGACTTCAGGGCCAACGTAGCGTGTAAGACGCACCGCAACAAGGTTGCGGGATTGTGCCAGTCCCTCTCGTAAGGTCATGGGTCCGTAGAATTTACGATCCCAGTTGGCAGGAGCATAAAGCGAACGCCCTGTACGTATAAGCACAGGCGCATCGAACTCCACATCACCAGGGGTAAAACCGTTGTCTATAGCGGCGGTATAAACGAATACCTTGAACGATGAACCAGGCTGACGTTTCGCCTGCACGGCTCGATCAAAGGAACTCTGCTTGTAATTCCTGCCTCCCACAAGCGCCAAAACCTCGCCGGTATGCACATCCATCGCCACAAGTGCCGCCTGAAGATACTTCGGAGCCTCGCTCTCGTCGGTGAACGTCACCGTATCGTAGTCAGCCTTGAGGACCTTGAGATTCTTCTTGTGCTCGATTTCTAAAAGTTGTGTCTCCACCGCCTTGTTGGCTGCACGCTGCATATTTAGATCAAGCGTGGTGTAGATGTAGACACCATCGCGGTAGATCAAGCCCGACCCGTATTTACGCTCAAGATAGCGCCTGACTTCCTCTACGAAGTAGGGAGCCTCGTTGGGAGGCAGCCTGCGCGGGGCAAGCCTGATCTCGGTAGCAATCTGCTCATCCCGTGTCTTCTTATCTGTCTTGCCCGTTTCGTAAAGGGCGTTTATGAAGCGATCGCGGCGTATCCTGGCGCGTTTGGGATGCTCGTAAGGCGAGTAGTAGCTAGGAGACCGCGTAAGGCCCGCAATAAGGCAAAACTCCTCGATGGAAAGCTCGCCTAGATGCTTGTCGAAAAACCTCTGAGCCGCAGCCTCCACCCCGTATGCACCGTGACCAAAGTAAACCTGGTTCAGGTACATTTCAAGTATCTCATCCTTTGCATACATCTTCTCCAACCGCACCGCCAGTACCGCCTCCTTTATCTTCCGCATGAGGCTCTTCTCAAAGGTAAGAAACATGTTCCGCGCAAGCTGCTGGGTGATGGTACTCCCACCCTCGACGATACGACCGGCGGCGAGATTCTTAAGGAAAGCCCGGAAGATGTCTGCAAAACTCACCCCCCAGTGCTTGTAGAAACGCTTGTCCTCTACAGTCACGAAAGCGTCCACCATAAGCACAGGCATGCTGTCCAAGGGGATGGGATCGCGGCGCTCAACGTAAAACTCGTAGATCAAGCTGTCGTTGCGATCGAACACCTTTGTAGTCAGGGGAGGCCTATAGGTCTGAAGCGAAACCGGATCAGGCAGATCTTGTTTGGCAACCGAAAGGACAACAATCCCTATGCCTGCAAGGAAAGCGTAGATAAATGCAGGGACTATCAAGCCAAAGAAAATCCACTCCCTGCGTGAGATGTGGAATCTATGTCTAAGGTCTCCCCGCTTTAACTTGGCCTTGCCCTTGGCTGGCTCTGGCTTGAGCCCGGGAGGGGCCTGTCTTGCCGGAAGATTACCCTTTTCTTGTTCCATCCTGGTTTAGACGCTCCTTTGATCTAAAAGTTAATCCGATCTCATACATCAGTATTATCTCATCTACCTTAAAGTCTAACCGCACATAGCACTTATGTCAACCCGTACCCGTAACACCCCCGTAACACCCGTAACACCCCCGTAATATCCCCCCCCACCTTGCTCGCAGAAACGGCAGAAAGTTGCCTGAAATCGTCAGGATTGAGGCGTTTAATCAGTAACCCAACCTATCCACCGAGAGGAATTTGACTATGCCGCTTCCTCATCTATAATGGAACGTGGATCTTTTTGCAAGCAAAGAATCTTCTCCAGACGAGGGCTCGCAGGCACCGCTCGCGGAAAGGATGCGTCCGCGTAACCTGGACGAGTTCGCGGGACAGAAGCATCTTGTCGGCAAAGGCAGACCTTTAAGGAAGTTGATTGAGACGGACAACATACCATCAATGATCTTCTGGGGGCCTCCGGGTTCGGGTAAGACGAGCCTTGCTTTTGTTATCGCCAAACTGGTGGATGCCGATTTCATCGCCAAAAGTGCGGTAGCCGCAGGGATCAAGGATGTGCGTGAGATCGTGCAGCGTGCAAAGCTTGCCTGGAAGGCTCATAAGCGCAAAACCATCCTCTTTTTAGACGAGATACACCGGTTCAACAAAGCTCAGCAGGATGCGTTCCTGCCCCACGTGGAGAAAGGTACGATCACCCTGATTGGAGCAACCACCGAGAATCCCTCCTTCGAGGTGATCGGACCGCTTTTGTCCCGATCAAGGATGTTCGTATTTAATCCTCTTGAAGAAGAGGATTTGATGGTCATCCTCAAACAGGCAATGACCGAGGAACGCGGACTTGGTCCCCTGAAACCGGAAGCAGATGAAGAGGTACTACGATTCATCATCAAGATTTCCGACGGCGACGCCCGCAGGGCGCTGAATGCGATTGAAGCGGCAACACAGGTAACCGAACCTGGCAAGGGAGGTAAGAGAATCATTACCAGGGAAACCACCGAGGCGGTGCTGGAACGCAAGTTCCTCTTATACGATAAGGCTGGTGAGGAGCACTACAACCTTATCTCGGCTTTTATCAAGTCTCTGCGCGGCTCCGATGCAGACGCCGCCGTGTACTGGCTGATGCGGATGATCGATTCCGGTGAGGATCCACTCTATCTGGCGCGAAGGATGGTGATTTTGGCTGGTGAGGATATCGGTCTGGCCGACCCCCAGGCCCTTGTCGTTGCCAACGCGGCCAAGGACGCAATTCACTTCGTTGGGTATCCGGAGTGCGTCTTTCACCTGGTGGAAGCGGCGATATACCTTGCACTTGCACCCAAGTCCAACGCAACATTGAAGGCCATCCAGGCGGCGCGAAAGGACATCGAGGAGACCCAGGCCGAACCTGTGCCCCTGCATCTAAGAAACGCGCCAACCGGACTTATGAAGCACCTCGGCTACGGCAAGGACTACCAGTACCCGCACTCCTTTGAGGATGCGGTGGAGGACCAGGCATACCGTCCACCCAAAGTAGAGGGACATGTGTATTATGCACCGACAGACCGGGGCTTCGAGGCCAGACTTCAGGAACGGTTGAAAAATATCCGAGAACGAAAACGTAAGTCACCATCAAAACGGACCAAACCAAAAGATAAGTAATTCCCGCTCTCTTGACAACAATTCAATATAGCCTATACTGAAATTTGGAAGGAAACATCTACTAAAAGGAGGAGAGATGCGAACTTCAAGTATTATCCTTATATCGCTGGTTTCAATGATGGTTTTAGCGACCCCGGCCCATGCCTGGGTTGCCGAACCCACCGAGGAGACCGGCTATTACTACATGTATGACGATCAGTCCGATCCGCCGTTTACTGAACCTGAGCTCCCCCCGTTGCCCAGCTACGATTCGATATGGCAAGATCCTGATGCAGAAAAATTTTGCACATACAGCGACTATAGCTACAGGTACACCATGGTTGACTCGTTCTGGTACTACGGTGTATGGTACGAACCGGGCGACTATCTTTGGATGACTGACGAAGGTTATATAAGCTTTGATCCCGCTTGCGAATTAGGAGATTTCCCCGAGCCACCCTTAGAGGATTTTCCCTTCAACGCTGACCCCAACGCCCTGCTCGCTCCGCTGTGGCAGGACAATAATTGCACTCAGACCCCAGAACCTGGTCCCGACAACCGGGTTTACTACCTGCACGATCAGGATTCGAACCGCCTGACAGTCCAGTGGTACGACATCCAGGGCAACGGCACCGTCAACGTGTACGATTACGAGGTGATGCTGCAGATGGGCGGCCAGGAGCTATTAGAGGTTTCAGGTAATGAAATAGTGAGTCATCATCTCATCCACTTCCTGTACAACACTACCTCGGCGGGCTGGACCGCGGAAAACGGCGCAACCGGACTTGAAGACCAGACCGGGACTCTGGGGATTACCTATCCACCTGAAAACCTTGCCGACGGGCGAGTGATTCGCATGGGCTACAAAGGACCGTACACCGCAGTCAAGGAAGATGGGGTCTTATCCCCCATTGAGACTTTATCAGTACAGTCTAAGACTGAAGGATACGACATACATTTCTCACTACCGAGTCATACCCGCGTCAAGCTGGAGGTGTTCGACGTATCCGGTCGCCATCTGCAGACGCTGGCAGATAAGACATACTCCGCAGGCAGCCATACCCTCTACTGGAACGGTTGTGATGCTAAAGGCCGTAAGATTGCCCAGGGAGTATACCTGGTGCGCATGGAAGCGGATGGGCGGAGAACTACAAGGAAGGTAGTTGTTTACTAACCTTTTAAGTTAGTATCACAGATATCTTTTAAGCTCTTCTCCCAGAAGAGCCAGCGCTCGCTCGAACCTGGGTTTGTTGACCGGCATCTGTGGCCAGCGGTTGAGACCTGAAGAGTGTGGCATAACCAGGACGAAGACCTTGCGTCCCCAGATACGTTTTTGGATCTTCTCACCCACCAGCTTCATCCCCGCATCCTTTCCCAGGATGGTCTTGGCGGCGATTGAGCCAATCAGGACAAGGAGTTTGGGACGGGCGTGTGAAAACTCAGCTTCCAGCCAGGGAAGACAGTTTTTCTTTTGTCGGGAGGAAGGCGGGGCGTCATCCTTACCGCTCGGACCAAGGCCGGGATAACATTTGGCGACTGCTGTAATATAAGCGTTTGCCCTGATGTAATCTTCCTCATAACCCAGATCGACAAACCAAGACCAAAGCTTGCGTCCCGCCGGGCCGGAGAAAGGTCTGAGCGAGGCAAGCTCATGCCGCCCCGGCGCCTGGCCGATGATCATCAAAGGCCGATTGGCTCCACCCTCAAATATAACCGCAGGATCAAGGAAATCCTCACACGTTCGGCAAGCTCGAAGGTCTGCGGCAAACTGTTCGTAGGATTCTTGTTGTTCGGCCAGGACTCGCTTACGTGCTTCTGAGGAGGGCAGGCAGCCGCAGTAGTCCTGACGGTAGAGGTGGAGTTTCTCTGACCACTCCAGGCTGCGCTTGAACCCCTCATCTTTCTTGAAATCCTCGGCTAAGAACTTAACCCCGTATTTTGCCGACAGTGCTTGACCCATCCCTTGTAGCCAGTCGAACGATTTGTGGGGGCTGACCGAAAGGGTACTGGTGAAGTAGTCGAACCCTTTCTCTGAAGCGACCTTGGCAGTCTCCTCTAACCTGAATAGATAGCACACCTCGCACCGCCTTCCCTTTTCCGGCTCGGTCTCCAGACCACGGGTCGCCTCCTTCCAGAGATCTAAATCGTACGAGCCGACGATAAGCTCAAACCCCATGGCCTCGGCCACGCGTTTGGTCTCAGCCAGACGCCTTTCGTACTCCTCCATTGGTTCGATCTGGGGGTTGTAGAAGAGGCCGGTTACCTCGAAGCGATCCTTCAGCCGTTCAAAGACCGAGGTGGCGTCAGGTGCGCAGCAGATATGTAAAAGAAGCCGCGGTCTGCGGACACTCATTTAAATGGGAAGTCGGGAAGAACGATGGTGGCTTTGCGATCCTGGCCCACCGAAACGAGCCAGAGCGGGAGATCCAACTCGCGCGAGATACGCTCAAGATAGGCACGGGCACGATCTGGTAGTTCCTCAAGCGACCGCACACCATCGGTCGGGACTCGCCATCCTTCAATCTCCTCGTAGACAGGCTCACCCGGATTCTCATCCCAGGGCGTGATCTCCTTAGCTATACTACCATCAGACCTGCGATAACCGATGCACAGCTTGATTACATCAAAGTCATCCAGGACATCCAGCTTGGTAACGGCAAGGCCGTCCACGCCGTTGGAGCGAATAGCGTATCGCAGAAGCGGCAGATCGAGCCACCCGCAACGACGCTTGCGTCCGGTGGCCGCGCCGAACTCGTTGCCCAGCTCCTGCAGTTTGCATCCCATCTCACCTTCGTCCTCGGTAGGAAACGGCCCTGCACCCACCCGGGTTGCGTAAGCCTTGGTAAGACCGATCACCTTTCCTATCGACTTGGGTGATATACCTATCCCTGATGAAATACCGCCGGTTCCAGGGTGAGAGGAGGTAACATATGGGTAGGAGCCGTGATCCACATCGAGAAGGAACCCTTGTGCCCCCTCAAAGAGAACTTTTTTGCCCTGAGCAAGATATTCCTTAACCACCTCGGCCGCATCACCCACAAAAGGACGAATTCGATCCCTTACGGCCAAAAGATCATCCAATATCCTCTGCCTCCCAAAGGGTTCTTGATCAAAGACCTTCTCAAGAATCGGATTCACGTAGCCAAGGAGAACATCTATTCGATCAGAAAGCTTGGGGGAGAAAAGGTCTCCTACCCTGATCCCGTAGCGCGCGTATTTTTCTTGATAACAGGGACCTATTCCTCTTGCCGTCGTTCCTATCCTGGCCTTGCCCCGCGCCTCGTCGCGCAGCCTGTCCAGGAGTCTGTGGTAGGGAAGGATAAGATGAACGCGTGGGTCTATGATGGTTCGGGATCGGTACTCGACACCTTCGGCGTCCAAACGTTCCCATTCCTCAAACAAGGTCTCAGGGTAAAGTACACAGCCTGCCGCGATAGCCACCCTTATATTGGGATTGAGGATTCCGGCAGGCATCTGGTGAAAAACCCATCTTTCCCCGTCCACCCATACGGTGTGACCGGCGTTCGGCCCGCCCTGATAGCGTAGGGTCAGATCAAAGCGGGCCGAAACCCAATCTACCACCTTACCCTTACCCTCATCACCCCACTGAAGTCCTATAAGGGCAAGGCTTTCCAAATCGCTAGAAAGTATAGGTCAGTGAGAATTTACGGTTTGCGGTAGGGAAGTCGTAGATCAATTCGTCTATGCCGACGTCAAGCTGGAAGCCGGCATACTTGACACCCGCCCCAAAGGTAACCCCTACCTTCGTCAGCTTCCCCTCTTGCGACCCAAAGAGGAAGGGAAACAAACCTACGTGTTCTGTACTGTTAGTTTCGTCCTTAAGAACGAAACCTCCGCGAGCTCCGGTCTTATCGAAGAAGTAGCCAGCCCGCAGGGTAAGGATCTCGCGGTAAACTGAAACCTCCATACCCAGGCTGCGCCAGCTCTCACCTATCTCATACCCCAACTCCTGACCGAGACTCATGGAGTCTACTTCTGGCGGATCGACGGCAAACATCCCTATAAGCACCTTGGTGATGTCTGTGGTCAACCTCAAGCCTACTATCTCGAACTGTTCCTTAGTGGTGTCTTTGGAAAGCACCGAGAGCGGCTTATAACTCACCCCCATGCGCAACATCAGAGGAAGGGGATCCGGATCCGAGTTGGAGGAAAACGAAATCGGGGGACCAAGGTTTTGCAGGGCTGTCCCAAGCTGCAATCTCTTGAAGGGCCGGTAAAGCACCCCTGCATCAGTAGCCCAAGTAAGAGCACTGCCTCCTGCAGCAAGTCCCAAACGTTCCAGAACCCATTCAGGGGCAAGGAATGAATATACAAGCTTCACCCCACCCCCTACAGCTAAGTAGGGGGTTAACTCACGCCCATAAGCCAAACCCAGCGAGAAATCGAAGGTTGTATAGGTGCCTATTACCGTCCCACTCTCATTCTGAACAACCGTCTCGCCGGTGGTAAGGTAGACCCCATTGAAGGCAAAGGTGCCAACCTTACTAAAGGGAGCAGATACAGCAAGGTACTCGTAATACATATCAGGGGCCAACTCGGGCAACCAGTTGACGTGAGTCCCGGAGATAATGATATTCTGTTGGAACCCTAAACCTGCCGGATTGTAGTAAGCGGCCGAAGCGTCGTCCGCAATAGCCGTGAATGCACCCCCAAGGGCCGTTGGGCGTGAACCGGGCCAGATCATGAGGAACACCGCTCCGGGACGTCTGCCCGCACCAAAGCAAAGTCCGCTCAACAAAACCAGCCCGATCGTTATTCTTTTTAGCATAAGTTCTCAACCTCCTTAATAGAGATAACCTAAGTATAAAACCACAGCGCCTCATGTCAAGCCCCAAAAGTTCGTGCGTCAATACCCCTTGACACCCTCGATCCAAAGGGTATTATCAACCCATGTTAAAGCGAAGCCACTTGTTCTGGTTTGTTATCGTACTCATTGGTTGCGCCCGTCAGGGAGCGATTCCGAATACGGATCGCTTCCCGCCGCATCTTGTCTCGGTGACTTGCCCAAACCGAAACCAGGTAATCATGAGTTTTGATGAGGAACTCGACTCCACCGCCCTGCTCCCGACCACCTTCCTTTTGAGCTCATCGCGGGATACGGCCAGGATCCGTTTCATAACAAAAGACCCTGCCGACTCCAAAACCTTGATTCTACTTACCTCACCACTTCTTGATGAAACATACCGGCTATCAGGACTGGCCCTAGATCGCAAGGGCAACGCATCATCAATCCGGTCGAGCTTTCACGCCTCAACCCGCCAGGATACAACCCCACCGAGCATACTCCTATCACCCGCAGAACCCCGTACCTCCTTCCCCTATAGTATCCGGTTCGAGTTCAGCGAACCCGTTGACACAAGTCGGGGCATGCCGATACCCTTCGCTCCACCCGCATCCGAGGAAGCGCTCGCCGGTTCATGGAACAGGGACCTCACGCGCTACAGCATACGTATTGCCGATACAACGCTTAGGGGTCTCCCATTCTATCTTGTTCTTCTGCCCGGAGTCTCGGACTTTGCAGGCAATCGTGTAACTGAGGGTCTGGCCGCTTTTGTGTATTCGGATACCGGACTCCTCCTTCGCGACATCCGAGGCCAGGTAAAAACCACCGAAGGCGCGCCTGCCTCTAGAGCGATCGTTCTGTTCAAGACGCCCGAGGAGCCGTTTGCCCTCACGATCACCGACTCATCAGGGGCTTTTATTGCAACCATCGAGGAACGAGAAGAAACAAGGATCGAGGCGTGGTTCGACCGCGACGGCAACGGTGTGTACGAAGAAGAGGCAAGCTTGTCCGAGGAACCTCTTCCAGACAGTGTGACACTCGTGACCCGTCCTGCCTCATCCCCCATGCGTCTCGACCAACTCATACACCAGACCCAGTGAAGCCTTTAGACTGGATTCTTCGCGGCCTCATCCTGGCTGGTCTGGCTACGCTTTTCATCCCTTCTATCCCTCTACCGAGGCCCGGAACTCGTCCCCGTCTGATTCTGCTTGTGGATGCCTCTTCGAGTATGTCCAGCGAAGAAAAACAGAACCAATACCACGAACTTGTAGCAGAGCTGGAAGGACTGCAAGGAAGCGTTGTTCTGGACGCTTACCGTTTCGCCGATTCCCTTGCCCCGCTTAAAAATCCTGCCGGGGTAAAGTTCAACGGGCGACGCAGTGACATCCATGCCGCGCTCGGCTCACTGGACACTAAAGGGGCCGATGCTATCCTACTGGTAAGCGACGGGCGGCACAACGGTCCGGATGAACTTGAGGGTAAGCTTTTGCCGATACCTCTCCACGCACTCGCAATCGGAGCAAAAAACCTCCCTGATATAGGCATAGAAGAACTCCAGATGCTTGACTCCACACAACTGCGTGTCAGATTGAGATCGAATCTTGAAGCCGAAACCATTAGTCGGTTAGACTTCTATAGGGATGGTAATAAAGTTGCGGGACGTGAAGTAAGGCTCGCAGCGGATGGGTTGACCGAACTAACCGTTCCGATCCCCCAAGACGGCTCGAGAACAACCTGGCGAGTGAAACTCGACAGCCTGCCTTTGGAAGACAGACTGGACAACAACACCCTTGTTTTTCGAGCGCCCCAGAAATCAAGACAACTGGAGGTGCTCTTCATCGCAGGAACGATCTCACAGGAAACGGAGTTGATACTTGCGGCGCTGCGCAACCTGTCCGGGATAAAGCTCTCCACGCACGTCGAGGTCGCGCCTGGTAGGATTGTTGTGGGTGCAACAAAACGCCCGGACGTGCTGGTCGTTGGCCCGATGCGAGCCGACCTATCGGAAAGAACCCAGGAACTGGTAAGGGAGGCCGCTAAGGAAGCCGTGTCTGTCATGTTCATCTCTGCAGCCAAGCAGGCGCCATCCGGCTTAAGGGATCTAATACCTCTTGAAGCAACTAACCGTCGGTTCGATCCCAGCCCCCCCTGGCAATACTCGCCACTTGCAGAGCTCCTCATTGCCGAATGGCATCCTGAAACAGGAGGTGCAGAGAATCCATCGCAGGCCATGTATGTGACAAAGCCCGGCGCCCAAACCCTGGTAGGCAAAGACGGGGCCGCATTTATAGCAGGAGCCAACGAGTCGGTCAGAACGATCGGGGTCGAGCTGCCTGATCTCGTTTCAGCCATCCGGCGGGATCGGGAAGGTTTTAGCTCTTTTATCCGAACCGCACTGGCCTACCTTGTAGAAGGTGAGGGATTCCCTTTCAGATTCGGGGTGGAGGAATCAACCGATGCTTCATTAAGGCTCGCACTCTTTTCTGAGGTGGAGGTGACCGGGGGCGGAATCCAAGCCTGGCTGATGCCGGATTCGCATGCGCTGAACGTCATCCCATTGAGTACCAACTCGTTTCGTCTTTCTGGAACGCCGCCCGCCGGAGCCTATCGCCTTGGTATCTCATGGAACAATCAAAGATTCGCCCCACGGGGTGGGATCGAAATAACCCCGGCTCCTCCCGAACAGCCCTCGCGGGGAGCCAACTATGAGCTGCTCGCGCATCTGGCATGGCAAAACTCAGGAGAACTCATCACCCCCGAAGAACTCAAAGATGTTGTTGAATCCCTCCCACGCAGAAAGACCTTTAATTTCAAACCACTACAGAACCCGTTACTCGTGATCCTTGTGGTGGCCCTTTCCCTGGTGGAGATATGGCACAGAAGAAAGACAGGCTTGCCCTGATCGGGACTCTTATCTTTGCAGTTCTGGCATTAGGTGGCGGATTGGGAGAATATATCGGGCAGGAACTAAGCCAGCAGGGGCTGGGTGGGCGTTTGGTGGTGTTTCTTCTTTCCATGATGCCCATCTCCGAGCTGCGCGGAGCCGTACCACTGGGTATACACGGCTTCGGTCTTCCCTGGCTTGAAGTCTCGCTTATAGCGCTTGCAGGAAACATCCTGCCTGTAATTCCCATCCTCTTTCTTTTTGACGCCGTAATGCGCCTCCTCGGTCGCCTCAAGACATTCCGCCGTTTCTTCGACTGGCTCATTGCTCATGCTCAAAGGAAGGGGGGACTCATCGAACGCTACGAGTATCTGGGGTTGTTCCTGTTCGTAGCGATACCTTTACCTATAACCGGCGCATGGACCGGCGCTCTTATCGCGTCTGTTCTGAGGATGCCGCCCTGGCGCTCTTTCCTTACGATCTGTGTGGGGGTGCTCACGGCGGACGTTATCGTAACTTCCTTTTCCCTGTTAGGGTGGTGGGGACTGGCAGCGGCTGTAATCGTACTGCCTGTGCTGTGGTTTTTCTCACGTTGGTTGGAGACTAAAGGGAAGAAAAAAACCGGAGCCGACGAGACTCGAACTCGCGACCTCTAGCGTGACAGGCTAGCGTTCTAACCAAACTGAACTACGGCTCCTTGAGATTGGATTATATTTAAAGCGAGGCCCGTGTCAACCACACGGGCCTTTCAACTTTCCTCGTCTAACGTTACTCTTTCCCTATTGGAAAATAAACTCTACACGCGCGTACTCTGGGTTCTCCACAACGGTAATCTCAGTGTGGTAAAGACGCTCGCTAAGATAACGCTGTGCGATATCAGCTATATAGCTATCCGAAGCGGTTATTCTGATCCGGGAGAAGCCCTTCTCTTTGAAGCGGTTGAGAACGTACTGATAATAGCGGGCGATCTTTTCAGAGACAATCGGATCGTAGGTTGCAATCTCTGATTCCTTCACCGCAACTACGCTGTCGTAAGCAATCCCATTCAGATCGATAGGCCGGCCGATCTTGCGCATGCGGGAACCGTCTTTCATGGTCAGGATTATAATGTAGGAATAGACATCGCCTACACGCATCACCTCGGTGAGTTCGTCACCGCGCCCATCCCAGCTAATGGAAGCCGGCAGGGAGCCTTTACCTTGAAGGGTGCGAAAGGTACTACCTCTTGCATCCAGTATCTGCACTTCCCATTCACCCACACCACGCTCCTGGTAGGGAGCCGTTTCTACACTCAAAACCTCGTGGTCAAGATTGTAGAACCTGGGAATCTGAACCGGGATACGCAAAAGATAGGGATCGGCCATGAAGGTGCTTCGACCAACCGCCATCTCCACCTGGGTGATAAGGTTTGGGTCAAGGATGAACCTGTTGGCACCCAGGAGAATCCCTATAGGCTGGTAAGGATCTATCTCGTAGTAGAACGCCTTCGGCTTACTCTCGATGATTGCTTTCCCTGTTACAACCCTTTCCCCTAGCTGCTGGCCTAAGAGAGTTACCGGAATAACGACTAACGCCGTCAAGAGAACAAACAGTATCTTCCTCAAAGCGAACCTCCTAAGTCAAGATGAACCTGAAGGTAATGGTAGCGTTTCGTTTACCAATACCATCGGCGGGCTTGAACTTCCAGCGAGCCAGGGCTGACTTAACCTGGGAATCCCAGTTCGGATAGCCGGTGCTCTGGGCCACGATCATAGTGGGAAGCACGTTCCCTGCGGCATCGGCTGCGAAGCGGATAGTAACCGTGACATTGGTCAGACCCTTCTGCCTTGCCCAGGGCGGATACACAGGGAAGGGGCTGGTTATAATATCTGAAGGCGACAGGTCGCCCGAGAGAGAAAAGGTCGACTTCTTAGCGCCTCCATCAGTAACGGCCTGTTTAGCCGCGCCATCACCACCGGCTTTCTCAAACTTAGGTTTCTCCACTTGAGAGCCGATCTGTGTGGCTTTACTGTCCAATTCGATTGAACTGCCCACGCCAGACGCGATTTGATCGAAGGGATTCTGGGCACCAGTGCCGCCGACACTACGTGAGATGTCGATCGGAGCCTGGGCCAATATCTCCTCCGTCGAAAGCCGCGCATTGGGATTGATTCGGATAACATCACCGGTTAAGCTGGCCTGGCCCTTATCCAGGGAGAACTCATCAACCTCTATCTGGGACTGGAAAGAAACCTTGCCCTTTGAGATATCGAGGGGTGCAGTCTCGTCTGCTGTGCCGCCCGGCATGAACTGTTCCTGCTGCTGAACAAGCTGCTGGGCTTTAGGGGGCAAAGTGGGATCGTAGATCACATCTATATTCTGACCTAGATCTTCACTTACTCTGCGTCCCCTCAAATCCAACGAGAGGAAGAAAATCAACCCATGCAGGGCCACTGAAACGGCAAGCCCGACCCACAGCCGTTTGTTTGCAAAAATCTCACCAAAACCGCGAGCCGTGTTAGAGATGGCCAGCCACCACGCATGCAACCAATCCCTGGGATGCGGGCTGATCTCTAATCCCATAAAACTAGCCATTTTTCATCTCCTTCATTAGCCACTGGTGGCTTCTTCTTTCTTGACAATGCGCTTAGTGGATAGCGCTATGCGCTGCGCTCCCGCACCTTTAACCATCGTTAAAAGATCCATAACCCATTGGGAAGGTGCACTCTTATCAGCACGAATAACAACCAGATAGAAGGGGTCCTCGCTCATCTTCTGCTGAATCCGCCGCTCGATAGAAGGTAGGGGCATAAGCGAATCGTTAAGATAGAGCTTACGATCCTCAGGATTATCCATAGTACCTACGAGGGCTATCGTCAGGTTATCCTCTGTCTTTCGTTCCATCGTGTTCGCCCTGGGCACCTCTACAGGGGTCTCTTCATGAGTAAGCAGTTGCGTCGCGGTCATCATCATCATCAGAACGATAATCAAGGCCACACCAGCCATAGGCATGATAGCCTTCTGGATATCAAGATCGTTCTTTTTCTTACGTTCAGCCATTACGACCCACCTTCTTCTAAAGGTTTACCTCGCAGGAGTGCCAGTTTAACCGCCTTCTTCTCCTTTGCCAGATCAAGGATCTCTACCACGTCGCCGTGGCTAACCCCACCGTCAGCACGTACCACTACCATCTTATCAACGCTGCGCTGGAGCAAAAGCTCAATCAGTGGGCCTATCCGTTCTTTCTCGATAGGCTCCTCGTTCAAAAGATAGGTGCCGTCGGCCCTAAGGTAGATGGCAACCTTGAACTCATCGCTTTGGTCGGTCGCTCCTCCGGAAATTACGCCTGGGGCCTTCACAAAGATTCCGCTCTCCAGAAGCGCAGGAAGGGTAACGATGAAGAAGATAACGAGGCTCAGGGCAATATCAATCAAAGAGGTGATCTGAGCCTCTCCGGATGTATGCGCTTTCCTGCTAGGCTTGCGGATTCTCATAGGAACCACCTTTGGACATCGAGATGAGCTTGAGGAGCTGGCGCATGAAGGACTCCATCTCATCCGTCAAATCGGTGGACTTCTTGGCAAAGTAGTTGTAAGCGAAGATGGTCGGCACGGCAACTATCAATCCGAAAGCGGTAGTGTAAAGGGCCTCCTGAACACCTTTCGCAACCACGGCAGGGCCGCCCGAACCAGACGTAGCGATGTTAGCGAATGCGTTGATAAGACCAAGAACCGTGCCCAAAAGTCCTAGAAGCGGCGCCACGTTGCCTATGGTGTTCAGACCACCAAAGAAACGTTCCATCCTGGTCCGCTGCTCGAGAATCTCGCTTTCCATGAGCTCAACGATCATCTCATCGGGGAGATTGTAGTTCTCGAAAGCAACACGAACAATGTGAGCGAAAGGAACATCGTAGTTCTTTACGAGGGCAAGCACCTCGGGGATACCACCTGTTGCAAACGTCTCCTTAACCTTCTCGAAGAACCTCGCGGCCTTGACACGTCGTTTGCCGAAGTAGATAAACCGTTCCACGATCAATGCGATCGCGATAACTGAAACCACGAGAATCACTGTCATAACCCAACTGAATTTCGGATTGACCAGCTGCAATAACTTCATCGTACCTCCTTTAACAATGCTTTGACCAAAGTATAGTCCACTTTTCCCTTCTTGTCAAGTCTTTATCCCCTAATGGGATACATCCTTGAAATCACCACTTTTTCTCATCTATAAGACGTTCGAACTCGCCTTTACGTTTACGGAAAGAAGACAAGTTGCCCAACTTCCAAGTCGCGCAATTCCAACCACTTACCACCTGCCGCCCGACTCTTAACCAAAAACCGCGGCACTCCTCTGAGGCTTAAACGTATTATTATAATAAAAATTGAACAAAGGTCAATCGGAAAGATACCCTGGGCAAAAAGCTCAGTCATAAGACTGAAGGCCAGGATATCTCCGAAAGATGGAAATCCGTACTTCGAAGACGTCGAACCCCTCTAGCGGACAAGCAACTCGGCTGAACGCCGCAGGGATTTAATATCATCCACCGACTCCTTTACAAAATCAGTCCGGGCGTAGGAGTTCTCAAGTCGATTCAAAGCCTCGATGGCCTTTTGGCCATCTTCCTTGCGAGCGAAGGCCTCGCCGTTACCTGCACGTTCCAGGAGGGCCGCTGCCTGGAAAAAAAGCACACGTGGGGCAAGCTCATACAGATCAGGATAGGATCTCATGAATATCTCGCTTCGAAGTATTACCCGTTCCCAGTCCTTGGAGAGCACCGCGGCACGAATCAGTTCGTAGGATGCCTCGGGTAGTATGTTACTTACATCCTGAAACTTGCTCCACCGGATGATTCGCTCAAGCCTTTCTATGGCAGGTCCGTAGTCGGCGAGTTCAATCTCCATGCGCGCGAGCTGCAAGAGAAGCGGCGGCAGGTATGCGCTTTGAGGATTGACGTGGGAAAGCTTTGCAACTACACCGATAAGATGATCGGTCTGCCAAAGCGCCGTGTCCCGCTCTCCGATTCGATAGTGGAAAGCCTCCAGCGGCAACGTCGAGTTCTGAGCAAGACTGAAACTTTTTGCCACTTCCATAGCCTGCTCCTCATCGCCTTTGGCCATAGAGGCGTCGAAGATCAAGAGAAGTATCTCTTTATACAGATCGACAAACGGGAAATGGTGGAGTTTCGCCTGCCTAATGAGACGATTCAGGGTCTTTTCTGCCGCATCGATATCATCCATTTCGATCTGAGCACGCACCAAACGAGTCCACGAGTCGCGCACCTCTTCCCGGTCCGGGAAAACGGCAAGCAGATCATCGTAGGCAGAAGCGGCAAGTTCAGGCCTGCCGCTTTGTTCGTAGGAGCGGGCTTCAAAGTAAAGCCCCTGCATTTGCATCTGGGGCACCGATGAAAAGTTCAATCGGGAAAAGACCTCGGCAGCCTCCTTGAAATCACGCCTTGCATAAAAAACCATGCCCTCAAGGAATATCGCAACCTGACTTTCCCACTCCGTCAGGGATTCCTCTCGCAGGGCTGAAAGAACAGGTTCTATACCCTCCATTTCCCGTTTTCCAAGCAAACTCCATCCAAGACCAAAAAGACCCAGATGACGAAGATCGTCAAAGTCACTCTTCATACAATACTCATAGAAAGGCTTCGCCAGATCCTCGTAACGACCTCCAGCGTAGTAGTAGGCGTCAGCTACAGCCAGATGAGCAGCGGTTACAAAGTAGCTTTCTTCTTCCAATTCCATGCCGCGTTCCCGGACTGCATCTGCCAATCTCACTACAAGCTGGTAGTTAGCCTGTTCATTTTGGGCAACCCCATACAGCGCCACCATAAGATCGTCAAGGGGCGTGAAGCCGGATACGTCAAGCTCCCTAAGAGACTTCTCAAGAATGGGAACCGCACGCTCGTATTCACCCTCCCTGAAGAGATCGGCAACCCGCAGAGCACGATAGAGTTCATCCGCATTGCGTCTGACAAAGTGCGTCTCGGTGGCAGGATCGGCCTTGCTTGCGGACGTCACCCACTTGGCGTACAAATCGAACGAGACGTTATCCTGAGCTTCTCTAAGCCACCTCTTGGCGTCGGTGGGACGCTCCTCTGCCCACTCAACCCGCCCTCTCATAAGGGCAAGCGAACGCTGAGGAAGGAGCCATTGGTACGGGAAGGAATCCGGCACCGCAAGATGTGCCTTGCGCGAGTTATCGCGTTCCAGAAGGGCCGCAGCCATATCGTAGCGTGAGAGCGCCTGGTATGGGAAGCGCAGATCAGAAAGCCGCTTTAAGGAATCCTCAGCCTCCTGGTAGCGCCCCTGACGAAGCAGTCTGTGGACACGCAGAAAACGTCCCGTTGAGCCCTCAGGCAAAACCTGAACCTCATCATTAAGATGGTATCGCAAAGCCTGCGCCGGGACTGGTTGATCGGGTAGAAACTTCAAGGCCTTTTCAGGATCACGCTCTACTAAAAGAAAGTAAAGAAGCGAGTCGTCGGTCGCCACCTCACCCTTCTTCCAGTAGGAAAGAAGAGAGGAGAGGAAATCAAGATCGACGCTTTGCGCCGCCTCTCGGTCGGCCTGGAGTGTTTTAAGGCTTCGTCTTGCCGCGTCAAGATCACCGCCCATCCAGTCGCCGGTTATACGATAGAGTAGGATCTGACGCCTCACCTCAGGTGCAGGTGAGATCCCAAGCTGCATCTCCAGGATCTTCATCGCCTCCTCGTGTTTCAGTTGTCCAAGCAGCTCGAAAGGACCGACCATTGCCGGGCTTAAAGGCTTGCCGCCAAGGCCAAGGGTAAGGGTCGTGGCATCAATGCATTTCTCGATCTCTTCATCAAGCGAGAAGCCGGCAAGCGCGAAGAGATAGTGATCCGTGACCCATTCTGGCAGTCTGTATGCGAAATGCGGCTTGCGCTGCAATACCTCCGAAGCCTCGACAGTGCGAACCCCCAAACCATCCTGGCTGATTAGCAACAAAAGCAATGCGACCATCACGTTCTCCTAAAGTAATTCTCCATCTCTTCCATATTATAGAGACAGATTACCCTCACTCAAGGGGTGCAATCTTTTCCTCACGTGGCGTCGGTCTTTTTGATGATTCCTCGGACCCCCTCTTGATCCCTTTCGCGGCGTCCGTCTTCCATACTCTCCCAAGCCCCAGCCATATCTACACGTATGTTCGCGCCCCGGATTCGATCGGTGCAGCTGTGAAAAATACAAGGATGAGGGAGAAAGAAGCAGCGGCACTACTGTAACTGGCTGCGGCAGTAAGCCAGGAGTTGCTCGGCATAGCTTCGATATGGGTTATCCGCTGCGGCGGTGGCAAGGAACTTCTCGAACGGAGGGATTGCCTTGCGGAAATGATCATGTGCCGATGTAACGTTGGTTTCCTTCAAGTCATCACCGCGGGAAGCATACCCAACCCCAAGAATATACAGGAGTTCACCTTTAACATCTTTTGGGTATTGCTTTTTGAAGTTCTCGCCTTCCTCAATCAGGTCCTTCCACTCCTTGAGGGAGTAGAAAGCAAAGAGACGCAGCCTCTTTGCGTCCTTGATGACATCTTCGTTAGCCTGCGACGCCAGGGCTGATGCTGTCCACTCAAGCACCTTACGGTAGTTATTATCGTCATAAAACCTTTGAGCTAACTGAAACTGGAAGGTGGGCAGATCCTTTGAACCGGGAAGGTCTGCGGCGAAGTTCTTCAAGAGACGTTCAAGGGTATCGGTTGGGAAAAGCCCGTAGTCTCCGGCGATCATCTCGTCAGAGAGCCTGGTGTAGCACTGCTCAAGACCGGTGTTAGCCACCGAGGCCTTCGTAGTTCTGCAAATCTCCTTCCAGTTGCTGATCGCCTCGGACAAACGCCCTGCATTGTAGTAGGCCTGGGAAAGATTGACGCGAATCTCGTAGATGTCTGAACTGTCGGCAACCAGGTCAATGGCCCTGTTGAAGAAGATTATGGCTTGATCATAATCCTCTGCGAGGAAACTCAACCATCCGACAAGATAGGTGGCCCTGCCTGCCTTGGAATAATCAGGATAGTCCTCGGAGACACGTCTGAAGTAAAGAACCGCCGTGCGCTGATCCCCAAGACGGTCGTAGGCCAGTGCCTTATAGTAGAGATTCTTTGGGACAAGCGACTTTGCCAAAGGTCCCCACGTCCCTTCCAGAGGTATCTGTTGATAACCCGCCTCGTCAAAGAAAAGCCTGATGGCTTCGTGGTACCTCTCATCGTTAAACTCGTTGATCGCCTGGCCGAAAAACGCCGCCACATAACCCTCCACCGTCGCAGGATGAAGCTGCTTGAACTCACCGCGCGCCTCACTATAACGTCCCAGGTGCATAAGGCACCAGGCAAGCCCCTGATGGGCGAAGGTATAGATCTCGGAGTAGCTGTAGTCGTTCATCAGTTCCCGGTAACGCAGCATCGCTTGCTGGTATTCACCCTGATAGTAAAGCGCTTCTGCAACATGGAAGAGGATATGGGGGCGGAATACAGGGTCTCCCTCAGGGTATCTCTCAAGATAACTCCGGGCCTCATTTAGAAGAGCCGCGTAGCTGCCCTTCTCATACAGATCAAGGATGATCGAGTTCTGTAATGCGTCTCGCAGCACCACAAGATCAGTGCTGTTTATAATCCCTTTAAGACCAGAGACCTGCTCTGGGGTAAGTCCTCCCTCCAGCTTCACCTCCCCGCTTTCGTGGAAAAGCCCATGAGGCTTTTGTTCCCGAATTGCTCCTTTGTATTCTTCTGTAATAGTAATCTGCATCTCCCCTGCAGCAGAAAGCACGGGAGATGCAGATAATAGAATTGTTAAGGCTAAGATAAGCGTTAGCCGGTTCCTTTCCTGCATTGAGAGATAAACCTCTCTACCTGATCTGTGTTCTCCGCGTAGAAATCACTATCGGCGTAGGTTTCCTTAATGACCTTGAAGTTTTTCAAAGCATTACGGTAGTACCCGGCACGAACCTGAGGTGAAGACTCTTGGTCTCCTAGGTTATAGTAGGATAGACCGAGGAAGTAGTAGACGAATGGAGCAAGATCGGTCCTTGCGTTTTCGCCGGTCTCGTAGTAGCGCGTCCACGCCTCGAACTCGGTGACTGCATCGGTGTAGTTATCTGTCTGGAAATGTACCCTTCCGAGCTGATAGGAGATGTCGGGCATCCTGTCTCTGGTAGCCGAAATATCTGACCAGTTCTTGAGTTCGACCAGAACATCCTTGGCTTCATCGAAGCTTCTCTCCTCTATAAGAAGCAGGCTCAGGAGGAACAAGGGATCAGGCAGGTAGGTGCTACGCGGATTACGCGTCCGTATCATCTCTATCTTCCCCCGCAGATCACCGATATTCGCGACGCTGGTATCTCGCATGGCCTGGTCATAGTAAAGCTGTTCAATGTATTCAGTGGTTCCCAGTTCGCTTTGAAGCTTCTTTGCATACTCCTCGGCAGCTCCTTCATCGCCCGAGGTGTAGTAGAAATTGTAAAGTAACGCCAATCCGTACCCGTAGGCCGGCTTGTAGATCCTGGGATTGACAGACATCTTGCTCTTGACTTCTTCGGTTGCAGAGACCGCGACCTCAATCCGACCTCCACGAAGATTGAACTCTATAATCTTATGCCAGGCGTCTCCCGCCTTTTCGCGATCAGGGTAGTCATCGGCGATATGCTGGTAGATAACCAATGCATCACCGTAGCCGCCGAGCGCTTCCAGACACAGCCCGCGCCAGTAAAGACTCTTGTCGATAAGGCTATCCGCAATCTCATTGTAGCGCACACGTTCACTGGCATCCTCACGTCTCACAGCAATGCCAAGTGCAACCTCGTAGTCTTCTTCATTCAGGAACCAGTTACCAGCGTTCGCATAGTCGCCTTTGTAGTAGTAAGCGAGTGCCTTTCCGTAAGCTGCAAGAACCAAAGCGTCCTTCTTAAGGGTAGCAGTCGGGCTCTCAGGATTGGTAAGGGCATCAAACTCCGCAATGGCCTCATCGTAGTAGCCTTCTCCTGCCTCAAGCTTATACCATGCCAGAGCAACCTTGACCAAGGTACTCATATAGGACTCAGGATACTTCTTAAGGATCTCCTGGTACTTCTCTCGTGCTTGCTCGCGCCTCTTTATGTTACGGATCTCTCCACGTACGTAAGAGGAGTAGTATGTTGCATCGGCCTGGTTATAGAGGAGATACGCCCGCCAGTCACCGCCGTACTCAAGAGCAACCGAATCCCGCTTAAATATCGTGAAGTAAGTGTGAGGCATGGTCATCGCAGTGTTATAGCTTTCGCGATTATCCTGCCTGTTGAGCGCCAGAAGTGCCATGGCCAGGGCCGTCTCATACACCAAAAGCTCCTCTTCAGTGGCATAGTCAGGTGAAGGTAGATCAACGGTGACTTCACGGTAGTAGTTAAGAGCCTCAGTGTAGACGTGCTGATCAAACTCGATGTTGCCCCGCACGTAGCTGGAAAGATTCTCCATAAGGAACTGTTGGCGCCCGCGAAGAGCTATATCTCCCATGCGCTTAGCCTCTCGTTTCGCCATGCTTAGAGCAATCTCCTCACCCTTGTTTTTGTATTGCTCTCGGTAGATCTCGTAGAGCCTGTATGTGGTGTAGAAGTCGACCATCGAGTTGGGAGCAACGATTCGGGCTTGCTCGAACGAAAACATCGCGCTGTCTGCAAGATCAAGTTCCTTATAAGCTTCGCCGCGCACAAAGAAGGCATGAGCTGCAAGCACATGATTGGTGTTGGGATCGGTGAGTTTACTTAAAAGGTCAATAGCATAGCGGTGCTCACCATCGTGGAAGTAGGAACAAGCAAGGTAATACTCAGCATAGGGTCTCAGCGCTGTCTGCGGATACTTGATCATGAAGTCGCGGAAGACGTTTTTTGATGTGGCATAATCCTGGTTGAAAAACTGCATCTCTGCACGGCTGAAGTCAACGAGTTCCTCAAGGGCAACCTCCTCGGAAAGCTGGGTAAGAAGGTACCGGATGTCGCTGAAGAACTCGGGATCTCTGGAGTTTATGAGGCTGCGAGCAAGGAAAAGCTTATCAACCGGATACTCTTTATCCTTCAGGTGATCGTACGCCGTCTTATAGTCCATGCGGATGAGGTAATCCGCGATCCCCATTCCGCCCAGTGCCTCTGCCTCGTCAAGAAAGCGCTGAGCTCGCTGGTCCTCTCCTATCTGGAAGTAGCACAACCCCAGGGAGAACTTCACCTGCGGCTCAAGATAAGCGTAACGAGCATCTGCGGGGATATCCTCATTCAGGACCTTTTCCAGAAGCGAGATCGCCACCTCGAAGCGCCCGAGGTTATATGCACATTGAGCGGTACGGTACTTTATCTCGGCGGCAAAACCGCGGGGGGCGGACTCCCGTATAAGTCCGTTGTAGAGTCTATAGGCCTGCTCGTAGTTCTTCTGCGTAAGCAGACGCTCCGCATCCTTGTAGTCGTCCATGAACTTGTCTGCAAAGAGCCCCCCGACAACGACGAGGATCGCGAGGAAGACTACCAGCTTCTTCATTTTCCTATCTCCTTACACCTTTCCAGTCTACCTTGAGGAGAAGCCCTTCATAGACTATCTTGTCGCCGAGTTTATCGGTGATCGTAATCTGGTAGTAGTAGGTACCGCTATCAACCTGACCGCCGCGAATGCTGTTCACGCCGTTCCAGGTAAACTTTGAAGGTAGCTCATCGATCTCGCCGTATACGTCCTGGGCTTTTCGATAGACCACGTTCCCGCCGGCGTCCTTGATCTCGAAAACCCAACGCTTGATACGTCTCTTGAACTGTGATGCCCCGTTAACGGTAATCTCCGCGTAGTCGGCCGGGGAGTTAAGCTCGGCAGGACGAGAGGCAAGCCAAAGTCCGGCAACATTCTTCAGGGTGAGATTTAAGGATACCTTATGAACCGGTTCGAGCAGGAACTCGCTCGCATAATTCATCATGAAGGCATAGTCAACCTCAAGCGCCACGCTGCGTGAAAGCTCGGCATTGACACCAAGCCCGAAGCTGAAGAAGTTGTGGTTGATTCCGGCACGAAGAGCCAGAAGCTTCGCCGGATATACCTCAAGGCCTTCATACCAGCCGAAGACGCTGTTGTCATCGAGCGTGTAGGAAACATCAGAGGCGAGTTTCACGCGGTTGTCAAGCAACCTGATCCCCAGTCCGGCACGGACGATGCGCGGGTTCGCAGGTTCCATGCCGCTGCCCGTGTAGTCCATGGTAGCTGCCAGAAGGTTCTTGGCAGCAACACCCAAAGTAACCAGGTCGTATGGAATGGAGCCGGTGAGTTTCTTGGCGAGGATGAGGCTGAGCGGGTAGAACATGAATCCGACGTCCACGTCAAAGGCAAGCGCCTGCTCATCCGAAAGCGTGCTGAATAAAAGCTTGGGGGCAAGCCCAACACCAAAGGCACTGAACTTCTTGGCGTAGCTGATCATCACGCCGGAGTTACTCATTCCCGCATCGGCATCGGGGATGTTATTGCCATATGGATCAATCGTCTCCTCAAGGGCACCGAAGGCTCCCACATAGGCCAGACCAAACGTCCCATAAGTAGCCCAGGGCATGTTGTAGGCCAACACACTCTGGTAAGTACTCCCGTAAAGGGTTCCGCCCAAAAGCGAGAGCTTTGCAGAGTGAATCTGCCCCAGACCTGCCGGGTTGTAGAGCACGGCTTCGCCCTGATCGGCTAAGGCGGTAAAGGCCTGACCCATAGCCAGCGAACGAGCACTGCCGCCTGCTTCAAAGAGCATAGCGCCCTGGCCGCCTGTACCTTCAACCGTCTGTGCAAATGCAAGCCCGACAACCAGTGTAAGTGCTATAAATACGTATCTTGCTTTCATCATTGCCTCCTGACCTACCAGATCACCATGAAGTTTTTCTTCAAAACCTCGGTGCTGAGATTCGTAAGCGTAACCTTAACCACCGCCTGGTACATCCCGCTGGCGACCATGTTGCCTTTACTGTTCTTGCCGTCCCAGGGAATCTCCTGCGTACCTGCCTCTGTCTCGGAGGCACCTTTTTCATAGGTCGCCTTGTAGACTATGTTGCCGTATGGATCGGCGATCAACAGCAGAACCTCAGCGGCACCTGCTTCGGCTACCTTGTAGCTGAAGCGAATTGGATAGTGTCCCTCTGCGCCGTATTTGAAGGGGTTAGGAATCACGGTGACACCGGGTCTTTCTTCAACAATCAGTGTATCAGTCGCAACCTGATCGCCAGAGGTGACCTCAACGACATAGGTGCCCACCGTGTCGGCCCACGCGTCCACACTGCCCACGCCGTCCTCGATCTTGATCGAGGTAGTATCGAGGTGAAAGTGAGTTGCAGAACCTTCAATAAGTTCCACGTCAGCCCAACCGAACGGCAGAGGATCATCACCTATCCACGCTCTGGCCTCAAGATCGGCATGAACACCCACGGGAACAGTTGCAGGTATGAATTCAGCCTCAAGCCTATCAACACCTGGTTGGACTACCACTAAGGTGGAGTAGTCGGTCTTCAACCCCAGAGAACCGATGGCGTCAATGTATTCACCTTGGCGGTTCACTTTAATGAATTTCACGTTTACGAACGGACCTGTGGTGCCTCCTTCAAGCGTATACGTCGTATCAGTAGTAAGATTGGTATCCGCATATACGTTCACATCAGGATCGTTGTAACTAGTAACCTGATTCCAGCAATCATCGACCGCTTTGATCTCGACAAGGTACTTGCTACCCAGAGTGGCATCCTCCAGATCACCATACTTACCAAGGGAACCGGAAGTGGCGTTGTCACCAGGCAGATCAACCTCACCTGGGCATAAAAGGAGAAGCTGGGTTGCTTCGCCTGGATTGACCGTGACCTTGCTTGAGTCAGTCAGAGTCAGTCCACCACCGTAGACCTTAACGTAACGTGAACCTGCGGTGCGAAGTTCGATGCTGTTTGCACCTACCACAGGGGTTGCAGGCAAATGACCGAAGGGATCAGTAGTTTCAAGGCTCGGGGTTTGGGTTCCAGTTGCCGGGTTCCACCACTTGTCGCAGATGTTGATGGTGTAGTTCTCAGGATCGCCAGCCGTAACTGAGGCACTGCCGTGCTTTCCGGTTGTGTCCGTGGCGAGTCCGGGGTCAGAAACCTCGCCGGGAGCAAGTATCTGCCACTTGACGGCATTGCCCACTACCACATCGAATGGGTCTGATTCGCCGTTCTCGATCCCTTTACTAGCAAAAAGGGTAAGATTAGTGCCAGGATGAGTAATTTCTATGTCGTCGTCATACTCAAAAGTAGTGGGGCCTGTTTGAGCAAGATCAACTTCAGTAGGATAAGCCCACGTTTTTTGCCCTGGATTAACAAATAGATCGACATTATCCACTGCGTCTGACGTGATGACTACCCTAACCGGGACACCTACGGTGGTGGGATCTCCATCTGGGAAAGTAATTGTAATGGCTGCAGAAGCGGCCACAACAAGAAGGACAGTAAGAAGTGCTACCTTCTTCATTATTTCCCTCCTTGGGCTTAAGTTTGTTTGACTTCCTTTTACTTACTTCTTTAGTGTATAACTATACACTCTTTCTATGCTTTGTCAAGCATGCCGGAGCGCAGAATTGAACTGCGGACACCGGGTTTTTCAGACCCGTGCTCTACCAACTGAGCTACCCCGGCAACAAGCTAAGAATATACTGATTTTACCGGGCATTGTCAAGCCCCGGCAAAGCTTTGTCGCGGGCCGAACAATACGCGCCCGAGCCTAAGCATCGTGGCGCCTTCCTGAACCGCAATCTCGAAATCGTCGCTCATACCCATCGAAAGATGCGGCATATAGCACCCGAAGACGCTTTCAACCCGGTTGCGCAGCTCACGTAAGAGCACGAAACTGCGTCTTATTCTATCCTTGTCCTGGGTCAGAGGACCCACTGTCATCAAGCCTACCAGCTTGATGTGCTCCAATTTCAAAACCTCCGCAACCAGCCCGGCCAGATCATCCGGAGCCACGCCGAACTTGGTCTCCTCTCCCGACGTGTTAACCTCTATAAGGCAAGGTGTCATTTTGTCCAGCTTTGCGCTTTCCTTCTCTATCTCGTCGGCCAGGCGCTTAGAATCCAGACTCTGGATCATTGAGAATATGTCAAGGGCCTTGCGAACCTTGTTGCGCTGCAGGTGGCCAACCAGATGCCACTCGATTTCTGCCTCAATCTCTTTATATTTCACCTCTGCCTCTTGGACGCGGTTCTCCCCTATTATGTTGATACCGGCGGCGATTGCTTCGCGTACAACCTCTGGAGGATGGGTCTTGGTAACTGCAACGATCTTTACCTCCAGTGGGTCGCGTTCCACACGTTCACAGGCCGCGGAGATGCGCCCCCTTACTTTTCCCAGATTCTCGCTAACCACCCCACATCCTCTCACGCTTCTTCCATAGCTCCCTGAACTCAAGGCCTGCGCGAAGTCCGATATGATACTCCGAGATTTTCCCTCCGTTACGCAGACCGCCTGAAAGCTGGATGACTCCATAACCGTAAGACTCGATAGGTATGCGCGTTCCTATACCAAGGTAGATGTCGCGTATAGGTGAACCACCTGCGGACTCCACGTACCAACTCTTCCATCCGGCCTTGCCAGTTAAAATGAACGGTTTAAGCTTGTAAGCGGCGTTGGCCTCAACAAGATGCCCCGTAATAAAGGAGAGGGAGCCGGGATCCTCCGCTTTCTGCTGGATATACGCCAGGCCCAGTTCGAGCTTATCTGTGGAGTAAGTAATGATCCCTCCCAACTCCGCAGGCGGGGTGTATGAAGCCGAGTCAACGACCGTGGTATCGCGTGAGGTCTGCACCTCGGTGGTAACCTGAAGACCAAGGGGGTGTGCATAGAAGCCGCGAAGCTCTAGAGATCCCAGCTTGAATCCCGCCATACCCCACACACCGTTGCCGCCGAAATAATATAGAAGAGAATCCACCGTTATCTGGTTAAGTTCGACGATCTCAGAATCCCAGCGCTCCCAGGCTCCGCCGAACAACCTTTCGTATCCGACACCCAGGTAGATAATATCGTAGAAACCCTTGTCAAGCGAGAGCCTTAGCCCCTCGATCCCACCTCGCCCTTTAACACGTCTGATAAGCGTATAATCTGCCGAACGGGCGGAGTCGCTCTCTACATAAAAATCAAGATTGAAACGCTGGGTGATCTGCGCTCCAAGCCCGAAGCGCCACGGCAGAGGGAAGTAGAACCTGAACCGTTCAGGACGCACGAGGAAAGCGTTTTGCCCTGCCTGAGCATCGGTTGCATAGACGTACTCTGAAGTAAAGCGTGCCTCAAGGATTGTTTCGCTCATTGACGGAATCTCGAGGAACTCAGCCGGCGGGGTGTAGCCACCCAACCCGCGCGTGTT
>JAGMDF010000065.1 GCA_023128825.1 Caldifarciminota bacterium | reverse complement strand
AAAGACCACACCTTTGACGCGCGAGGGATGCTTTGCCCAATACCTGTGCTCAAGACCGCTCAGAAGATCAAAGAGGTTGATATGGGCGAGGTTCTTGAGGTTCTGTCCGACGATGAAGGGGCGCGCGAGGACTTTCCCGCATGGTGCGATCAGACAGGGAACGAGTTTCTGGGCAGGAAGGAAGAGGGAGACACCTTAAAATTCTACATCCGGCGTAAGGTCTAGTTGTACCAAAGGACTAAATGACGATAGGATTCCTCCTAAGGACAGGCCCGTATACCTCCCAGAACGTGGATACAGTATATCATCTTGCTAAGCGGTTTCTAGCCAAGGGATACCAGGTGCGCATGTTTCTCTACGAAGACGGGGTTTTCAATCTCGCTAAGGAGATACAGTCCCCTCAGGAACGCAACCTTGCCGGGATGATGGCTGAACTTGTCCGGAAAGGTGCAAAGATACGGGGCTGCGGCACCTGTGCAAAGTTCCGAGGTCTGAAGATGGCCGACATCATTGAAGGCACAAAGCTTGCGGGTATTGTCGTGTTCTCCAACTACCTCAAGGAGTGCGACCGTTTTCTCTCCTTTGGATTTTAGTCATGGAAGCAAAGAAGGTAATGATCCTTATCCGTTCGGCTCCTTACGGAATGGCCACCGCAGGCGAGGGGTTTCGCGCATTGATTGGTCTTGCGAGTATGGGAATCCAAACGCACGTTGTCCTTGCAGACGATGGGGTCCTGGTCGCCCACAAGGGACAGGCACCGGAGGCCTTGGGGATGCACAAGCTGGAAGATGCCTACTCACAGCTTGCCGACTTCGGCGCCAGACTGTACGTCCACCTTCCTTCCCTCACCAAACGCGGACTCTTGAAAGATGACTGTATCTCAGTAGAATTCATCTCGGACGAGAAGCTGCGTGAGTTGATCTTCGAGGTTGACCACGTGATAACATTTAATTAGGCGGAGGTATGGAGAATCTTTATCTCGTAACCCGCTCTACCTTTGAGCGTACCGCGTGGCAGCTGGCCGCCCGGCTGGCAAAGCCCGGCGACACCGTATGCTTCATCCAGGACGCGGTGCTTGCCGTGAATGGGCCGAAAGAACTTCGAGGAAAACTCGGGGAACTGGAATCGACAGGGGTTTCGGTAAAATATCTTGCCGAAGACCTTGCGGCCCGGGGACTTTCGGCTCCACAGGAAAAGGTAATCAATTACGATGGGTTCGTAGAACTTATTGAAAAATCAAAACGTATTGTATCCTAAGGAGGAAAGATGGCGGAGATAGAAGGATACGATCTTCCTGACGAGCTGTACTATCACCCCGAGCACATGTGGGTCAAAAAGGAAGGCGACGTTATCCGTGTGGGTTTCAACGACTTCAGCCAGAAGCTGGCAGGTGAGCTTAGCTTCATCGAACTGCCCGAAACCGAAGAACAGGCCGAAGCCGATGAGGTGATCGGCTCCTACGAGACCGGCAAGTGGATGGGCAAGATCTACTCGCCTGTAGCAGGAGAGGTCGTGGAAGTCAACTCCGAGCTTGAGGATGATCCCACCCTTATCAACTCCGATCCATACGGGGCGGGCTGGATATTTACCATGAGGCCAGTCGATTCCGCTGAAGTTGACGCCCTCATGCACGGCGAAGCAGCCATCGAGTGGCTCAAGACCGAGATCGCCAAGCACGCGAAGTAACACCCCACGAGGTTACTTCATACCCTCGCGGGGACCCCGAAGTAGCACCCCACGAGGTTACTTCGTACCCTCGCGGGGACCCCGAATTTACACCCCAAGATTTTACCTCGTAAAACCTTAGGGGCACGGCATGCCGTGCCCCTACATTTTAATGCTCCTTCTTGACACCTCATAGGTCACTCGTATACTGGTCTGGAATATCCTAAGTTTCCTAACAGGCGAACCTGAAGGTTCGCACTACGTGAAAACACTTTTGGAGGAGTCAATGGCTGAGAATTTGAAGGTTTTCAATCCTTATGAGGGTTCCGTTATAGCCGAGATTGACCAGGATACCCCCTCCTCGGTTGCCGCGAAATTGTCACTAGCCCGGACCGGCCTCATCAAGATGCGGGATTTAACCCAGCAGCGCCGGGCCGAGATTCTCAACAAAGCCGCTGACCTGGTTTCCAAGTACGCTGAAGAGTTCACCCAAATCCTGGTGATGGAGGTTGGCAAGACGATCCGTGAGGCGAGGAGCGAGGTCGCACGCTGTCAGAACACCCTCCGGCTATCCGCAGTAGAAGCCATTAAGCTTCGAGGCCAGGAGGTGGCGTTCTCCGCCGCAGGACACCCCAACAAACAGGGATTCTACAAACTGGTGCCGTGCGGGGTGGTGGCGGCAATAACACCGTTCAACTTCCCTTTGAATCTGGCTGCCCACAAGATAGGCCCGGCTATCGCAGCAGGATGCTCGGTAATACTTAAGCCTGCATCGGCAACCCCGCTTTCCGGTATCAAGCTGGCAGAAACCCTTTATGATGCAGGGTTGCCTGCGGAAACCCTCCAGGTGGTCATAGGCCCTGGTTCCACCGTTGGGAATGCTCTGGTAGAATCCCCTATCCCGCGCATGGTGACCTTCACCGGGTCCAAGACGGTAGGGGAGGAGATCACAAGACACGCAGGCATCAAGAAGATCGCCCTTGAGCTGGGCTCCAACTCCGCTGTCGTAATACTCTCCGACGCCGACCTGGAGCGCGCCGCAAAACGCATACGCATAGGCGGCTACTGTCTTGCCGGACAGGTCTGCATCTCCACCCAACGCGTCTACGTTGAAGAGGAAGTCTACCAGCCGTTCCTCGACCTTCTTGTCTCCGAAGTCTCTACCCTCAAGACCGGTAACCCACTCGACGAGTCGACCGAACTAGGTCCGATGATCGAGGGGAAACAAATCGAGCGCATCCTTTCGTGGATAGATGAAGCGAAGACAGCTGGAGCGGAAGTCATCATGGAAGGCAAGCGCGAAGGCACCGTGCTCGGTCCCTGGATCCTTGCCAAGGTCCCGGAAGATCAAAAGCTCATCAAGATGGAGGCATTTGCTCCTCTTGTGGTTGTCAATCCGGTCAAGGACCTGGAGGATGCCATCTGCAAGGTCAACGACACCTGCTACGGTCTTCAGGGTGCGGTGTTCACCAAGGACTTAAAGAAGGCGTTCCGGGCGTGCGACGGGATAGACGCCGGTGGGGTTCTGGTAAACGAGGTGCCAACCTTCAGGGTAGACCTCATGCCCTACGGGGGGATGAAGGGCTCGGGCCTTGGGCGCGAGGGCCCTGCATACGCTATCCGCGAGATGACCGAGGAAAAATTGTATCTCTTTGATTTGTCGTGAATAATTCCTACACCATCCGAAAAGCCGAGGAATCGGACGTTAAAGCAGCAACCGCACTATGCTTGGAAGTTAATCCTTTGAGCCAGACGGGCGAGCAAAATTCCATTGAGTTCTTGGAGCGGTTCTTTCTGGGTGCGCTTGGAAGTGAAGACGCGGCCTTGATGGTCGCCGAGGCTCGATCGCAAATCGTAGGCTTTGCTTACGCCGAGATAGAACACTCCTCGGATGATTGTGTTCAAGGGCCTTACGCGAGCTTTGATCTTTTGGGCGTTGATCACCGATGGCGAGGTAAGGGGATCGCAAAGGCACTGATAGATACCGTCGAGTCCTGGGCACATGAAAAAGGTATGAAGGTAATCCAGCTTGCGGTGGCTGAATCCAACCTATCCGCACTCAAACTCTACGAATCCCTTGGTTACCGCACCGTGATGCGAAAGATGCAGAAGGAGCTGTGAGTTTGGATTCAATGGAACCGCGAGGATATTTCCAAAACGTTTACCTCAGTCAATAAGAACCAGCCCGTAGTAGTTGGGCTTACAGTTCTGATCCTTGAGAACCTCTATGGGAAACCCGTGCGCCTTGACCGTGGAAAACACGTCTATGCCGCACGCCTCCATTGAAGGACGCGCCTCATCCGGGTATTTGCACGGCTCGGTACACTCTTCACACAGGAAACATGGACCGGCGCCCATGCCGAACGCCTTTTCGTAACCGTCCAGGAACATCCTCCTCTCCAGCCTCACCACTATCTTGTTTATGGGTGTGTTTTCATCACCGTGTATCAGCAGCGCGTATCGGTAGCTTCCAATTACCCTCTTTGTCTCTTCCGGGGTGGGTGAGTGGGGCGGACAGGTTAGATTCTTCCCGTAGCCCCCGCATCCGAACTGGCACTTCTCCCTGACCCACTGGGCGGCAACTATCGTATCCGCAGGGATGATCTTCGCATCCTTGGCCCCCATCCGTATGGCTCGTTTTACGTAATCCTGGTATTTGCTCGTATCCATATTCTTTTCTTCTGGATAATATGTGTAGGGGAGTAGGTGTCAAGCGGAGGTGGGTTTCGTTTTCCCCGCCTCCTTTGTCCCCCTCCACCGAGGAGGGGGAAAGAAGTTATAGAACCTTCACCCTGAACTCCCCCTCCCGTCGAGGGAGGGGTAAATGAGAGACAAGACAATAATGAAAATTACCTCCCCCTTTACGGGGGAGGGTAGGGTGGGGGTGAGTAGGTCTTCTGGTCTTGACAAAAGGTAGGAATGGCTTATATTCAGGTGTAAACAAAACCAATATAGAGGAGGAAGAATGAGCGGCTATAGTGACCGTACCAAAGAGGTTGCTCGTTACCTTTTACGCATCCTTATTCAAAGATTGACCAATCCGCAAGAGGAAACCAAAATTATCACCTACGGTGAATTGTCGCGAGCCATTAATGAAGTATTAGAGACTGGGTCTACTTGTCCTCTTAGCTTGCGTTATTCACTTGGCTTTATCAGAGACGAAATATGTAGACCCGATGAGCTTCCCCTTATTAACCTTCTTGTCGTAAATAAGCAAACCGGATTACCCGGGGTAAGCGCGTTACCTGATGATTATTCTAACAGAAATATCTTATCCCTCACTAATGAGGTTTTAGCCGCAACCAGACCCGAAGCGTGGGCCAGACTACTCCAAGCAACACAAACAGAGGAAGCATGGTGGACATTTATTAGAGAACGTAGGGGCCGACCTTCAGGGTCTGTGCCAAAAGACTCAATCCTACGACTTTCTCGATAATCATCGAATTGACGACGCGCATTTAAGGCACACAGGCTACGTATCTACTCGACTTGCCTCAATCCAGTTCTTGCCTTAATCTGCGTTAATCTGTGTTCTGAAGGGAAACGAGTGAAACGAGTTTCAATCTGTGGTTTCAAGGGGTTTTGACACAGTCCTTTCAGGTCGGCCCGTTATCTGTCTCAGCAAGGTCCACGAGAGGTTGCATGTAACCTCTTGGGGCGACTTCTTGACACTCCCCCCGCTCCCTGTATAATCATCCAATCTAGGAGCAAATTAATGGACAAGAAAACACCGTTCTACGATAAGATTGTTGCGGCCGGCGGCAGGATGGTTCCCTTTGCCGGATACCAGATGCCGGTTCAGTTTGAAGGTCTGATGGCCGAACACCAGAAGGTCCGGGAGAGTGTCGGGGTATTCGACGTATCACACATGGGCAGGGTCGAGGTCAAGGGTAAGGATGCGCTTGCCTTTCTAAATCACCTGGTTACCAATGACGTTGCCACGCTGGAAATGCACCAGGCGCTCTATACGCCCATGTGCTACCCTTCAGGCGGCATCGTGGACGATCTCTTGATTTACCGTCTGCCTGACCATTATTTTGTGGTCATCAACGCGGCCAATAATGAAAAGGATCAGGTATGGATGCGCGAGCAGGCGGCTGGGTTCAATGTTGAGATTATCGACCGTACCGACGCAATGGCCCAGCTTGCGGTGCAGGGACCTAAGGCGGAGCAGGTTCTGCAAAGATTGACCTCCGATGATCTGGCATCCATTGGTTTCTACCACGGCCTTGAGACGGAGCTCGCTGGAGTCAAGATGTTTATCTCCCGAACCGGCTATACCGGCGAGGACGGGTTCGAGCTCTACTTCCCTGCCGAGAAGGCAAATCTTATCTGGGATAAGCTGTTCGAGGTGGGCGCCGAAGAAGGAATCGCCCCAATCGGACTGGGTGCGCGCGATACACTCAGACTCGAAATGAAGTACGCTTTATACGGCAACGATATAGATAAGCGAACCAATCCCATAGAGGCCGGGCTGGGCTGGGTGGTGAAGTTCGACAAGCCCGATTTCATCGCACGCGACGTATTACTTAAAGTAAAGGAAGAGAAGCCCTCGCGCAGGCTGGTCTGTCTGGAAGTCCAGGGATCAGGAATCCCCCGTCCCCACGACGTTATCGTTGCAGACGGCGAGGAGCTGGGCCAGGTAACCTCCGGCACCTTCTCTCCCTCTCTTCGCAAGGGCATTGCCCTGGGTTACGTGCGTAGCGGTTACACCAAATCGGGTACCGAGCTTAAAATCCGCACCCATCGCGGCGAGGTTGCCGTAGTTATCGTGAAACCGCCGTTCTACAAGGAAGCCTCGCATAAGTAGGGGATCGAGCACGGCTACGCCGCGCATTTCAAAATGCAAAGTGCAAATTTCAAATTTCAAAGTGAGCGGGCTACGCCCGCAGGCAGCTATCAGCCGTTTGCTTGACACTATTCACGCTTCCTATATAATCGGCAAAGCCAGGTGGGATCGTCTTCGGTCAGGAGATTTTGAGTTGAAGGATATTAAACCAACGAGTTGACATTTAGGAGGAAAAATGGCCAACGTGCCGGAAGAACTGAAATACTCCAAGACCCACGAGTGGGTGAGATTGGAAGGGTCGGCGGCGACAATAGGGATAACCGATTTTGCCCAGGGAGAGCTTTCCGATATAGTGATGGTCGAATTGCCCAAGGTAGGTCGCGAGGTTAAGATCGAAGATTCCATAGGCGTAATCGAGGCGGTGAAAGCGGTATCCGATCTATACTCGCCGGTTTCCGGTAAGGTTGTCGAGGTCAACGATGCTCTCTCCGCCAGCCCTGAGACCATAAACTCCGATCCCTACGGCGAGGGCTGGATCGCCAAGTTGGAGTTTGCAGATCCCGGTGAAGTCGAGAAGCTCATGGATGCCGCCGCCTACAAGGAGTTCCTGGCCACGGAAGGGCATTGATGGCTTCCTATACCTCAAACACCCCTGAGGATATCCGCCGGATGCTTGAACGCATAGGGGTGCAGAGCTTCGAAGATCTTCTTGAGGCCATCCCTGAAGAGCTGCGGGTTAAGGGCGAGCTGAACCTGCCGCCTGCTCTCTCCGAGTACGAGATCAAACTCAAGCTCGCTCGCATGGCCGGCTCGAACGGCGATCCCAGCCGACTGGTGAGCTTTTTGGGCGGCGGGGTATACGATCACGTCATCCCCGCACTCGTGAACTTCGTTATCTCCCGCCCTGAGTTCTACACCGCCTACACCCCGTACCAGCCCGAGGTCAGTCAGGGTACCCTTGCCACCATCTACGAGTACCAGTCCTTTATATGCGAGCTTTTCGACATGGACGTCTCCAACGCTTCTGTCTACGACGGCGCATCGGCCCTGGGCGAGGCGATTCACATGGCGCGCGATCTCACACTGCGTAAAAAGGTCCTGGTAGCCGAGACCCTGCATCCTTACTACACCCGGGTGATGCGTACCTATTCCGAGGGGCTTGGCGTCCCAATCGATACGATCCCGACTGCAGACGGGGTTCTAGACGTCTCGGCTTTGGATAATCTCCTCTCCGACGAGGTAGCGGCCGTGGTGCTCTCACACCCCAACTTCTTCGGGCTGCTGGAATCGGTCTACGAGATTGCAGACAAGGTGCATTCAGCGGGTGCATTTTTGGTGGTTTCGGTCGATCCGATCTCACTCGGTATCCTTGCTCCTCCCGGAGCCTACGGTGCCGATATTGCGGTGGCAGAGGGCCAACCGCTGGGTCTTGCCCAGGGCTTCGGCGGCCCTTATCTTGGTATATTCACTGCAAAGAAGGACTACATCCGGCGCATGCCGGGCCGCATCATAGGCCGAACCGTGGACTCCGAGGGCAAGCCGGGATTCGTCATGACCCTTCAGACACGGGAGCAGCACATCCGCCGCGATAAGGCGACGTCAAACATCTGCACCAATCAGGCGCTGTGCGCTTTGGCCGCTAACGTCTTCCTCTCGGTAATCGGGAAAGAAGGCCTTAAGGAGATGGCCAACCTCTGCATCCAAAAAGCGCACTACCTTGCGGAGCGAATCTCCAAGCTCGCAGGCTGCGAACTTGCCTTCCGGGGTTCCTTCTTCAAAGAGTTCGTTTTACGCACCAAGCGCCCGGCTCGAGATGTTATTGAAGCGATGATTGAACGGAACTTCCTTGCAGGAGTCGATCTGGGCCAATTCAATGAAGAATGGTCAGATCTCTTGCTCATTGCAGTCACTGAGAAGCGCACCAAGCAGGAGATGGACGCGTTCGTCGACGCCCTGGCGACGGTGGCCTGAACACCCAGGTAGGGCTTCGTTCGCAGATTATCCAATGGTATGGAGGGGATAGAGGGAGAAAGAAGGATGTATGTTTCTTACTTTTTGGAGCAGCGATGAAATTCAGGAGGAGCGATGAAGAAGTATCCGATAATCTTGGCGGTGCTGCTTTTTGCCGCCTGCCCTGGGGATAACGTGGCCGAGGAGTATAAATTGCCCGAGCCCCTGCAAACGAACCGCTCGATAGAGGAGTGCCTTGCCGGGCGCCGCTCGATTCGCAGTTTTACATCCGATACCCTTACTACCGGGCAGATCGCGACCCTTCTCTGGGCCGCTCAGGGGATCACGGATACCGCCAGAGGCCTCCGCACCGCGCCATCTGCCGGAGCCACCTATCCCCTGGAGGCCTACCTGGTCACCCATCAAGGCATCTTCCTTTATCATCCTGCGGCCCATAAGATCACCCTCATCAAAAAGGGTGATAAGCGCGTAGAGCTTACCGTGGCTTGCTTGGGACAGGTATGGGTCGGCAGTGCACCGGTCTCGATCGTTCTCTGCGCCGTGCCCGAACGTACCTCCAGGCGCTACGGCGAGCGGGCCATGCGCTACATCTGGTTGGAGGCGGGACACGCGGCCCAGAATATCCTTCTGGAGGCGGTCGCATTAGACCTCGGCGGGGTGCCCATAGGGGCGTTTTCGGATGATGCGGTTTCCAAGCTGCTTGATCTCGATAAAGCAGAGGATAAAACGATACCCCTCTACGTTTTGCCCGTAGGAATACCTAAGAGATAGATGCCTCATACCGCCGATCTGCCTCTGCACGGTGGGCGCGCACCGCGCTGGCTGTTTAACCGCATGGTGAAGCTGGCTCGGGTTATTGCAGATTACATCCTTACCGAATACGGGCCGGCTGAACTCCTCAAACGCCTTACCGACCCGTTCTGGTTCCAGAGCCTGGGATGCGTTCTGGGCTTCGACTGGCACTCATCCGGACTTACCACCACCACCTGCGGCGCATTAAAGATCGCTTTAGTCGATGTTGGGTCGGATGCGGGAATCTACGCTGTCGGCGGCAAGGGGGCGGCCTCCCGCAGGATACCTTCAGAGATCACCGCTATCGCCGACTCCGTCGGTTTCTCACCCGATACTTTCATCTACGCCAGCCGCATGTCAGCTAAGGTCGATTCGGCCGGCCTGCAGGACGGCTATCAGGTCTACCACCAGCTCTTCCTCTTTATCCCCAAGGACGACCGATGGGTGGTGATAGATCAGGGGATGAATGCCGCCATAGGCTGGGCGCGTAGATACCATTGGGGTTCGGATCAACTCCCTTCCTTTATTATAGACCCCCACGCCGCCATCGAAGGCAGACGCGGACTGGACGTCCTGAACATGGTTTCTGCCGAAAGCGTAGAATCACAAAGTCGCTCCGTGGAGATCGCTAATGACCCCGGACACTTCCAGCAGGAGTTCACCCGTATCCGCCGTCTTGAACTCCCACAGCGTCATCGCATTCAGTTTTCCGACCTCGACTCAAAAAGGGTGCAACGCGTATTCCTTAAGACCTTCGAGAACCCTCCTCAGAATTTTGAAAATCTCCTTGCATCCACCGGAGTCGGCCCTGCAACCATCCGCGCCCTTGCTCTTGTTTCACAGATCATCTTCGGGGAGAAACCGTCTTTTGAGGACCCGGTCAGCTTTTCGTTCGCGCACGGGGGCAAGGACGGCACGCCCTTCCCGGTCAACCGCAAGACATACGATCACACCATCTCCTACTTCGCCTCCGCCCTCAAGCGTTCCAAGCTGGGTCACACTGAGGAGAATCAGGCTTTGCATCGCCTCTCACGCTGGCTCGAGGAGGTTTCCATTGGCTCATAGACGAGGAGAACCTCAACTTCCCCCGGCGATGCTTGAACGCTTCGAGGAGATGGGGTTTGATCTTTCCCGGTTCGTTCCGGCATTGCTCCGGCCACCCTCACAGGCCTTTCGAATCAATACACTTAAGGGCGATCGAGAACAAGTGCTTGAGTCATTGGCACATCTGGAACCCGAGCCTTGCGGCTGGAATTCACTTGTCTTTCGGGTCAAAAAAAGGCTCAAGCTGGGCAATCTTACCGAACACTTCCTCGGACTCATCTACGCGCAGGACTCCTCTTCTACCATCCCTGTGACTGTGCTCGATCCCCAGCCTCATGAAGAAATCCTCGACATGTCCGCGGCACCAGGCTCGAAATCCACCCAGATAGCCGCGGCGATGCGCAACACCGGTCTTCTTGTTGCAAACGACGTCAGCCCCAAGCGTATCCCTTCACTTACCGGCAACCTGGACCGCTCAGGGGTACTCAATACCGTAGTCACTCGGCTTCCGGGTCAGGCATACGGCTACATCGCAACCGAGCGTTTCGACCGGGTCCTGCTTGATGCACCATGCTCCTCGGAAGGCACCCTTTCGCGTTCTTTTAGGACGCTCGAGATATGGGGCGAGTCAGCCATCAAACGTTTATCTGCCACCCAGCGAAACCTCATCATGTCAGCCTACTACTCGCTGAAGCCCGGCGGTGTTATGGTCTATTCCACCTGCACGTTCGCGCCGGAGGAAAACGAAGGTACGGTAAGTTATCTTTTGAAGAAGTTCTCTGAAGCGATAGTAGAACCAATCAATCTTGAAGGCTTGAACACCCAACCCGGATTCAGCCGGTGGCGAGGCGAGGAGTTCAATCCGGCGGTAAAAAATATTCTAAGGCTGTTCCCGCACCAACACGACGGAGAAGGATTTTGCGTAGCAAGGATCTCGAAACCCAATTAATAGAAAGGGCGCTTTCCTCGCTTGAGGAGCGTTTCGGTATCTCCAAGGATTACTTCAGTACCCATCATCTCTTTGCCAGGCGCAACGACGTGTGGTGCTGCAGCAGAGAGGCAGGGGAGGCGGAATTTCCTCAAATCGTTCGCCGCGGCCTTCGCATAGCGCGGGTGTTTGAGCACTCGGTAAGGCCCACAACCAACGCGGTTCAGCTCTTCGGACATCTGGTAAAACGCAACCGCGTTGATCTGGACGAACGCGAAACCAAACGTTTTCTTGCCGGCCAAACCCAGGATATTCACCTGCCAGAGGTGGAAGGTGGTGAATGTGTTACGGGTGTTACGGGTGTTATTTCCTTTGAAAAGGGGCGTAAGCCCCAGGTAGTAATGAGAATGCCCCGAAGGGGTACGGGTGTTACGGGCGGTTTCGTGGTGGCGTTCCACAAGGGGTATGCTCTGGGTATCGGGCTTCTCAAGGAAAACAAGCTCAAGAGCCAGGTTCCGCGCTCCCGCCGGGTGATTGGCTGACGATACACGCAGACAGTTCGGGCAGGCTACCCTCCATTTCCGTCATTGCGAGGTTGCCGAAGACAACCGAAGCAATCTCAATGGGTTCTTGACAAAATGAACTTAAAAAGTATTATTAAGCCATGCCTTGGGAGTGGTTGACTACCAACTTTCTGATCATTCTTTCAGTCGTCGGTGGAATTGGAGCGGTTGTAGGTATTGGGTGGTTTGTTTGGTTCGTTGTACGGGAAATCAGCAAGGGAAAGAGACGAAAGCAGGATGAGGAACAACGGAAGAAAGAGCGAGAAGAACTCAAGAAGGATATAACAAGCGATTTGGAGAAGAAGTTCAGGGAAGTTTTAAAGGAAGAACTCCAGAACGTATACCTTGACGGGCTACCTCAAACTACTGACCCCGATAAGTCTAAACTCTTTGATGAAGGCCTTGATGCCATGAAAGAATACCGACATGCCGAAGCTATCGCCAAGTTTCAGGAGGCTTTACCGCTTGCCTCTGACGACAGCGAACGCTGCGCCATACTCAATTTGATCGGATTCAACCAATGTAAAATTGGGAACTTTAAAGAAGCAAAAAACACATTCCAGGCGATGATCAACATCGCCGAAGCGACTAAACATGATGATGCTTTAGTTGTCGGATTGGGAAACATAGGGATAGTCTTTGATACGTTAGGAGACGCTGAAAACGCTCTAGATGCTCATTTGCGCGCCTTAAAAATTGATATAAAAATGGGAGACCTTCTCGGTCAAGCGAAGCAATACATTAATTTGGGAAGCGCCTATTTCTTAAGTAATGAGTTCGAAAGGGCAAGGGACTCTTTCGAAGAAGCGTTGAGGATCAATGAAAAAATTCGGAATCACAGCATTCAAGCAAATGCCCTCGGCAATATAGGCATATTATATAGGATTCAAGGGGATCTCGATAGGGCGCTTGAATTCCTTGAAAAAGCCCTTGATGAAGCCGAACAAACTGGAGAACGTGAGATTTATGCCGACTGGTTAAGTAACTTAGCAGTGGTAAACGATACGAAAGGTGAGCACGGAAAGGCATTTCGGCGCCTCAAACAGGCATTAGAGATAAATAAAAGCATTGGCAATACGGGTGGAGAGGCCTATCAAATCTTTAATATTGGGAACATATATTATGGTTGGCAAGAGTTTGATAAAGCCCTTTCTCACTTCCAGCAAGCTCGTACAATATTCGAGCGAATCGGTTCCGTGCACATGATTAAAGATTGCGACCAAAACATTGCCATTACACAGCAAAAGCTTGCCGAGCAGGGGAAGTAAGCCCAAGGGGCATTTCAAATATCAAATTTCAAATATCAAAATACGGAGTGCCCGCTCTGCGGGTGCAAAGTGCAAAATGTAGAATGCAAAGTGCTCCGAAGGGCGACGCTTGCGGAGCAAAATTATTTCTAAATTGAAAGCGGATGACGAGTAGCACTCAAACCTGACGCGAAATTTACCCCAGACGTCTGCTGCGCAGCCGTCCGGGGACCCCGATCATTTTGTCCATCTTTTGACCAGCTTTTGGGGAGCTTTTGACCAGCTTTTGTCCAGCTTAATTGTGACGAGTTGGGCTCAAACCTGAACGGGTCAAGCAGGGGAATCTGAGGGGTCCTGGTGTTGACAATTGGCCTATTTTCACTAACATAGAGGTTCAGATTTAAGGAGGAACAAATAAATGCCAGTACCTAAGAGAAGACATTCAAAGAGCCGTAGTCGTAAGCGACGGACTCACTGGAAGTTACAGGCTCCGGCGATGAGCGTATGCCCGCAGTGCCATGAGCCCAAGCAGCCGCACCGGGTTTGTCCGAACTGTGGATTCTACGGGGATCACGAAGTTATCGTTGTGGAGAGTAAGTCCAAGAAGTGAAGATTGCGCTCGACGCGATGGGCAGCGACGCTGCCCCGTCCTCTGAGGTTGAGGGTGCGTTAGGCGCCCTGGCAGAGGATACCGATCTTGGGGTAGTTCTGCTGGGGCTGCGGGAGGCGCTCGAACCCTTCCAAAAGGCTATCGAGAAAGCTCGCAACCTTGAGTTCGTAGAAGTCGAGCAGGTAGTCGATACGCATGAGGCCCCGAGCGAAATCCTTAAAACCAAAACCTCCTCCAGCATCGCCAGGGGTATCAATCTGCTCAAAAGGGGCGAGGTGGATGCTTTCGTAAGTGCAGGCAACACCGGCGCGGTGATGGCCTTCTCCCTTTTTACCCTGGGGAGGATCAAGGGGATAAAGCGACCTGCCTTGGGGGCGTCCTTCCCTGCCCCCAGCGGGCACACGTTCGTTTTGGACGTGGGAGCCAACGTGGACCCAAAGCCGGTGCAGCTGAGGAACTACGCGGTCATGGGGCGTATAGTTATGGAGAAGATATTTCACGTTCCCGAGCCTCGCGTGGGACTAATAAACGTTGGACATGAACGCGGCAAGGGCAATCAGTTAACCCAGGAAGCCTACGAGCTTCTTCAGCAGGCTCCCGTTCGTTTCATCGGCAATCTTGAGGGTTCTGAGGTGTTTTGCGGCAAGGTCGATGTGATAGTAACCGATGGATTCACCGGTAACGTGATGCTCAAGGTATGTGAGGGTATGGGTGAGGCGGTGCTTTCTACCCTGCATACCACAGGGAAGAAATACCGCTGGCGCAGTTGGTTCTCTAAGAAGGTATTTCGTGATTTTATAGGCGGACTGAACTACGAGGAGTCGGGCGGGGCGATCCTTTTGGGGGTAAGAGGTCCTGTGATCATCTCCCATGGTCGATCCTCCTCTCATGCGATCCAGAACGCGTTGCGTCTTGCTTGTTTTGTAGTCCGCGAAGGAGTAGTGGATGCGATCAAAGAAGAATTTGGCAGCTAGATTATTCTTGTTGGGTAGCTTAGCGTGTCTGTTGGCAGGATGCGAGCAAGGTCCGCTGGGCTTTGATGAGTTTGGACGCGGAGACCTTAAAGTCGAGGAAGTTGTGCTTGAGCCTGATACGGTCGCAAGCTTTGTTAAGCAGATTGCCCTGGGCGAAGCCACAACACTCATAGGCGGGCGAGATGACTTGACCGAGGCGCGCATCCTTATCTCGATAGACGGCCTTGATTCGATAGTTGCATTCGATTCGGTAAAACTTTGCCTCAGGCGCTATCCTGAGGGCGAGATCGCTCAATCAGACGTTTTATTCCGCATCTATCCGATTACCACGGATTGGGAGGAGGAGGGTTGTACATGGATGCTCGCAGATGCGTATCATAACTGGTGGCCCACCACGGGAGGGGTATTCGATTCGACCGATTTTATGGGTGAGATCGAAGTAAAGAAAGATACCGTAGAGCTTAAACTCGATCCGGACCGACTTGAAGACTACAACCAGGGAATCATTCTCCTCCCTCAGAACGACGGTTTTTGCTACCTGGGTTCCGACGAGAAGGCATCCTATGCTCCGTTTGTCCTCGGTTTCGATGCGGATGATACCACCAAGTTTTCATCAGTGGCAGGGGCCGACTACTACGCTGCGGTTCACGATGCAGCCATCCTTAAGCCTTACGAAGCACCTACCGACGATACCTTGCTGGGAGCAGGATTGGCATGGAGGGTCTTCATGCGTTTTTCTCTGGATACCTTCCCGCAAGATATTGATATCACTTCCGCCTATCTGGTGGTGGAATACGAGAACTTCTTCTCGCCCGAGAGCACGTTGGACTTCGTTTGCTACCGCTTGATTGATGATTATGCCGGCCGGTTCAGCGAGCCGGCATCGGCGATCGCAGGAAGGGACTCGATAGATGTGACTTCGGATTCCCTCTCTGTTTCTTTTGTCGGTGTGATGCAGTTCTGGGTGGATGAACCCGACTCCAACTTCGGGCTCGTAGTATCCCATTCGTTCCTTGCCTCCAACCCTTCGTTCGGCCAGGAGAGGAGGATTCACGCTCTGGGTCGCATCACGGGTACGCCGAGACTTGTCGTTACCTATACCGCCGTGCCTGAGACTCGTTTCCCAGGGGAGGGTCGGTGAAAAGATTTCTTATATTACTTCTGCTGCTGGGTTCGGCGCTTTCGGCATACTCCGTCTTCAACACGCGCGGGTTGGGTGGCTACA
>JAGMDF010000064.1 GCA_023128825.1 Caldifarciminota bacterium | reverse complement strand
ATCGCTTATCAAGAAGGCAGCACAGAAGCGGGTGTTCGGGTTCGAGATTCTGCCCGCGCCGTTCGTGGTGTCGCATCTGCAGTTGGGGCTGAAGTTGGGCAGCTTAGGAGTACCTTTGGGAGATGACGAGCGGGTAGGCGTGTACCTTACCAACACGCTCACCGGCTGGGAGATAAAAAAGCAACCACCTCTTGAGTGGAAAGAACTACAAGCCGAACGTGAAAGTTCTGGGAAGGTAAAAAACAAGGACCCGATTCTAGTTATTTTGGGAAACCCTCCCTATAATGCATTTGCCGGTGTTAGTCCAGAAGAAGAAGAGGGCCTAGTTGAGGTTTATAAAGGGATCTACTTCGAAACTAAAAAGGACAAAAAAGGTCGACCAATTCAAAGAAAAGACGGTAGTATTATTCAGGATAGACGATATAAACTAAATAATCCTCCTGAAATGGGCGGTTGGGGCATCAAAAAGTTCAATTTAGATGATTTCTATATCCGCTTCTTTCGTATAGCCGAACGCAGGATTGTGGAGAAAACGAAGAAAGGAATCGTGTGTTTTATCTCCAACTTTTCATACCTTGGCGATCCCTCCTTCGTTGTGATGCGTGAGCGGTTCCTTTCCGAGTTTGATAAGCTATGGTTCGACTGCATGAACGGCGACAGCCGCGAGACCGGCAAGCGTACGCCTGAGGGCAAGCCTGACCCCAGCGTTTTTTCTACTAAACAGAGTCCGGTAGGTATCAGGGTGGGGACGACGATAGGGTTGTTAGCTCGTAAGGAGCAAGGGGACAAGAAACCTACCGTCCGGTTCCGTCACTTCTGGGGCGTTACCAAGAAGGAAAACCTGGAGGCAACCCTCAAGGAGGAGGACGAGGATAAGTTCAACGGACAGTATGAGATCGCTCACCCCGACAAATCCAACCGCTACTCCTTCAGGCCGGGGGCAGAAAATCCTTATTATGAGGAATGGCCTAAGCTGCTGGACTTAAGTACTGAATCTCCATATGTTGGTCTTGAGGAATGTCGAGGTGGGGGGTTGATTGATATCGACAAAGCCGAACTCGAAGAAAGAATGAAGGCTTATTATGATTCTGATGTAGATTGGGAATCTATCAAAACCATAAACCCAAGATTGACTGAAGATGCATCAGGATTCGATGCTCAAAAAGCCAGAAGCAAGATTCAGAAAGAAGAAGAGTTCACCTCCGACAATCTTTTTCCATATACCGTTCGGCCTTTCGATGTCAGGTGGTGTTATCATAGCCTCGTTGCTCCCTTGTGGAACAGGCCTCGCCCTACTCTAAAAAGACAGTGCTGGGAAAGCAATTTCTTTATAGTAAGCCGCTTTCATTGCCAAGCAACACCTGAAGGTATCCCTATGTACATATCTACCGGCTTGTTCGATAAACAAACCATCAGTAGAAATCCTGGAGCTATCCCCATCCGTATAAAACCTCAACCCAAGAAAAGTGCCAGGGAACAAGCGGGGCAGATAAATATGCACGAAGAGGAAGTTGAGATAAAGCCCATCGCCAACCTCTCGGATAAGGCCAGGGAGTACCTTAAAAGCCTTGGTATCACCAACCCTGATGCCGACGTCGAAACCGCCGGACTTATCTGGATGCACGCACTGGCTATCGGCTACTCGCCCGCCTATCTTACCGAGAACGCCGACGGCATCCGCCAGGACTGGCCACGCATCCCGCTGCCCGCGTCAAAAGATCTTCTTGAAAAATCTGCTAGCCTGGGCCGCAAGGTAGCCAAGCTGCTGGATACCGAGCAGGAAGTCAAAACCGTTACTTCGGGTAGTATCAGGCCGGAACTCAAGGTTATAGGTGTCATCAAACACGTTGAAGGCAAAAACCTCAATCCTGACAAAGGCCACCTTGAGATAACTGCCAGCTGGGGACACCCGGGCAAAGGCGGTGTCACCATGCCGGGCAAGGGTAAACTCACCGAGCGCGAGTATACCGAGGAAGAGCGGCAGGCCATTATGGAAGGAGCCAAGGCGCTGGGTATCTCGGAAGAGGAGGCGTTCAACCGCCTGGGCGAGACTACTTTCGACATCTATCTTAACGATGTGGCTTACTGGCGCAACGTGCCCAGGGACGTGTGGGAATACTACATCGGTGGCTACCAGGTGATCAAAAAGTGGCTCTCCTACCGAGAGAAACGGATGCTGGGTCGGGGCATCAGTATTGACGAAGCGGTAGAGGTCCGCGACATGGCCCGTCGCCTTGTGGCTATTATCCTGCTTGAGCCCAAACTTGACGCGAATTACCGAAAGGTTAAGGAGAAAACCTTCAAATGGGCAAATGAGACGTAGCGGATGATTGACAGAGTATCTGATCTTTTGGCCAAACTGATCGATGAAGAAACCAGGCGACTCAACGAATACAATCTCTCTCATGGGCCAACGATTGGCGAGATGTACGAAGGTCTCACTAAGGAGATCCTCAATCGAGCAATACCTAGCGAGCTATGCTTAGACGTGGTGACAGGATTCGTCACCGACGATAGTAGGACTCTTAGCCCGCAGATAGACTGCATGATCGTTCGTGGGTCGGGGGAGCAAATTCCACATACCAACAAGTATAAATGGCACGTCAAGGATGTTATTGCAGTATTCGAGGTCAAGAAAACCCTGTATTCAAAGGAATTGGCTGACTCTTATGCGAAGCTTCGTGCCGTACTAGATAACTTCGGTCGGTACGTTACAGAAAGTGGACGACCAGAGACTTTCAACATCTCCTCAGCTTTCCAAACATTTGAACAAATGACCGGTCTTAAAGCCCCCAAATACAAAAATGCTGCTAGCCTGCCATATGAAATGGAGCTGATCTACCACTCACTCGTACTTGAAAGAGTGTCTCCTGTTCGCATCGCGCTAGGATATGATGGTTTTACTACCGAAGAGGCGTTTCGTAAGGCGTTCTATACCTATTTGGCCGACAATATCGGAAAGCACGGTTTTGGCGTGAGGAGCATTCCACAACTTTGCATCTCCGGACAGTTTTCTCTTGTTAAAATCAATGGGCAACCGTACGTCTCGCCGATGCAGGATGGGTGGTGGCCAGTAGTGATTTCTGCACGTGTTAACCCTGTGCGTCTTTTGCTTGAGTTTATCTGGACAAGGATAGAGCGAAACTTCGGAGTAAGCGGTCTATGGGGTGATGACCTCCAGCTGGAAGGCTTGAATTGTTGTCTTCTGGCAAAAGCCGTCGACTTAGGAGATCGCCAGGGTTGGCAGTATAAGTATATATCCGCTGAAGAAGCGGCACTAAGCCAGTTACCTACCTCGATTGATTGGGAGCCGACCACGGTGGATGAGATTCAGTATGTCGTATTTAATTGCCTTTGTGATGGCCAAACGGTCCTCACGACCGACCCGGAGTTCATTTCCTATCTTACAAGCCGGGGACTTGATATTACGACATTCGTTGCCGGAATGGTAGCCACAGGTCTTGTAGCCGTTGACGGCGAGCGGCTCAAGCTTACGACTGAGGGTATGGCCTGTATGATACTCCCCGATGGAAGATATGTCGTTGGCGAAAACAACACCGGTCGCCTCTCTCGGTGGATTCAGCGCTATATGGACGCCAAACCCAGGCAACCTTGATGCGTGGGTTAAAGGGCAGGAAAAACTCTCTTCGTAGGCAGCCATTTTGAGCGCGACGTTGACAAGATACTGAACTCAACTAAATGTCGGTTATTATGCTTGAGTAGAGTTGGGATTGCGTGTTTATTATGCACTTACAAATGGAAAAGGTTACATGAGGAAGGCAGCTAGGGAGGCCTGGTTTGCCCTCAAAAAGGTTACAGGGAAAGTTATTTGGAAGGTGGTCGGTGGGGGATCGAAAAGGTCTTGCCGAGCAGGTTTCGTCCCTTAAAAAAGGTTACAAGCTCAGAGGGCCAAATGGAGTTCAAGGTGCGGGGGATCCGGATCGTCTGAGCCTGGGGGAACAGCTCTCTAAGTGCTTTATACTCCTCCCAGGGCATCCCCTGACACTCTCCAGGCGGGCGAGAGAGGATCTCTTCTATCATCTGCCGCTCGCGGTGCTTGGCGACCTTTAAGGCGTTCTCAGAGTAGTCCTTGCCGTCCTCTATGGAGATCACAAGCCGGGCGCGTCATGCGTGGATAGCCCGTAGCGGCCTCGTAGAGCCTCATAGCGCCAGTTCAGTCCTGCGCCGCGAGGGAACCCCAGTGCCGGGGATACAAATAGAGGCTTAGAACGACCATAGCCGCGATTCTGGAGGTAGACATAAAGCCGGGAACGCGCTCCGCCAGGGTCATCGGTAGATATAGGGTCGGTCGGCATGGTCCACGCGCCGCCGTCCCAGTAAGTCTGAGGCAGGGTTATGCGTTCACCGAATCGGTAAGGGGCCTTTGCTTGATCAGGTACACCTCTACGCGTAGTCCGGGTCAGTTTACCTTCGTAGATCCGCTGCGCAAGGGCATACCATATCCAAAAGGGAAGGCTCATACTTCTGTCACCCCAGCGGCTTCTTCTTGTAAAGGAGATCCTCAACTTTCACCAGCTCGATTATGTAGCTTCCCAGCATTCTTGAGCCTTGCAACTTCCTCGACCGCTCCCTTGCCGAAGCTAAAGGCCACGATATAACCCTTCTCGAGTTTAGCCCTCTGTAGAGCGGCCACAAAGTTGTCGACTACGTTCCGCCCGATGCCCTCTGATTGTTTGACCTGAATGCCGGCCTCATCGTGGTAAAGGTTCTTGGGGATGTATCCGTCTAACCCCATGTCACCCACTTTTCTCTTACTCTGCCTTGCCCTCATTTCGTTGATAACCCAGTTCTGAAACTAAAAAGGCTTGAGTTGCCTTAGTTCCTCGATCGTCTTGGGCATTCCAACCACGATGTAGTCTACATCCTTCACGGCCTTGAGCTGCCTCAACCTCTGATTCTCGATGGTCTTTATGGCGGTAGGAGATATGTCTATTCCGATCCACCGACGCCCTAGCCTATGAGCAACCGCAAGGGTAGTCCCGCATCCGCAGAAGGCATCCAGCACTAAATCACCCTTGTTGGAGGAGGCTTGGATGATGCGCTCCAAAAGCCTTTCAGGTTTCTGGGTGGGATAGCCGAGACGTTCCCTAGTCGCCGAACCTACTACTGGTATCTCCCACCAGTCTTTCATTATCACCCAGGAATATTGATCATCGGGTTCAATAATGAAGTGCAACACCTTGGAAAGCGAGAGGGTTTACGCTATTCTGAGGTTGTATGCACAAAGGATACCGACATTTGAGTTTAAAGGAGCGTGAGGGTATAGAGATGATGCGTGGAGAGAGACGGTCTATGCGAGAGATGGCTCAAGTTCTGGGCAGGAGTCCATCCACCATCTCCCGGGAGATACGGCGCAACTCTTCCTCCCTCTACGATTGTTACCTGGACCATCGCGCCCAGGAACGAGCCGATAGACGCAGGAGCGCGGCAAGCCGAAGGATGCGCCTTAGGAACAAATAAGTCAGGGACTACGTGATTGCCAAGCTCAAGGAAGACTGGTCGCCGGAGCAGATATCGGGCAGGATCGGGATAGACCATCCTGGGTTATCGGTCAGCCACGAGGCCATCTATCAATACATCTACCACCCCTTTACTCCTGACAGAGAAGAGCTCATTGGCTGTCTGCGGCGTTCCCATAGGAGACGCAATAAGAAAGGAGCGGCACCAGACAAGCATAAGCCTAAGATAGTCAACCGGATAGGCATAGAACACAGGCCGCCTGAAGCCGATACCAGGAATGAGTTCGGGCACTGGGAAGCGGATACCTTGGTCTCCAGAAAGAGCCTTGTCGCTTTAGTCTCTTTAGTAGAGCGCAAGAGCCGTCGGCTCATACTTGAGAAGATAGATCGCAAAACGGCTCGGCAAACCTCTCAGGCTATTATCAACCGCTTATTTGGGTTCCCTAAAGACGCCCTTCGCACTATAACCTTCGATAACGGCACCGAACACGCCGACCACCAAGACATCTCTAAAGCTACAAACATCCAGTGTTTCTTCTGTGACCTCTACTCCGCCTGGCAGCGCGGCACAAACGAACACACCAACGGTCTGGTCAGAGGCTACTTGCCAAAGGGCACTGACTTCAGTAAGATTACCGAGGAAGAGATCGCTTGGATTGACCGGAGGGCGACGTATACGGAGCAATCAAGGCTTAACAGCGTGTCCCTTAGGGCAAGAAGTTGCCCCATAGGGTATAACGGGCCCAGACGGAGTGCCCCCGTTGGGTAAAGTGTCTGGGCTTTAAAACACCCCTCGAAGTCGCTAACCTTACTGTTGCACTTCAATGTTGAATGTAGGACTTAAACATCGCTAATGTCAATAACCTTTGGGATCGGTGGAGAGTTGGGGTGGGGGAAAAATGTTAGGGGCCGGCAACCCGGCCCCTAATTTATTAAGAATCAGAACCGAAAGGCAAAAGAGGGTTATCTGCTTGACTCTCTGAGCCAATCCCTTACACGACTCACGACTTTGCTCGAAGAAGCGCTTGCACGCTCCTCGTGCTCAGGATCGGAAAAGATCGGTTCCAGTTCCTGACGGAGCTGACGCTCCCTGTCGTCAGGAATCGAACCCTGCGGAATGCTTACAGAACGATCGCCTTTACTAAGCGTCGTCTGGTTATCGTTTTCGCGGGTAACGCTAAAACCCAGGGTCTTCAGCGAGGTAATGATCTCGCCGCTTGTCGGTTTTTCAGTTGGCATCTCTTACTCCTTTATGGTTGTAGATTGTGTTTTGCCCACCCTGCGGGTGAGCCCTCTTAACGGGTAGACTCATTAAGTTGGCCTACTCCTCGCTAGTCTCTATACAACTAGCTATTCCGTATTACACTGGAACCCTGCCTAAACGCGAACCTGCACGTAATGTTAGTGAAAGCAATTAGGGTGCCAAGCAGCATTGGACGATAAGCCACGCTTTTACTTGGCTTATCGTCAAAAAAGATGGGGTTAGATGAAAGGAGTCGTCACGTCCCTAAACAGTTTCCGCCTGAACCAAGGGAAACTGTCCACGTTTGTAACACTAATTTCCGCCTATCGGCGGGCCGTCTACTTGGATTAAGGGCATGTTCGCCTCCTTGTATTTGTGAGTATAAGCATCTCACGTGTTCACCTGTAGAGTTCTTCAAACCTCTCCCTTGTAAACTCCATCATCTCGTGCCTTTGCTAGGCCTCCAGGCCGGTTAGCAAAAACCCCGCCTTCTCGTATACCCGGAACGCCGGTGGGTTATCCCTGTGAGGAGGAACGACTAAAAGCTTGCAACGGGTATTAGCAAATATAAATTCAACTATCATCCGCATACCCTGAGTGCCTATACCCTTTCCCCAATACTGGAGCAGGAGTTTGATGTCGGTCATAAAGCATCTCACACCTTCTGGCTTTCGCCAGTCGCCGACCTCGAAGCCTTCGGACACCGGGCCGTAGTGCGACTCACCGATAGCGGTTTCGTCTCCTGTTCTCAAGATGAGCTGCGTTTCATCTTCGCCCGATCGCCTGCGTTCCGCAAGATACGCATCCCACCAGGCCTGGATATCGGCCTCGTACCAGCACCTGCCTTCGGGGGAGCCCGCGTACCGCATCACACGGGGTGTCGGCGACTATGCAAAAGCGAAGTTGGGTCTACACGAACACTATGCAATTTGAGGGCGATGTCAAGGCGAAAAGGTTACAGAAGGAAGGCAGCCAGGGAGGCTTGTTTTGCCCTTAAAAAGGTTACAAGGAAAGCTACATGGAAGGTGGTCGGCGAGGGAGTGAAAAGGTCTTGCCGAGCAGGTTTCGTCCTTCAAAAAAGGTTACAAGCTTAGAGGGCCAGATGGAGTCCAAGGTGCGAGGAATCCGGATAGTCTGAGCCTGGGGGAACATCTCTCTAAGTGCTTTATACTCCTCCCAGGGCATCCCCTGACACTCTCCAGGCGGGCGAGAGAGGATCTCTTCTATCATCTGCCGCTCGCGGTGCCTGGCGACCTTTAAGGCGTTCTCAGAGTAGTCCTTGCCGTCCTCAATAGAGATCACAAGCCGGGCGTCGTCCGGGGATAGCCCGTAGCGGCCTCGCAGAGCCTCATAGCGCCACTTCAGTCCTGTGCCGCGAGGGGGGAACCAGAGCCGAGACACAAAGAGAGGCTTACAACGACCATAGCTGCGATTCTGGAGGTAGACATAAAAGCGTGATCGTGTACTCCCAGAGTCATCTGCGGATACCGGGTCAGGCGGCATAGCCCAGACCCCGCCATCCCAGTAAGTCTGGGGTAGGATTATGCGGTCACCGAACCTGTAAGGCGGCTTTGACTGGTCAGGTACACCTCTGCGCGTAGTCCGGGTCAGTTTACCTTCGTAGATCCGCCGCGCCAGGGCGTACCAGATCCAGAAGGAGGGAAGACGGTTCACTTTTGTTCTAGTGGAGGTTTCCCTCCCGGCCAATGATATTGCTTCATCCTGTAGTGCGACCCTGTTGTCAAGA
>JAGMDF010000063.1 GCA_023128825.1 Caldifarciminota bacterium | reverse complement strand
TACTGGTAACGTGAGACTCTTTCAGCGTACCAACGGACGCTGGTATGTGAGGTTCACGCTAAACGGGAAAAGACGAATGCTCTCCACAGGAGAGACCGACAAAACCCATGCTCTATTAAAACTTGGAGAGATTGTCAAGGCGGCTGAATGCACCAACGCCTTTGGCTCACAAGTCAAGCGTGTCTCAACGTTCCGAGAGTTAGCCGAGGAGTATATTGCTTACGCAGAGGCTAACAAGGCCATTTCTACAATCCAAAGGGATAAGCGCAGGCTTGGCAAGCTTTTTGCGGCGTTCGGTTCTAATCGGTTAACCGACATAACGCAGCGCAAGGTTGAACTCTACATGCAGGAGCGTGAAAAAGAGGTCAAGCCCGCAACCGTCAACCGTGATTTGGCTCTACTTAAGCACATGCTGAACAAGGCGGTTGACTGGGAATACCTAAAGTCCAACCCTATCAAGCGGGTAAAGTTCCTTAAGGAGCCTCCAGGACGGACGCGGTATCTTAACGATAGTGAACGTGAGCGGTTGCTTGACGCCTGCAAGCACAGTGATAGCGATATGCTGTATCCGGTAGTCCTAACTGCCCTCTTGACCGGAATGCGGAGAGGCGAACTGCAGGAGCTTACTTGGGATGATGTCAACTTCCCAGAGGCCCGCATAACGGTAAGGCGTTCAAAGAACAACGAAACGAGGCATATTCCTATTCACAGAGACTTGCTCGGAGTGCTCGCAGAACTGCGCAACCGCTATCCCTACGCGCAGTATGTCTTCTGCAAACCTGACGGCAAGCCTTACGGAAACTGGAGAAGAGCCTTTGAGACTGCGTGCAGACAAGCAGGCGTAGCGAACTTCCGGTTTCACGATTTGCGCCATACCTTTGGAAGCTATCTCGGTATGAAGGGATACAACGCCTACACGATTATGCATCTCATGGGCCATAAGACGATAGCTATGAGTGCTCGGTATACGCATATCTCGGAGGAACAGCTTAGGGCCGCCGTAGACGGAATTGGTGCAAAAGTGGTGCAATCCCCTCAAGCCCAGACTTGGTAATCTCCACAAGTTACGCAAATACGTAAGGCGGTGTAGCTCAGTTGGTTAGAGCAGCGGAATCATAATCCGCGTGTCGGGGGTTCGAATCCCTCCACCGCCACTTGATACATACGATGTTAAGGAAAGTGGCATCAGGCAAACGGACGGGGTCCCCGCGACGATGCGAAGCAACGTCGTGGGGTGTCAATCATAATCCGCGTGTCGGGGGTTCGAGCGCTCCACCGCCACTTGATACATACGATGTTAAGGAAAGTGGCATTAGGCAGACGGACGGGGTCCCCGCGACGATGCGAAGCAACGTTGTGGGGTATCAATCATAATCCGCGTGTCGGGGGTTCGAGCGCTCCACCGCCAGTTGATACATACGATGTTAAGGAAAGTGCGATTACAAAAAGAACCGTCGCTTACGGGGTCCCCAAGCGGATGCGAAGCAGACGCTTGGGGTGAATACCGCCACTTGGATTGTTTAAGGAGAAGTATTCGATGAATATTGCTATCGGTGCGGATCACCGTGGTTTCGTTCTCAAGAACTCCCTTGCAAAATGGCTGGAGAGCAGAGGCTACAATGTAGTTGACATTGGGACGGAAGATCCTACAAGCACCGACTATCCGGATTATGCTTTCGGGGTAGCTGAGCTGGTGAGCAATGGTAATGCCGAACTTGGTATACTCATCTGTGGGACAGGCATAGGGATGTCTATAGCCGCCAATAAGGTGAAGGGTATTCGCGCCGCTAGGGTATGCAGCGAGAAGGACGCCCAGATGGCCCGCCGTCACAACAACGCAAACGTGCTCTGCTTTGGGGCCGAGATCGTGGATGAAGCGCTTGCACAGAGGATGATTGCTGCATGGATGGAGAATGAGTTCGAGGGCGGACGCCATGAACGCCGGGTGGAAAAGATCACCGCTTTTGAAAATAAAAACGAAGGCTAGGATGTATCTTTATCCAGGGACAATGAGACGATGCCGGACGTTCCAAAACACAAACCTCGACCCTGGCTGTCAGGATAAACCGATCCATCAGTTAAGGACCGATTCGCAAGTGACCTCAAAACGTCTCCAATTGCCAACACCCGATGTGAATAACTTCTTAGAAATGGTGGAAAACACCTTAAACCGCGCAGGAGCATAAGTTGAGAAAATCCCGAGAAGAAAAGAGTGAAATCTTATCCACACCTAAAGGCTCAGACCACACGCTGTTGCGTCGCTTACGAAATGCAAGGGAACGGCTGGATAAAGAGATCGGCAAGGTCATCGTGGGGCAGCGGGGGGTCATAGAGCGCATCATGATCTCGCTTCTCTGCGAAGGCCACAGCCTCTTGATAGGAGTACCCGGTCTTGCCAAGACCCTTATGGTCAATACCCTGGCGCAGGTTCTTGGCCTTCGCTTCAACCGAATCCAGTTCACGCCTGATCTGATGCCCGCAGACATCACCGGTACTGAGATCCTCGAGGAGGACAAGCGCACGGGCAAGCGGACGATGAAATTTCTCCAGGGTCCTGTATTCGCAAACATAATCCTTGCCGATGAGATAAACCGGACCCCGCCCAAGACCCAGGCCGCGTTGCTTCAGGCCATGCAGGAGCGTCAGGTTACGGTGGGCGGCATCACGTATACCCTTGATCTGCCCTTCACCGTGCTCGCCACTCAGAACCCCATCGAGCAGGAAGGCACCTATCCCCTGCCCGAGGCGCAGCTTGACCGGTTCATGTTCTCAATACCTGTGGATTACCCTTCATCCGACGAGGAAGAGGAGATAGTAAAGGAGACCACCTCGGCTTATCTGCCGGAACTTGGTGAGGTGGTCTCGAAGAAGGAGATTTTAGAGCTGCAGATGCTGATGCGCAGGGTGCCTGTTTCGGATGCACTTATCAAGCAGGCGGTGGGGCTTGTGGCAAGGACAAGGCCCAACAAGACGAACAAGCTTACCTATATCAACCAGTACGTGAGCTGGGGTGCGGGGCCGCGGGCTTCGCAGTATCTTATCCTGGGTGCAAAGGCACGCGCGGTCTTGCGGGGTGAGTTGACTCCTGGCGAGGAGGATTTAAGGGCGGTGGCCCATCCGGTGCTGAGACACAGGTTGGTAACCTCGTTCGCCGCCGAGGCCGAGGGGGTGTCAGCCGACGACCTGGTTGACCGGCTGCTTACGGAGAAGTAGCATCAGAATATAACTATCTTCCGCACCATTGGTTCTATTCGTTCTGCCTCAACCCTGATGAAGTAAAGACCGGCCTTCTCGCCCTTACCCCAGATGATGACCCCGGTTCCGCTCGGCTTATCGAAAGCGGCAAGGACGTGACCCTTCACGTCGGCGATCTTGGCCTGAAAGCGAACAGGCCAGGCGCTGTATCTTATGTTGATCTCGCCTGCGGAGGTGCTCGTAACATTCCATGACGCGCCTTCCCATTGGGCTATCAGTCTCTTTTCCCTGACCTGGGTGAGTCTATCGCGGGCGGCCTTGATTCTCTGCTCCCTGTCAGGATGCCGTGGCACCGCTTCCCACGCCCGGATTGCTATTTCCCATGCGTCTTCAGCTTCTATCCACTTCTCTCTTGCACCGGCCCAGTTGCCCTGCCCCTCAAGCCTGATTGCATCGTCCTCCAGCCGCCTGGCTTCAGCTTCCCTGGTATAAGCGCCAACCTCAAACGCATCAAACGGCGGATCCTCGTCATCGTCGTCCCAGTAGAGCCAAAGGCTTCTTTCATTTTCGAGAGACGCTTGAACTTCACAGACAGCATTATGGGCAAAGTTCTTGGCTCCTTCGCCCCTTTTTTCGGTATCCAGAAGATTATGATACATCCAGTAGGGAAAACAGAATCCTTCAGTGGCCATATAAATGATTGCTAACTCTATTATCTCATGCCATATCCCTATCCTTAACCATCTAAAGTCTTCCGGGTTTTCTTCCTCACCAGGTAGGTAATTGTCTTTAACCTGATACTCCGAAGAAACCAATATTTCAGCACTCGCGAGGTGTCTCTTCATCAGAATGTCTCTGACCTTGTCTTGACCTTTTGTACCTCCACTCACATCCTCAAGCAAGTCAGATGGTTTTTCTTCGGGAGGGAAAGGAGAGGGACCACTGAAGTGGGTATAAAACCCTATCCCGAAGGGGGGAGTATCACTGCCTTCAGGTGCTCGCCTTGGCCATTTATTAGAGATACCCCATTTTACCCTTACACTATTTCCTTCTAAAACCCCTAGAGCCTGGAAGGGACTGATCTTAACCTGCACAGCATACCGCGTTGCACGAAACGCCGGTGAGATATTAGTTACCTTCATGAATTGGGAGAAACGGGCAAGCCTTTTATGTTGTTCCTGATACTCAGGGTATTCAGGCTGGTTGAATCTCCTGTCTTCTACTAACTCCCTTTCGAATTTGAACGTGAATGTGTAAGCGCCTATCCTCTCTAAGACCTTGTCTCTTTGTTTGATGAGAACCTCGCGGGTAATGCGAGCAGGTTTAACACTTCGTGTACACGAAACCATACCCACCTTCCTTTAATGTTGGACGTTTATCTTCTTCGACCTGGCATCTCTATCTCGCAATCAGGGCGCACTAACCCAAGTAAAAAAGCCTGTAAAAAGGGCAGCAGCCGGCATTCGACTCCTCTTAAGAAATGCACCCTCTTTAGATTCTCAACCTTTGCCAATTTAAGTATGTCTCTGGGTGGCATCCCGTAGCACCAGAGGTTCAGGCTTCTTAATCCTTTTATCTCGGCTAAATACCCTATATCTTCCCACGAGTGGGAGCCGTATGTTAAATATACGTCTATGCCCGGAGAAATCATCTTAAGGGTATTTATCGCCCGGTCTCTTTGAACCTCCCACCAGTTTATATCCGCTGAGATTACAGAAAGCTTGGGCAACCTTTTAAGTGCGTCTATGCTCAATGCGCGTTGAGGGTCGAATCGTTCAAAGATATGATTATAATAGTTGTAGTCGGCCTCTATCGTTAAGATGTTCTTTAAGATGCTGTCGGGCAGCAAACAAAGCTCGGAATAATATCCACCGACAAGTTTGCCATTGACCCACAAAAACCCCTCAGCATCGTAGGTATAATCTATTGAATCTTCTCCCTGCCAGGGATAATATAAACCAACCCAGACGTCAGGGAATCCACGTTCCACATTCCATAAGTAAACTGTCTCTTCCCCTAGTTTCCATCCGGTTATGTTATTTGAATCACTTATCGGCCATGTGGAATCACCCTTGTATGTAATTTTCAGCCAGCGCTTCTCGGCCTGCGGCTGAGGTGAATCCGCCTGCTTCTTACAGCCGGGCAGACCTATCAAGGCGAGCCCGATCGCCAGCAGGCTAAATGACAATCTCATCTTTTTCATCCTCCTGATGCTACTCCTGACCCTGAAGAAGTCAATAGAAACCTGAAGAATTCCGGGCTAGCGCATATTACCAGACGATCTCGCAGCGGGTCAAGGCCTTCCTTAGCCTTACCACACCTTCCGGGGTAATATCGGGAGAGGGGCAGGTTTGATCCAAGTAACCGTGGAATGTCAGACCCGATACTGTGAGTCTATCAGAGCTGGACAGATTCAGCATTCTCAGGCTCTGGATTCCCTCCAGATGTCTAAGCCCCTCATCGGTTAAACATGAGCAGTTGACACGCAGATATCTGAGGTACTTCAGGTTGGTTAGATACCTGAGACTGCTATCCGTTACCCATGAACCGTTCAAGTCCAAAACCCTCAGGCGGGGGATCTGGGAGATATATTTGAGTCCTGTGTCGTCAATCCGAAGAGAGGTAAGATGCAGCTCGGTTAGGTCGGTTAGCCTTGCAAGGTTCGAAAGTCCTTCCTGGTCTATCGTTCCGCCGGAACTTTCCAGGCTCAAACGCCTTAGATTTGGAATACGAGATATGTCTCTGAGGTTTCGGTTGGTGATGCAGAGCGAATAGAAATTAAGCTCCCTTAATTCTTGCGCCAGAGCGAGGTACCTTAGACCGCTGGTGGTTGAATCATAGGAATACGCACTCAGGAATTTAAGATTGCCGATCAACGCAAACCACAGGAAGTCAAGGTCAGCAATGTCCAGGTAGTGGATGTAAATGCCTATATCCCGCGGAACAAGCATAAGATTAAAAAGGATCAATAGAGTTGGGTATTTCCCCATGTGAGTACTGGAGTGCAAACCTATCGTGGTGAGATTGGGATATTGCCTGACTTCTTCAAGATCTGGGATAGTTACTACCCCCATTGTAACTATATCCTCGGGGTTCTGAACCTCCAGACTGGAATAATAGTTCTCTCTCAAACCCCGCAGCTTACCGTTTACCCACAAGTATTCGCCGTCATAAAAATAGGCTACAGTATCCTCTCCTTGCCAGAGGTAGGGGATTACAGGATGGACATCCGTCTCGCTGAAGATAAAGACCACACCGTCCATGCCCCTTTCCCAATCGTTTGCATCAATCAATCTGAGGTTCTCCAGAGGGGGTTTATAACCAGGTGCATAGGAGTTGGGGAGATGAGGCACCCGCCCAACTACCACCCAGCGCGGCTCCGGGTTTTCTGTCGGTATTGGCGCCGCCTCCTTCTTACAGGACATTGCCAAGACACCAAGGCAGAAGGTTATAGGGATAAGGGTTTTCTTCATCACCGCTCCTTGTGAACTATTGTAGGTATGGGAGAAGGGTTGTCAAGTATCCGGCATCGCCTGAAATACTAGAAGGAGGGGGGCCCTATTTCTTGGCTATGTAATGCCTCGCCCACCTTATATAAACACCCGCCCGTGCCCCGCCGTGATCGTCAACCAGAAGATCGTCAAGGTATGGGTCCTGGACGTAAGCCCAGACAGTGTATGATTGATCCGGTTTTATTGGACGGTCATTGTTGCTAGCGAGCTTTAAATCAAGCGTGGCAGTCTTGCCAATCCCTGCATTCACATACCCTAACTGATGACGGCCCAATCGATCCTTAACGCTTTGATGGTAATAGAGGCTAAAACCAAAGCCTTTCCCGATGGGCCATTGGGAACCGCTTGTAGGCCTGATCTTAAAGTAATTTTGATAAGGCTTGGTTTTTGACTCCTCCCTCAACTCAATCTCCCATAGGATAGGTTTCTTAAGCAGAACCTTCGCCTCTCTTCTCGTTATCCGCGAGCCTTCGTTTACCGCTTCTACCCAGTAGGTGCCTGGTTCTAAATTGGGGGGTAAGGCAATGCTGCCGTCTCCAGGAGAGCCGCTTAACTCCTTCACCAGCCGGAAGCGATAGTCCAGGATTCTCGCTTTGAAAGACTTAGGGAAAGATTCGTAGGTTATGAATATTTCGCCGGGGCAGCAATCCGAAACCTCCCAGTGAACGGGTCTTACTTTCTGGGTCTTTTTATCCTGAGGGGGAGCTGCGTCTCCGGCCCAGGGCCAGAAGGAGTAATCGTACGTAGAGGAGTCTATCTTTTTGGCATACTGGTGGGCGAAAGCATCGCTAGGCAGTATAACACCTTCAGGGTTGCCGAACACCTGATCGTTTACGACAAGCAGCGCCGTCTCTATCATCTCGTGCCAGAGACACTTCCTCAACCATACACGCGCCGTTTTCCTATCCGCCGGGTTAGTACTGTGAATATCAAAACCGATCCAAACTCCAACAGGGTGATCTCCTCTGGGAACACCACCTTTTTTCGCCTTGGCAGGTTCATTTTTGGTTCTGCCGCCGTCCAGGCTGAAGGATATGGTTACACCTAAACTTTTCATCACATCCACTGCCTGTCCCGGTTTCGAGAAGGTGATGCGGCCGTCGCGGGTAACATAGCTTGAGACCTTCTTGTAGTTATCCTCGTTTCTCACCTTTACCTTTCTTCCCGGCTGCGCCCTCAATTGATAGCTTGCATGTCGCCCAAGGCGCTCAGTCAACTCCGCCTGTTCTTTTAAATCCTTGTCATTGATGGGCATAATTCCTCCTTTCCCTGAACAAGGGTAGTTAGTCAAGTTTTACTACTAAGTATCCTCCTGAACTTGACGAAGTCAATAGAAACCTGAAGAATTCCCTCAATCTTCCCCGGCCAGTTGTCGTACTCTATTGATAAGCTCTGTTCGGTGTCCGGGGCTATCAAAGGCCCCTTAGCTGCTACAGCAACGCTTGCTTTAGCGCCGTTTACCTTGAAGCTGGGCACCGGAATCTCCACGTCCGTTCGCCAGTTGGGGCAAAGGTTGCGGTTGTTGAACATCTCCTGAAGCCCGGGGTCGTGAGCATAGGCCCATATTGTATGCCTACCCCAGTCCCCAAATCTCTGGTTAGATTCACGCCCCCAGGTGACTTCTACGGTTCGATTGCTATCCTGCACGTTCACAAACCCCAGCTTGCTGCCTGAGGAGTTATGTATGCTGAACCCGAAGCCTTTGCCTTTCGGCCAGTTTGTGCCGATTTTAGGGGTTATGGATATATAGGGGCCGTTAGAGCCGAACTTTACTTTCGCTTGCCAGGCAAGCGGTTTTTTGATTATTACCTTTTCGGAACGCTCACCGGATACGTTCACTTCTACGTAGTATGTTCCCGGGTCTGCATCCTTACCCCACTCAACCTTCCCCTCCTTGCTCCCCGGAGTGCCGGACACCTCAGTTACCTTACGTTCCTTGTAATCGAGTATCTTCGCGCGGAATCCATTGGGCCAATCGGAGTAGTGTATGGTGATCTTCTCTCCGTCCGAGCCTGCAACATTCCAGGAAGGAGCCGGTTTAGTTGCACCTTGTTGGGTCTCTTGCAATGCGGCATCCCTGCGTTCCTTGGCGGTTTTGGCATTCTCCTCGCATTCTTTGGCATTACCTTCCGGATCGGGGTGACAGGAGAACCGTTCTCCCACAAACCCAGGGGCGTCCATAGATTGGCCCTTAACCCTAAATCGCCAAGCTTGAGCGGCTAGGTTCCAGTATTTCCGCGCTTCTTCCCATTTCTCCGCAGCCGTGCGCCAGTCTAATCCCTCCTTTGACTCTGCCCAATGCTGTGCATCTTGCGCTCTGCCTTCATATTCCCAGGCTTCCCTCTCGCCCGGGCAGCCGGGCGGGTCAGGTTGGTCGGGTAGTTCTATGGTCCAGTGATAGAACGCCGAAGCATTAACATATTTTATCTGTTTTTCTCTAACTTGCCAGTGAATCCAGTTCTTATTGAAATTTTGCCAATCATTCACGCATTTCTTGGTCAGCTTCTCGTCGTAGTCTTCAAAGTCATCGTGAAATAAACTCAGGTAAACGAAAGCATGCTCCATGAGCTCGTGCCACATCATGCTTCTTAGAACCATGATATCTGCCGGGTTGCTTGACATCCAGTCCCTGCCGGTGTGTCTGTAGACCCTGTAATCATCAGGAACCACGAAAACCAATGTATTCACTTTTGCGAGCCTTTTGTTAAGGGAGTCCCACCTAAGGGCATTAGGGCAGTGAACTCCCAGGCCCTGGGGATCGGTTACCACCAAAGCATCGTAGTCGTACTTCTTCCTGAATCTCTCATCTCTCTCCTCCTCTTTCTCTTCTGGGATGGCGGCCTTCCATTGCCACTTGATATTTACTCCCATCCCTCTCAGCGCCTGAAAAGCACCCCTGGGGCTAAGCGTATACCCTCGTGTATCTTTCTCGCCTTTAAATAACATCGGCAGCTCCATTGTCAGCCGATCACGGGCAAGAAGCAGCTGGAACTGCTCCTCTAAGGCTCGATTATCCATAACTATCTCTCCTTTTTACTACCATACCTTACTGGCAACTGTGAAGAGTGCAATTAAAACCTGATGAATCAAACCACAAAGTCCTGGGCGTCTCATATCTACGCCGCCGCTCCATTGATGTACACGGCAATCAGGAAGAGCGCTTAATTTCGAATACCCTTTGTCGGTGATAGGAGTGTCCACGGTATACAACTCCCTCAGGTTAGTGAGCAACCGGATATAATCCATCCCTCGATCTGTAATCAGATTACCGCTGATGTCCAGTCTTCTTAAGCGGGGTAAAGCTAACAGGTTGACAAGACCTCGATCGGTAATCCTGGTATAACTTAAATCAAGCCAAACCAGATTTTTAAGGGGTTTCAAGTGTTGCAGGTCGTTATTCGAGACCTTGGTATACAAAAGATGCAGGTCCCTAAGTTTGGGTAAACCCGTAAGATACCTGAGACCTGGCCCTCTGATCCTACAAAAATTAAGGTACAGCGTTCTCAAATTAGTCAAGGAGGAAAGATGCTTAAGACCATCGTCTGTAATCCCAGTCCCATACAACATCAAATATCTCAGCTCGGTAAGTCCGGCAAGGTGAACAAGACAACTATCTTTAATAGATCTGCCATCAAACATCAATACCCTGAGGTTGGACAAGCTGGCTAAGTACACAAAACCAGTACCATTGACCTTCGTTCCCATTAGATTCAACCATCGGAGGTTGGTTAAACCGGCAAGGTGTTTGAGGCCGGCGTCTGTGATCTCCCTCCGACTGAGATCCAAAAACCGAAGATTGGTAAGACCGGCAAGATGGACGAGGTCTGTGTCTTTTACATCATACGAGCTAAGATCCACTGCGACGAGATTCGGCAATTGATCGAGTTCTGGGAGATTTTCTGTATCTGTACTAACAGAGACGATCGCTTCGGGGTTGGGAATGTCCGCTACCTCAAACCCGCTAAGGTTGACACCAAACACCTTTCCGTTTGCTGACTCGAGATGATTCTCGTATTTGTAGTCTATGGTGTCCTCGCCCTGCCAGGGGTAGTAGCAACCATACAACAAGACGAAATCCTCACCTGGCTCCCACTCGGTGACGTCTATCTTGTCGCGAAAACCGCCTTCTTGGGTGATAATCAACCAGCGGGGTTCCTCCACCTCTA
>JAGMDF010000062.1 GCA_023128825.1 Caldifarciminota bacterium | reverse complement strand
ATCGAACGATAGATTGATGCGGTTCGCTGGAAATCCACCCCCATCTTGAACGGGTTCGGGAATCGCAAAACCAAAGCAGGGATCGCCAACCCCGCCAGTATCCAGATAACAGGGACCTTTATCCTCCTTATTCCTTTTATCGAAGCGAAGAAAAGCAAAGGCAGTATCCCGGCCGAGTACTGGCAGGTCAGGCTCGACTGGTGCGGTCCGTCGGAGAGAAGGTGAGCCAGTAACAGGGGAATCACCAGAGCCGCCTCCCACCTTGTCAATGCGAACGCCCCGACGGATGCAGCAAGCAAAGCCACTGTCAAGAGTTTTTCAGGCTGTCCCAAGGTCTGGGTAACAAGAATCCAGGGGCGGTGCAAGATGGTGGTGATGATCTCTGCGGCGTTCGATCCCAGGCTTGCGTAATGGGCAGAGATCAGCTCGCTCTGGCCAGGACTCCTGAACACGGGTAGAATCCAGAAGAGTACCAGAGGCAGCCACATCAGGCCGATCACCGTCATCACCGACCCTTGAATCCGTTTCCGCTTAACCAGGGCGTATATCCCAAGCGCCAAAAGCACGAGACCCATATCCTCCTTCAGGGTCAGGAGCGCGAACGCGGGGAGTAGAGCCCACCACGCCTTATCTGTCTCAAATAAATAAAAGAACAAGAGCACCAGAGGTATAGCAAACACCTCGGGGTGGAAGTCGAAGCAAAGCGCGTGGTGCAGGAAGGGATTGGCAAGGAAGAGGGCGATCACCGGCAGGTGTTTTCTTCTGTCCTCCACCTTTCGCTCAAGAAGCTTGATGAGGAAGAAAAGCCCCAGGCTCACCGCGAGAGCTTGCAAGACACAGAGAAGCAAGGCGTTGGGCCATATCCGGTGCAGACCGGCAAGAAGGAAACTTATGGGGTGAAAGTGGCCTGAAAACCCGTGAAGCGAGTGAAGCGAATCCCACACCCTGCCGCGGAACGCGATGTTGTAGCAGATGCTTGCCCTTATCCCCAGGTCGTATGCGTAGGTATTGAAGGTCAGGTGCTGTAAGGTCTTGTAGGCTCCGAGGATCACAAAAACGATACCTGAGAACGCAAGGAGTCGGCGTTTGCTCCAGAAGCTCTTATTGACCATTTCAGACAAGCATACCCGTCGTGCTTTCTCTGTCAATACGACTAGGATGTTTATTCGGGGTTATAGCATCTTGACAGCAGGTGCAGGTGTCCTTATCATACCCCGATGAAACCGAAGGTCTTCTTTCTGCCGGGGAAGGATAAATCAGAGCTTTTGGAGCGCCTGCCTTTGCTCCTTGGCCGCTTGATAGATAAGGGGTTTGCAACCAACGCATTCTGCGGGGTTAAGGTCCACGTGGGGGAGGAGGGCAATGTGACCTTTGTGCCTGCCGAGTTTGCACGCGCAGGGGTGCATTTCCTCAAACAGAAGGGCGCGCGGCCGTTTTTATTCGAGACGAACACCCTTTATTACGGGCAGCGTAGCAACACCCTCGATCACCTGAGGTTGGCGGCGGAGCACGGATTTGGGTCTGAGAATGTCGGAGCACCGCTTCTCATCGCGGACGGTATCCGGGGTGAGGCCTCGGCCCGCATACCACTAAAAGGCAAGCACGTCCGTGAGGCGCAGATCGCATCGCTCGTCCCCAACATACCCTGTATCGTGGGCTTCTCGCACTTCAAGGGGCACATGCTAACAGGCTTCGGCGCCACGATAAAGAACTTCTCGATGGGCTGCGCCGCAAGGAACGGCAAGCTCCAGATACACAGCCTATCAAAGCCGTGGATCGATGTCGAGCGCTGCACAAGCTGCGGCGAATGTCAGATTCGTTGTCCTTCCGATGCAATCGAGATCAAGGGTGGGGATTTTGTAATCGTTCATGCTAAATGCACCGGATGCGCCGGATGCATAGGGGTGTGCACTGCCAAGGCGGTGCGCATCAAATGGAACGAGGCGTCTAAGTCCGCATCACAGAAGATGGCCGAGTACGCCCTGGCAGCACTTTCGGGCAAAGAGGCTTTCTACGTCAACTTCCTTGTTAACATTACCAAGGACTGCGACTGTCTTGGGAAGAAGATGGAGCCTATCCATGAGGATGTAGGTATCCTTGCTTCGCGTGATCCGGTGGCGGTTGATCAGGCGTGTCTGGATATGGTTGAAGAAGAGATAGGCTCAGCCCATCCCGAAGTTGACCCTGCGGTTCAACTTGCTCACGGTGAGCGGATCGGGCTTGGAAAAAGAGATTATGAATTGGAGGAGCTGTGATAGATCTACGTAGGCTGCGAGATGCCGCGATCGTAGGGTTCGGTTTGGCATTCATCCTTTTAGTTATTCAGATATTGGCGGGCAATCCCTTCGAGGCGTTAGACAGGCCAATGCACGACGAATTGGAGCGCACCTCACTTCGTCCGAACTCAGACATCGTGCTCGTTGATCTGGACGAGGCGAGTGTGGCTGAGCTTGGCGATAGGCTGTTCTGGCCGGACTTATGGCTGCCCCAGGTGTTTGAACAGCTGGCGTACGCAAAGGCGGTAGGGGTAACCTTGCCATTCTTTCGCGGGTATTCATTTCCCCCTGAAGCGCAGGGCATACTCCGCTGGGCCAAGACGGATTCCTTTTCCAGATGGTTCCGTCTGTCTGCTGGCCGCACCGGCGAGATACTGGACAGCCTCTTTGCCTACGCGGAGTGGGACGAGGCGCTTATACACACCATCCGATCCAACAACAATATCTACTTCGGGTTCAAGATGCTTGATGAGTGCTACTCGAATGAAGCACTGCCTTTCTCCGAACGAATTCCCAATCGCAGTAAGGACTCGCTTCGCGCAAACACAGGGATTTTGGATAAATCGGATTTTCTTGCCCCTCCAACGAAGTGGCTGCTTGCCTCTAACGGCATGGGCTACATGGAGGTGATCTATGACAAGGACGGAGTGGTCAGGAAGGTTCCGCTTATCGCTTTGTGCAAGGGTGATTTCTATACCTCGATTTCATTGACCCTGCTGCAGGCCGTGGAAGGACACGAGAATATTGACCTGCCGCGCAGTCGGATTCTTCAGCTGGGCAAAGAGCCGATCAGGCTTGACGAGGGCTACGCTTACCGTATCCACTATACCTCAAACCTTGCCCACTTCACACGGGTTTCGGTATCTGCACTTCTGGCTGGAGAGGTGGCACCGGATACCTTTGCCGATAAAGTCGTCATAATAGGTTCCTCCTTCGAACCATACGCTCTATCAGTTCCCACGCCTGTAGACGGTGCCATGCCGAGGATGGTTCTTGTGGCGAATCTCTTGACAAACCTTATTCAGCGCAGGCAGGCGGCTCCGCCTAATATCGTGGCGACCTTCATCATAACCTTCCTCCTTGCAGGGTTGGGGGCGTTTGCGATTATGATTCCATGGCGCAAGTTTACGCTTCCCGCTTTTGCAGTGCTTGTTGCAATCTTCTATGTCGTAGTGGCCCTATCGTCTGCAAACGGAACAAGAATCGCATTCTTCACCCCACTTTTTGCATCCATCCTTGCGGTAGTGATCGGTGCATTTATCTATCACTATGCAGAGGGAAGGCGTCGCAACTATGTCAGACAGATGGTCGGGCAATACTTCCCTCCGAACCAGGAGAAGGCTTACATCGAGCGGTTCATGAATTTACCTTATCTGAGGGTCAATCGTGAGTCTGTGGTGATGGCTGCCTACCTGGATTTTCAAAAGAAGGAAAGGAGCCTAAAGGAGGCGCTTGCGAGTTTCGAGGAGTTCCGGTCCACGCTTCTTGAGATCTGCCGTAAACATGAGGGTATCAGGGTGTCATTTACAGGCAACTCCAACACGTTTCTTTTCACAGGAAAGGAATGCTGCACCCAAGCGTGTCATGCCAGCCTTGAGATACGGCGTTTCTTTACCAACTTCAACGCCAGGTACGTAACCGAAGGCATAGGCGAGTTTAGCCTGGGTATCGGACTTGCCAGCGGCGAGACTTTTGTAAGCACCCTGGGCAAGGTGCCTCTTGTGGATCTGGCGGTGTTCGGGGAACCACTCGTATGGGCGTGTCAGTTGGCGCTTACGAACTTCGAGCAGAAAACGAAGATGATCCTCATCGAAGATGGTGTTTTCAAACATCTACCTGCCGGCTCCAAGGCCACCGAATTCGGTGAGCTTGAGATTGTCGGCGAAAAACGCACGGTCTACGAGTATCTGCGTTGAGTCCTTACCGCGTTTCGCTTGAGGTCTACGAAGGACCGGTTGACCTTCTTCTCTACTTCGTTCATCGGGACAAGCTCGACGTGTTGGACATTCCCGTTGCCCGGCTGGCCGACGAGTTCATAGCCTACGTCCAGACCATGGGTGCGGATCTTTCCGAGCTTGCCGATTTCCTTCTCATGGCGTCAATACTCTTGCGCTGGAAGATGCGGGCGCTTTTGCGTGAAAGCATCTACGAAGAAGAAGAGATTCACGAGCCGGTTACACTTTCGCGCATCCTTTCGGAGTTTGCCCGATACCGCCAGACCGCGGCGTTCCTCGAGGAGCAGCGTGAGCACAACCTGCGGTACTATCCCAGGGGACAGAAGATCACGCCGGAAGGCGAGGGCAAGATTACCGATCTTCTGCAATCCTTCAGCGTTCTTCTTGAGCGCGAGCGTCCGCGTCAGCCCATGCTTTTGACCCGCGACGACTGGACCGTTGAGGAGGCCACAGGTTGGCTGCATGAAACCCTTGCTGCTTGCAAGAAGTTTTCGTTCTTTGCCACCACGCGCGAGCGCCGATCAAGTATCTTCGATATACTTATCCTGTTCCTCGCAGTGCTTGAGCAGCTTCGTCTTCGTAAGATAAAGGTCACTCAGCCCGAGCCGTTTGCAGACTTTGTGGTGGAATGTATCTCAAGGTGAGTTCATGCGATCTTTTCGCCTTTAGGCGAAAAGGAGCAATGTAGCACAGGCTCTCCAGCCTGTGTGCGGATATTATTGAACGGTGCGGATATTATTTAACGCAGGCATCGCTTTGGGTTTCTGTTAGCCATTCATCCACCCCGGCATCTTGAATTTATTGAGGCATTCCCTCAACTCTTTGAGTTCTTGCTCCTTAAACATTTCTCTCCAGGCTTCCTTACATTTCTCGTCCCAGTAATGTCCTGCTATCCAAAGCAGTCGATCCAGTTTCCTAAATCCTACTGGGGTTTTGCTTGAACCTGCCATCTGAGAAATCTCTTTGATTCGCTCCGTACACTCTACGTAAGAGTCCGTTACCGTTATCCGTGTAGGCTCATTTTCAATTTTGCTTAGGATTACACCTACCGCGATACAGGCGAACTTATCAATTATTGGGTACTTGTTCTTATCCCCGAAGAAGTGGAAAAACTTGGGAATAAAGACCCATGCATGGCGTGTTCCCTCTGGGGGTTCCCTTCGTAGTTCCTCCACTTTCTCCAGAGATGGGGTAACCCCTTCCTTTTTTATGAACTCTTCAAGTCTTGCCGCCCAAGGAATAATCTCAATGTTAATCTCGTCACGTAGCCTAGTATTATACAATGTGTTAAGGGCAATGCACTCTATTATCAGTAGACTCTTAGGATCATCCTTGAAGAAATTGCCACTGTGCTTTTGAAGTCCATCAAGCGCCTTTGGCGCAACACCCCATTCTTTGTCGTCACGGTACAGATCGTTTGCCGCAGTAACGGCTTTTCGCAACGCTTGCACCTTTTTTGGATCATTCTGTTGATTCATTTCGTCCTCCTTTATTTTTGCAAATATAAAAGCTTACACTTTTTTTAACTTCTGTCAAGAAAATCACCCTATAGTGCTGATATTGTGGAGCGGACTGGGGGTCTATCGGAAGGGATGCGGGCCGACTTAAAAGTCGGCCCCTACGAACTTTTCCTATCGGGGAAGGGATTGACGCAAAGGAATCAAAAACGGCCTGCAGGTCGGTTTCTTGTCTAGGATTGCGATCTTTTCTCCGCAGGAGAAAAGGAGCATCAATATCAGCAGATGCGCGGCAGTTGTTCGCCCTCAAGGATTAGCAACGGTCGTTCACTCCCCAATAAGGTCTCAAGCCACAGACCCTCAGGCTTTTCACGAACCTCGCCGATCACGGCAGCATCCTTGCCCAACTGTTCGACCCTCATAACTTCAAGCGCCCGTCCTGCATCATCCTTACGGACAACGGCTATCACCCGACCCTCTGACGCCAAATAATAGGTATCAAGTCCCAGCAGCTCGGCTGCACCCTTGACAGGCAGGCTGAAGGGAACGTCGGCCTCCTTTATTATCATTCCCAATCCTGCAGCCGACGCCAGTTCGTTCAGGGTGGTGGCCAGGCCGCCCCTTGTCGGGTCGCGCATCGCCTTAACGTCCACATCGGCCTCGATCAAACGCTCAACCAAAGGCCAGACGTTGGCGATGTCGGATTCTATCTTATGCTCGAACCCGAAATCTCCGCGCGCAAGGAGCACCGCCGCCTCGTGATTACCGATATTACCGGAGACAAGGATGACATCACCTTCTTCAATCCTTTCAGGGGCAAAGGTCTTGGAATGCTCAAGCGCCCCGAAGCCGGTGGTGGTGATGTAGCAGTCGTCCACCTTCCCTTTCTCTATAACCTTGGTATCTCCGGCTATCAACTGGACTCCGGCCTTGTTCAACTCCTCGCCCATCGAGCGAACGATTCGCTCCAGCACATCCATACTCATCCCTGCGCGAAGCACAAAGCCCGCGGTCATGAAACGCGGTCTGGCTCCTTTAACCGCAAGATCGTTTAAGGTCCCGCAAACGGCAAGCTTGCCTATGTTCCCGCCGGGAAAGAACAATGGATACACCACGTGGCTGTCCGTGGTTAATGCTATCCGCCCTCGATCTGAGGGCAACTCAGCTGAATCCTCTAATCTTTCCAGTATCGGGTTGCCCAGATACGCAAGGAAGAGTTCGCGTATGAGCCTTGCCGTTTTCCTGCCGCCCGAGCCGTGGGCCAGGCCTACTACGTTATCTTTCATACTTATAGTAGGCGGCGCACGCGCCCTCGCTTGAGACCATGCAAGGGCCTAGTGGGTTGGACGGGGTGCAGGTTTCGGCAAACAAAGGACAGTCCGGCGGGATAATCTTGCCCAGCAAAACGTCCCCGCACCGGCAGCCATTGGTGTCGAATCTCTCTTTGTGTTCCACGGGAGGTAAGGAGAACTTGTGCTCTACGTCGAAATCCTTCCACTCGTCGGTCAGCTTGAGGGCGCTTTCCGGGATAACACCCAAGCCTCGCCATAATTGATCCTCTACCGTGCACATCTTTTCCATAAGGCCAAGTGCCGCCGGGTTGCCTTTAGGGGTTACCACGCGTTTGTATTGAATCTCAAGACGAGGTTCTCTTTTCTCTATCTGATCTGCGATCATCACCAAAGCCTGCAGGATGTCGGTTCCTCCAAAGCCGGTGATCACGCAAGGTTTTTTGAACTCATCTACGAGGAAGCGATAAGGCTCTGAGCCTATCACCGCGCTCACGTGACCGGGGAGTATGAAGCCCTGGATGGCCAGATCAGGATGCGCGGCAATCATCCTTAAAGCGGGCGGGATCAGCTTGAACGCGGCGCAGATCGAGAAGTTGTTAATACCTCTTCTCTTGGCCTCGGCCACTGTGGCAAGGATTGCAGGAGCGGTGGTCTCAAATCCAACGCCAAGGAAGCAGAACTCCTTTTGGGGTTCCTTTTCCGCCATCCCCAGCGCGTCCAGCGGCGAGTAAACGATCCTTATGTCGGCTCCTGCGTCCCTTTGCTCAGCTAGTGAGCTTCTCGTTCCCGGCACATAAAGCATGTCGCCGAAGGTGGTTACCGCCACATCCGGCATCTGCGATAGCGCAATGAACCGGTCTATCTCGGCATCTGCGGTCACGCACACCGGGCAGCCCGGGCCTGAAAGAAGTCGCACCTTTCCTGCAAGCGCGCGCCTGATGCCCGTTTTCGATATGGCGTGGGTGTGCGTGCCGCATACCTCCATCAACGTCAGTGGCTCCTTGATGCGTGCACAGAGTTCCGCCGACAACCCTTGTATCAGATTGACGTCGCCTTCCAGGCGTTTAAGGATTCCAGGAAGATCTTCAGGCATCAAGCCCTTTCTCGACCCTCACCATCTCCTGGATCAATCGCAAGGTCTCCTTGGCGTCTTCCTCCGAGAGCTTCTTTATTGCAAAGCCGGCGTGAAGGATAACGTAATCGCCTGCCTTGACACCGGGAAGCATAAGAAAAGATGCCTCGCGCTTTACCCCCTGGTAGTCAACCTTGCCAGAGGTTCCGGTTATCTCTATCACTTTTGCAGGAATTCCTATGCACATAGGTTAAATTATAACGCCTAGAGGGGTAGGGTCAAGGAGTTGACGCGGATTGGCGAATCCGCGCTCCAAAAATCAAATTGCAAATTGGCGTGCGTCCAGCGGGCAGGCGTCGTACCCCCGGTGGCGCAGGGCGGTTGCAAGTTCACGGGCGTAGCCGTGGGTGGTCCAGACCTTCTTTGGACCCACCCTGTCAACGTATCTTAACAACTCACCGAAATCGGCATGATCCGATAATGGGATTTGGGTTGCGCCTCGGTTGAACCGTCTGGTCATCGCCCAGCCTGAGACGGCGGCGAATCCGGGGTTGGCGACCTTCACGTAGCGCGCTTTCTGAGGAGGCACGATCAGCACGCCGGGCACTGACCCTTCATCGGCATACAATCTATAATCACCAAGATCTACACCGAATCCCTCATAAACCTTGGACATCTCCCAAACGGTCATTGAGACCGAGACGTGTATCTTTTCTCTTGCAAGCAATGCCAGAAGTTCCTGGCTTTTTCCAAGCGAGTAGGCCATAAACACAGGTGTTCGGCCGCTAATTTGGCTTTTTTCGATGAAGTCAAAGACCTGCCGCTCGATTCTCTCCCGGGCTGGCCATTGAAAGAGATGGGTGCCGAATGTCGCTTCAACAATGAGGTTCTCGGCCTGGGGGATGCGGATCGGCCTGCACGAGTAGCCCGCTCGCAGCTTGATGTCACCTGAGTAAAGCAAGCTGGTTTGGGG
>JAGMDF010000061.1 GCA_023128825.1 Caldifarciminota bacterium | reverse complement strand
TCAGGGGAGGCAATAATCCTTCCCTTTCGCACCGCATGGTCGGAGTGGGCATGTGAAAGGATAATCGGCTCGCCGTCGCGTCCGGCGTGATCCAGCATCACAGCACTATCCTCGAACTCGACCCTGCCTTGGTGATGGATCCGCATCAATGATTCTACTTGACCCACGGGTTCCGTCAAGGAAAAGAGACACTAACTCTCGTGTAATTATTGAGGGTCACGCAGAAGAAATATCCATCTCCTGGTTGTTCAAGATGCGGCGTAACTAGCCGGATGAGCCTTTATTATCCTACTTGACATCTTCCTATATCTCATTAGTATAAGGCTATTTAAAACTAACAAAAAGGAGAACCGATGAGGAAGTTAGCAACAAAACTGATTGTCGCAGCCGTTGTTCTTTCGGTGACCACGATTCGCGGCGGCCAAGCTGAAGAGGCGCTGCAGAAGATGAGGAACGCGTGGAAGCCAGTAAACCAATACACTGTGCGCCTGGTTTCCTACCTGGAGAAGGACGGCAAAACCAGCAACTCCACCATCGAGTTCAGCTACAAGCGACCCGGATGGGTGAAGATCGAGGTGATAGAAGGAGACAAGAAGGGTTCGGCAGCGGTCTATGACCCCAACAAGGACCGCATCCAGGTGAGATGGGCCGGGATAGCCTTGCCTGTGCATCTCTCACCCGACACAAAGATGGCAAAAAGCCTGCGCGGCGAAAAGATATACTCGATCACCTTTGAGAAGATGCTCGAGCACACCGGCTGGTATCTGGCCAACGGGTCTTTGTCCTGGGTGGGTGAGGAAACGGTGGACGGAGTGGCGTGTGCGGTGATAGAGTTCAAGACCTCCAGACCGGAAAAGAACTTAGGCATCGCACGCGAACGATGGTGGTTGGACAAGAGTACGGGGTTCATTCGAAAAATCAATGGCTTCGACGCCAACGGAAAGAAGGTGCAGTGGTCAATCTTCAGGGACCTGAAGCTTAACCCCGATCTACCGGAAGACCACTTTAAACTGTGAGGCCTGAATGAAGAGAGCCTTCTGCTTGATCCTCGCGGCATCTTTATTGATCCTCGCAGGATGCGGGGGTAAATCTGACTCACCCCTCACCGTGGCAAACCGGTACTTTGCCGCGCTCCAAAGAGGGGATATAGAAAAGGCTTACCGGTATCTGTGCGACCGTCCGCTCGTGATCAGAGCCGAAAACGGTGAAGAGATGCGATTTCGGGCGAGGCCGGACCTCCAGACCTGCAAGACCTTGATGGAGAAGGCCCCCAGGATTACCGTCACCGAGATCAAGCGGATGCCTGATCTCTCGCTGGAGGACAAGCTTGAGGTTTTTCAGATTACGGCGCGTGCTAAAGAGCGAGGTCGCAACGTCGAACGCGCATCTGCTCAGTTTCTTCTCTATCTCGCGCCCGACAGCTGGGGCCGCTGGTCGGTGCTCCTCCCGGCTTCGGCGAAGATAAAAGGTACGATAGCGGACAGTTCGGCGCTCGAACCCTAATCCTTGGCTCTGTCTCTAAGATCTCGACACTCGACGGATGAGTGGATGGGTAGATAGAAGTTGGGATGGACTAACCTCGTGTTACTTTAAGTTCCCGTTTTCCGGCCAGTTAGAGGTAGAGCGGGGTTGACAAATTCGGTTTTACGCGTATCCTACAGGTTGGATTTCAACGAACCTTCAATCTACCAATTTGGAGGTAAATTAGATGAAGGCACTCAAGCTGAAGAAAGAGGATCTTTACGCCTACCTGGAGTCGCTTAAGAGCTACGGCGAGCTCTGGGGACCGGTGCCGCGCGGCGAGCGCTACGTCTACGCCAGGCTGACTAACGTGCGCGAGGTTGCGCTTCAGGCGCTGCGAACCATCCTGCCGCCAAAGAAGTTCTTCGTTCCTCCTCGCTTTAATATGTTCCGCTACTCGGAAGATCGCTACACCGAGGTCTTCGATGATGTAAAGCCTCGTGTGCTCTTTGGACTTCATCCATGCGACATACACGGGCTTATGATCCTTGACGAGCTGTTTCTGGAACGTTTTCCTGATCCCTATTATCGCAAGCGCCGCGAAGCAACTGCGATAATAGGACTCTCATGCATCCCTGACGACAAATGTATGGCGCGCTCGACCAACACCCATGCCGTAGAGGGCGGATTCGACCTTGCCTTTAACGAACTCGGAGACGAGTATCTGGTCTGGGTTGGCTCCTCTCTTGGTGACGACCTTGTGCGGTTGAACCTCGATCTCTTTAACGAAGAAATTGATGCGCAAGACCTTCAGAAGTATCTTGAGTGGCGGCGCAAGCGCGACTCCCGCTACAAGCTCAACTTCGATCTGACAGGGATGCCGGACATAATGGAACTTTCCTGGGATTCCGATTTATGGCAGGAACTTGCCGATAAGTGTCTGGCGTGCGGTGCCTGCTCAATGGTGTGTCCTACCTGCAACTGCTACAATATCCGGGACGTAAGCGATCTGTCACTTGAATCCGGTGTTCGGGAGCGTCACTGGGACAGCTGCATGAACAAGGAGTACGCCCTGGTGGCAGGCGGTCACAACTTCCGCGAGGCGCGTGCCGAACGTCTAAAGCTCTACTACACCCACAAGCTGAAGGCGTTCATCACCGAGTACGGCAAGCCCTCCTGCGTCGGCTGCGGCCGCTGCATTGATACCTGTCCGGTTAATATTAACGTGGCCGAGGTTATCCGCGCCCTCAAGGGCCAGGAGGTGAAGGTATGACTGACAACTCTCAGATTGCTGCATCAGCGCCGTCTGCCAACCCCTTCATGCCTGAGCAGATGCGAATCGTGCGGCGCTCCGACCTTACCTCGGACGTGCGTTTCTTCCAGGTACGTCCGGTTGATATGGAGCGTGCGCTCTCTCTTGACTACAAACCTGGTCAGTTCATGATGGTTTCACTTGCGGGTGTGGGCGAGGCCCCCTTCTCAATCTCATCCACCCCCTCGCGGCCCGGTATGCTTGAGTTCTGTATCCGTAAGGTCGGTCGCCTCACCGGCGAGCTCTTCAAGTACAAGGAGAACTCGATCATCGGGGTGCGTGGTCCTTACGGCAACGGCTTCCCCCTAGAGAAGATGATCGGCAAGGACATCCTCATTGTGGTTGGAGGCCTGGGAGTGGCACCCCTGCGTTCTCTCCTTTTATACATCCTTGACAACCGGGATAAGTTCGGCAAGTTCTACGTCCTGCACGGCGCTCGGACACCCGCAGAGATGCTGTTCCGCAAGGAGTTCTTCGAGATCAAGGAACGCGACGACCTGGAGTGTTTCTTGACGGTGGATAATGACCCAACCAGCCAATGGCCTTTCAACAAGGGGGTGGTTACCGATCTCTTTCCTAAGATCAAGGAGCTTGATCCGGGCAACACCTTTGCCACGATCTGCGGCCCTCCGGTTATGTACAAGTTCGTGGTGGCCGAGTTCTTAAAGCTCGGCATACCCAAACACCAGATACTCATGACCCTTGAGCGGCGGATGCACTGCGGAATAGGCAAGTGCGGACACTGCGCTATAGGTTCCATCTACACCTGTCTTGACGGTCCTGTATTCAGCTACTGGGACGTTCTTCATATGAAGGATCTGATTTAGGAGCGATGATGGCTGAAATACCAAAACCAAAGGTCGGGTTCTACGGATTTACCGGCTGCGCTGGCGATTTGCTGACGATTCTGCACTGCGAGGATGAGCTTTTGGATATCTTTAACGCGGTGGATATCCGTTCGTTTCTGATGGCCTCTAGTGATGTTCACGATGATGAGGAGCTGGACATCGCGTTCGTCGAAGGTTCTATCACAACCGATCACCAGCTTGAGTCGCTGAAGGGAATCCGTAAGCGTTCAAAGGTTCTCGTGGCTATCGGTTCGTGCGCGTGTTTCGGTGGTCCCCAGGCGGCACGTCTCGGCTGCGGCGACTGGGAAAAGCGCTTCAAGAAGGTTTACGGCGAGGTAAAACACACGGTAGCCGAGCCCCGTGAGTCCCACCCCTTGGATGAGTACGTTAAGGTTGACTACTGCATCCCGGGTTGTCCCATAGACAAGCACCAGTTTTTCTTCGCGCTTACGAGGTTGGCCAAAGGGATGCCGGTTGAGTTGACCACCTTTCCTGTTTGCGCCGAGTGCAAGTGGAACGAGAACGAGTGTCTTTTGCTCAAAGGCGAGCTCTGTCTCGGCCCTGTGACCGCAGGCGGCTGCAACTCGCGCTGCCCCAACCACAATCTGCCCTGCGTGGGCTGCTGGGGCCCGACTTCTGAAGCCAACGTGGCTTCTGAGATCAACCTCCTCAAGGAGCGCAACTTCTCGGCAGAAGAGATCGTCAACAAGCTTCGTTTATTCGGCGGAGCCGCCATGGTTCGCCGCTTCGCCGATCTTTTGGGTATCAAGACCGAAGAACCCGCCGGGAAGCCTCGCCAAAAGAAAGCGCGTAAGCCTGTCGCAGCCGGTAAGGCAAAGAAGAAAACCGCTTCTAAAAGTCCCAAGGCCAAATCGGGTAAGAAGAGATAGGAGCCCTGATGAGTCTTAACAGAATAAAAATCGAGTCCCTTGCCAGGGTTGAAGGTCACGGAGGGATCACGGTTGAGTTCAAGGGAGGCAAGCTTTCAAACGTTACCGTTGACATCCACGAGGGTCCCCGGCTTTTAGAGACTATCGCGGTGGGCCGAATTCCTTCCGAGGTGGTGAGCCTTACCTGCCGGATCTGCGCGATCTGCACAATTTCGCATCGCTACGCCGCGCTCAGAGCCATGGAGAAGGCGCTCGAGATAGAGATACCTCCCAAGGTGCATCTCATGCGCGAACTGATGCACTGCGGCGAGATGATCGAGTCCAACGCCCTGCACGTCTTCCTGCTGGCGCTCCCCGACTATCTGGGTTATCCCTCTGCGGTTCACATGGTTCCCGATCATGCCGAGGACGTTCAGGCAGGATTGCGGGTAAAGAAGTTCGGCGTCAAGCTGATGGAGCTTACCTCGGCGCGTCCCATTCACGGCGAGAATCCGGTGATCGGCGGATTCGGTAAATACCCCTCCAAGGCTGAACTCTTGCGCTTCAAGTACGAGGCGGAGTCACTGATCCCTGACGCCGAGCGCGGGGTTGAGATACTTCGCAACCTGCGTCAGCCTACCTACATGGAGGAAGGGATGACCTTCATGTGCATCAAGCCCGAGCATGACCGCTACGGCTGGGTTGGCGACCGGATACTCGTCTCTACTGGCGAGGAGTTCAACGCGTGGGATTACCGCAAGCTGACCAACGAGCGGGTGGTGCCGCACTCCATGGCCAAGCGCTCGCGATTCCAGGATAAACCCTACTTCGTTGGCGCGCTTGCACGCTTCAACCTTCTGGGCGAGCGTCTTGACGGCGCTGCCGGCGAGCACTTCCGCCGCTGCTACAACCTCTCATGGATTCGCAACCCGATGTACAACAACGTTGCGCAGGCGATCGAGACCGTATGGGCGCTTGAAGAGGTGCCTCGTATCGTAGATAAGCTTGTGGCCTATGAGGAAGACCCTGAAATCGTTGCGCCATCCCGCGATAGGGGTGCAGGTTCTGCCGCGGTCGAGGCGCCGCGCGGTACGCTCTACCATCACTACGAGGTCGCAGACGGAAAGGTGATTCGCGCGGATATCGTTACACCCACCGCTCAGTTCCTGGATATGATGGAGCAGCACATAAGGGTGGCTGCCGAGAATCTCCTAAAAGAAGGTGATACCGAGGATGTCGAACTCAAGCTGGAGATGATCGCACGCGCCTACGATCCATGCATCTCGTGCGCTACCCATCTGGTCAAAGTCCGAGGAATATAAACACCCCGAGACATGCTCCTTTTTGGCAGAGCCAAAAAGGTCGCAGATTTAGAAGGCAGGGGTGGTTACCCCTTACTATTTTGATTGTGTATTAACGCCACAGAACCCCAGAGATTCAACAATTTAGTAGGGGCACGGCATGCCGTGCCCCTACTATTAAACGATATCTAGCCAGTTGGCTATGACTATTTGGGACCAGGTTTCCAGATCATTTTTTCCTTCTCTAAGCTCCTCCAGGCTCAAGAACTCAAGCGATGTGATGGAACGCT
>JAGMDF010000060.1 GCA_023128825.1 Caldifarciminota bacterium | reverse complement strand
TGCCCACAGGGTTGGAGTCGTCGTTGATGAGTCCCGCTACCCGCTCCGTGAACTCGGTTTGAACCTCCACCTCCTCTGTCACCTCACGCCTCAGACCTGCGGCAAACACCTCCCTAATGTCACGCTCAAAAAGGGTCTGATCGGTTACGCTTACGTGACCGCCTATCCCCACAGATCCCAACGAACGCAACCTGCCTTCTTCTGTCTTTTTACCTCTTACGTAGAAAAGCAGCTTATCCTTCCAAGTCATCACCACGTAGGGGATGAGCTGTTTGAAGGATGGGTCTTCCTCCGCCTTGCCCCTTTCAATGAATCTTGCCTGACCGCTTGAAAGGATTTGCTCCAGCAACGTGCCGTCGTCAGGGCGAAATCCCTGAAACCCGCCAAGCTCGTCCAGGAGCGATCTGGGAAAGCAGAGCACCCGCTCGTGGGAAACCTTCATCTGAAGAGCACTACCTTCCGCGAGAATGTTTTTCCTTGAGACATCACAAGCACATAGTAAACGCCATGGGGTATATCACGCGGCCAACACAGTTCAACCTTGTCCTTAACGCTTGTAGGGGGCAATAGCGTAGAGATGCGTCGACCCGTTACGTCGAAGAGATCCACCTTGATCTTTTCTTCATACGGAATTACCAGGATAAGTTTCGAGGAGGAGGTCTCAATCCCCGGCGGATCGGAGAGTTTATCCATCACCTTACCCAGGTCAGGAAGACTGTCTACGTCCTCCTCCAGATAGAACGAGGGTTCTGCAGCCAGGGGTTTGCGCCGTTCGAAGAGCGCGCGAATCTCGGTGCTGTCCAGTGCACGAGGAAGAAGCACTATCTCATCTATGGTTCCTTCGAATGAGGGTTTGTCTTCGCCATTACCTCCTATAAAAAGGTTTGAGTCCGTTGGATAATCAACGAGTGGTGCGCTGCTTATGCTTGGAAGGCTATAGTCCGTCCTTGCCGAATCTGCCAGCTTCCCGTCCTCATAAAGTCGCAGCCATTGACAGTCATAGGTGGCAACCACATGAATCCATCTGCCAAGGGCTTTTCTTGGGTCGTCTATCAACCGATAGAATGCCTTGTCCAGGTATTCGTTAGGCATCCAAAGGGTGTCGTGAAGGAAGGTGATATCCTCCGGGTAAGGCGGCTCGGAGAAGTAAAATAGTAGTCCTTCCTTGTAATCTGCCTTCTCTACTGCTTGTTCAAGATTCAACTGCGTGAGAACCAACCCCGATTCCCACAGGTGTTCTCCATCAAATGCCAACCCCTGGGAGTAACCTATGTTTCTGTAGCTTCCCAATACGACCGCCTCGCCTTTATCCAGTGACGCCTGTTCGTCCAAGACGTAAGTTTGCCCGGATGATTCCCATGTGGAAACCACCAGACGCATAGTGTCGTGGAAAGTAGCAAAGCAGCAGGCGGATACGTTTTCAACACCCATAGGAAAATCCCCTAAGATGACGGCTTGCTGAGTGGCAAAGGAGCTATCCGCATTGATAGCGTAGAGCTTGTCCGAGTCGTAGTCAGCGGCCCAGAGAACTCCACGCGTGGAGTCATAAGCTAAACCTGACGTATGGCTGGCCTCCGCAGGCATGTCGAACCATCCCAAGAGGTTTAGATTACAGGGATCAATCCGCCATACACGGGAGAGGGGTGGATTTTTGCTATAGGCTGAGAACAAAAGCTCTTCTCCCATGGCACTCAGCCCCTGGGGGACGAATCCGGCGGGGATTTCAGGCGTGCCCACGCGTTCCCAGCCGAATGGAGGCAGGCAGCACGTTTTGGGGTGGCTTGCACCTTGAAGGCTGAAGCCAAGGTTGCCTTGCCGAAGCCAAAGCGAGAACGCATCAGGCCGCTCGGCGATTATCCGGAGAGCGCTTGAATATGTAAGGTGCTCCAGGGTGTCCAGTCTCAGCCACAGCGCTATTGTGAACGAGTCCCTGCACGCCTCGGCGGGCATATCCCACATGGCAAAGGAACCTTCGGGGAAATGCAGGGCCGATCCGGTCGAAAACCCTTGGTTTTGCTTATTCCCCCATCCGCCGCCGTCTCTTTCCCACCAGGCAACACCTTGAAGGATCAGGCTATCGTAGCCATCGCCTGACACGCCCACGTCCCCTTCACCCTCATCGCAGTGGAAGACCCAGCCGCGACCGGAATCGACCTGGGCCTTGGTGAAGATCGAATCGAAGCCATCTTCATATCCGTCGGTTGAGCCGGAATAAAACAAGGTAAGCTTTCGCTCGCCGGAGAAAAGCGAATCCATCTTCAGCCAGATGCTTGTCGAGCAGCTGTGGACGCTGTCGGCTATCCAGCAAGGTATGGGGTTACCTTTCCTGAAGAAACGCAGCGCATTCCCCTCTGAATCCAGTTTGCCTTCCCTCACAAGCGAGCGGGTATCCAAATCAAATTTTATCTGGACGTCGGTCTGCAGGCTATCCGCAGGATTCGATACAACTACCTCCCGCTCGTAAACGGTGGCGCTTATGAGAAGAATCACCAGCCAGAATGACATCTTTTTCTCCTAGGATAAGACATTCGTGGTCAACTTTACTCAAACGGCTTGTGCTGTCAAGTCCGCGATTTGCCTTAAGGAATGTATTGTATCTTTGGGACGCAAGAGGGACGGTAGATTCAGGTTATGTGAGTTTACCGCCTTTCTTAAGGACCCAGTTGCCTTGACTAACCCTTATGTTGCCGTAGAATCTCCTGAAAGCGTAAGGAGGATTCATGGTGTTCGAGGAAATTCTTGCAAGGTCCAACGGAGCCAATTCGTGCTGGGCAGACCTTGCTGTAGGAACCCCTGCGTCGCCAGACTACAAGACGCCACAGGATTTCGACCCGACATCTGCAAAGTCGCGTGAAGAGATTATAGATAGAATCATAACCGCAGCACTGGCTAAGGATGTGCGACTCCTGGGAACGGCGGACTACAATCTGGGGCTTGATGAGCGGGGAATCTGGCTTGACGAGCTTGGCAAGAGAGCCAAGGGGCGTGGGGTGAGTGTTTATCCGGGGGTGCGTTTGCTGCTTGAGGATGGCTTGGATGTGTTGGCTCTTTTTGAACCAGGGCGTCCTCAGGAGGAGATAGATAAGTTTCTTGCAGATCTCGGCCTGTCCGGCAATGCACGTTTTTACCGCAGCAACAAGCCGGTGCAGATAGCGCTTTCGCCGCGCGAGGTGGTTGCGCGGGTGCGCTCCGCGCAAGGCATGGTGCTTATCATCTACAACGACGCCCTTAAGGAACACCCGGCAGTAGTCTCCGATCCCTGGGTGTGGGGGGCGATTCTTGCTGGCGGCCCGCAGGAACTGGTTCCGGAAGACGAAGCTGTGCTCTCCGGCAAGCGCAAGGGCTTCGAGCGCAGGCTGCCTCTGGCGCGCCTTGCCGGATCGTTCGCACAAAGACCTGAAGACGTGGGAACGAAGCGTGTTTCGATCAAACTGGGCGCGCACAACCTGGAGGGCCTGCGGATAGCGCTTCTCGACTCCAGGTCCAAGGTGCGTTTCCCTCACGAGATCGAGAAGCGTTCCTACTCGCGTCTTCTGGGAGCTCGCTGGGAAGGAGGCTTCCTGGACGGCCTGGCGATTCACTTCAGCCCCAGCTTCAACGCCATGATCGGAGGACGAGGCACGGGCAAGACCACCGTCATCGAGACCCTGCGCTACGCCCTTGATGAATCACCCAAAACAGACCGCAACCGCGAGAACCACGAGCAGATCATGCGCGACGTGTTCCTGCCCGGCTCCAAGATCTCGCTTCTGGTTGAATCCCACGAACCAAGACCCAAGCGCTACCTCATAGAACGCATCTATCCCTTCGAGCCGGTGGTACGCGATGCGGACACGGGCGAAAAGCTCAAGGTCAATCCCAAGGATGTGTTTCGTGCCGAGATCTTCGGCAACAAGGAGATATACGAGATATCCAAACAGCAGGACTTTCAGGTTAACCTGCTTGAGCGTCTGTGCGAGAAGGACCTTGTTGCACTTGAGGCGCAGGAGAGGTTTCTGATTGATAAGCTTGAGGAGCAGAACCAGGAGATAGCGACCCTGGCCGAGGAGCTCTCCAGGCGCGACGCGGAGCTCGCCAAGTTATCTGCGGCGGAGGAGAAGCTCTCGCGGTTTCTGGAGATGGACATGCCATCGAAGATCGATGAAAAACGAAAACTAGAGCAGGAAGCCCATGTTTTTGAACGCGGCGAGGCGGTGCTTGCAGATATCAAGAAGATGCTTGCCGGACTCATCAGCGAAACCTCGGCAAGGCTCAAATCATTGCAGGAGGAAGAGAAGGCGCCGCTTAATCCTCAGCTTCTCGACGAATACACGAGCTCATTAGTCGAGTTCGTCGGGGAGTTCGAGCGCAGCGTCCAGGGCCTGGTGGAGGGCCTGCAGGGAACCGAAGAGAAGCACCGCGGTTTCCACGAGCAGTGGCAGAAGCTCTATAACGAGGGCGAGGAGCGTTTTCAGGAGAGCTTAAGGAGCTTGCAGGAGCGTTTCCCGGGCGTGGACGTAAACGGATACATTACCCTTGAGAAGGAGGTTATGCGTCTTCGCGAGCGCAAGGCCGAGCGCGACACGGTGGCATCGAGGCTTTCCATGCGGCGCGACGAACGCAGGGCTTTGCTTGGTCAGGTACAGGAGCTGCGCGCCTCGCGGTTCGAGATGCTCAAAAGGCAAGCGGACGGATGGAACGCCGAGCTAAGCGGGAAGATACACGTCGAGCTTTTGGCCAGGGGCGATCCCAAGCGCGTGGCCGCAGAGCTGCGGCATTTCATGCCTCGCTTAAACAAAGAGGACGCCATTCGCATTGTCTCCGAGGAACAGTTCAGCTTTGCAGAGCTTGCCAGACGCTCACGTGCAGGCGACCGCAACGGCGTGGCCGAACTCCTTGGACTCTCGCCCGAAGAGCTGGTTCCATCCTTTGACGAGGAAACCCTCTGCCGCATGGAGATGGTTGCAATCCCGCCCGAAGTCCTGATAAAGCTCAATCTCGGCACCGACAAGGACCCGAACTACCGCGACGTTTCGCACCTCTCCGACGGCCAGCGGTGCACCGCCATCCTCGGAATCCTGCTTTTGGAATCCCCATATCCCCTGATAGTTGACCAGCCTGAAGAGGATCTGGACAACGCATTCATCGTGGAGGAGATCGCCGAGCGGTTACGCGACCAGATGGACAAGCGGCAGTTCCTGGTTGCTACCCACAACGCGAACATCCCGGTTTTGGGCGACGCGGCGCAGATCATGGCGCTTGAGGCGGACGTGGAGCACGGCTACCTCAGTGAAGGCCGCTACGGCTACCTGGATTCACCCGAGATCAAACAGACGGTTGAGAAGATACTCGAGGGCGGCCGCCAGGCGTTCGAGATCAGAAAACAAAAATACGGGCTATGAATACGCTCCCTTTTTGCCGGAGGCAAAAAGGATCACAGACCCTCACCCCCAGCCCCTCTCCCAAAGGGAGAGGGGAGATATAGTTCCCTTCTTTCTCCGGGAGAAGGGTAAGGGTGACAACTACTGAATCAACCCGGCGGCGCGGAGTTCTTCTTCGATTTCCGGAATCTTCTCCGTTACCGATTCGCTGAACTCGATGCGTGAACCACTAGCAAAATGGATTGGGAGTTGCTGTTACCAGATTGGAAGTCGGGGTCCCCGCTCAGCCGCGGAGCGGATGAGTGGGGTGAGACTTTTCCCCGAACACCTCGCCTGAAAAGCAGAAAAGCTCGGTTTCCTCCTCCTTCCAGCAGTCCTTATGCAGACCCGCCTTCATGCAGGTGTGTGAAAGGAAGGTCTCGCGGTCCCAGCCCTCCTCTACCGGGACCTGGGGGAGCAAAACCCCTTGATACTGACCGCGCCGAACAACCAACCCGTGCCTGCCGACCTCCACAATCTCTGGATTATCTATCTTCTGCAATGGCGAGAGGACGGTGATCTCGATGTCTATTTTATCAAACTCCTGCGGCCCCAAGGGCATGAACCTGGGGTCTGAAAACGCCGCGGCGCGCGCCATCTCTGCAATCGTTAGATACAGGGGCTTTATCCCCACAATGTAGCCTATGCATCCGTGCAGCTGGCCTTCCTCGTGCAGGGTAACGAACGCGCCCTGCACCCGGGCCAACCGCTCGGTCGAAGACTTCTCAGGATTCCAGGCCCTCCCCTCAAGCCTCTCCTTGATGGCCTTCCGGGCGATTCTCAGAAGCTCGGCACGCTCCTCGGTAGTAAGTTCATCTTCCAATTCCATCGTTAGACCTCATCAGAGGGAAACTTACATCGCATTACTGTTTCACCCCCTCTTTTTCTACCAGACGCTGGCACTTCGTCCCGCATCAAGGGGGAGAACATAGAGTGGAACCGCACCGTATCCGGTCTCATACGAATGCGAAGGCCGAGTAGCCGACCACGTAGCCTCCGCGCTGGCCGGTCACGTCGTTGGAGTTGCAGGCGGCCAGGAGGTGGGCTCTCTTGATCCCAAGCTTTTGGGCCGCGTAGAGCAGCGCGGCAAGCCCGTCCCCGCCGCATGCGGCGGCACTGCCATTTGACAAAGCAGATTCCAATCCCTTCGCATCCATCGCTTGCACCAGCTCTATAGTTCGACTATCAGTAGTTCTGCACGCTTCATATGACTCCCCGTGGTAGAGGTCGGTCGAAATAAGCACCAGCACGTCGAGGCGGGTTCCAACAATCTCAGCTAACGCTTCGGACAGGATACGCGGATGTTTCGGTTGGTATGGTGCCGTAAGGATCGGCACTATCTTCACGTCAGGCAGCACCATGACAAGGGGCGGGATCTGAACCTCAAGCGAGTGCTCGGCTGCGTGGGCAGGGATGTCGGCCTCGAACGCATCGTTGAACTCAAGGAACCGGGCGGCAAGCTCGTCGTCTACCTTAAGATTCCCAATGGGCGATTCCCATATCCCTTCCGGGAATACCTGCATGTGGCGTACGGGTACGTGGTGCTGAGGGCCTATCATAACGACGGTGTTTAGGTTACGATCTTCCAGCTGCTTATACGCTTCGGCTGCCGCCTGGCCGGAATATGTCCAGCCTGCATGCGGGATCTGGATTGCGCGGATCGGTTCGGCTATCCGGGGTTTCTCGCATCTTTCAAAGAACCCCTCCCACATACCTCGTGCCTTGTCAGGGTCAGTCGGATAGAACTGGTTCCCCCACGCAGGTCTCCGGATTCTCATCGCTGCCTCCGATTCGGTGTTGCATAAGGATCACGGAAACTTTTGAATCTGAAATCCATACCCATTCAGTTTTTTATCTGCTCCCTGCGTTTAGCAGGGCCAACCTACTCGCCTATCAGGCGGTCGAGGTGTGTTTTTGCCTCGGCATGCTCTGGATCGAGTTCCAGGACCCGGCGGAAGTGCTGCTTGGCTTTTTCCTGTTCGTTGGAGCCTTCCAGGGCAAGGGCGTAAAGGTAGTGCGCGTGCGGGCTTTCATCATCGGTGGCTATTGCTTGCTTGAGGATCTTTACCGCCTCGGAGTACTTCTGATTCAGGATGTAGAACTCCGCTTTCTCCAGAAGTTCCTTAAAGCGTTCCTGCCTGGGGTTGTCATTCATTAGTTTTCCTAGAGCTTTTTAACCCGTTCGATGTCTTGATCGCGTCCCAGGATCACAAGCGTATCGCCCTCTCGTATCTCGTCTTCTGCGCCTGGAGCGATGTTTATCTTTTCTTCGATGTCCGGCACGCCCTTCTTGTTGACGACGGGGACCTTACTGCGGATCGCTATGACGTTTACCCCGAAGCGTTTTCTCAGGTGCAGGTCTGCGAGCTTACGGCCTAACATTTTCTTTCGGGCTGCGATTTCCACCAGGCTGTACTCTTCCGAGAGTTCGATGAAATCGAAGATGTCCGGGGAAAGGATGTTCTCCACCAGACGTATCGCCATGTCCCTTTCCGGGAAGATAACGCGATCGGCACCTATGCGTTTTACGAGCCTGGCATGGCGCTCATCGGCGACCTTGACCACCACCTCTTTTACCCCGAGTCCCTTAAGCAGCATGGTCACCAAAAGGCTGTCCGCGATTGAGTCGCCGAAGCTTACGAGCGCGGTATCAACCTCGTCAAGCCCTGCATCTTGCAGGGATTTCTCATCGGTGGCGTCCAGTTCTACGGCGTTGGCAAGCTCGGAGCCGAGTTCTTCTATCTTGTCCGGGTCCCGATCGCATGCAAAGACCTCATAGCCGCGTCTTGCAAGCTCTAAGGCCACCGCCGAACCGAAGGTGCCGAGACCGATAACTGCAAATATCTTAGGCATTTAACCCACCACTATGTTGGTTTGAGCAGGACGTATGCGTGATGCTTTGGTGCCTTGTATGAGCGCGGAACCTATGGTAAGGGTTCCTACCCTGCCTGAGAACATGGTCAGGATCAAAACCAGCTTACCCAATACCCCGAGATCGGCGGCAAACGAAAGGTACGGGGACAGGACTGAGCCGGTTGAGATTCCAACCGTTCCGAACGCCGAGAACGCCTCGAACGCACAACGCATCGCATCATCTCCACGCTTGAATATTACGAGTAGAAGAGTAGAAGTCAAGACCACGAATCCTGCCAGGATGACGAGTGATGTCGCGCGGTGAATCTGGTCGGGCTTGATGGTTCTGCGCAGCATCACCAGCTCTCTGCGGCGACGCAGCACCCGGCCTATCTCTGCAAACGTAAGCGCGAAGGACGTGGTCTTTATGCCTCCACCGGTGCCCCCGGGCGAAGCGCCGATAAACATGAATAACATCAATACAAGCAGGGTGTAGGTACGCAGTCCCCCGATGCTCACAAGATTGAACCCAGCGGTTCGCGGGGTGACCGCGGTAAAGAAGGCGTTGAGCAGCTTTACATGAGGAGGGTAAGCGGACAGCGCCCCGTTCCACTCGGCTATGAGCACGAAAAGGGTGCCGGCTATGATAAGGGCCGCGGTGACCGTAAGAACCAGACGGGTGTGGGTGGCCAGTCGAAGGGTCTCGCGCCTGATGCGCCTGACCACGTCGCTTATAACGATGAATCCGACACCGCCAGTTATGAACAGAGCGGGGATGAGCAGTCCGACCACCGGATCGGCGGAGAACCGGGCCAGGTTGTCAGGAAACGTCGAAAAGCCCGCGTTGCAGAACGCCGAGACCGCATGGAATACACCGTGGTAGAGGGATTTGCCCCAACCCATCCCGTGCATGAAGCGGAACCATCCAACCAGCACCACCGCACCGATGCTCTCCACTATGACGGTTACCTTGAAGATGGTGAACGCGAAGCGGCTCAGGTTGCGGTAGTTGAGGAAGTTGATTGATTCCTTCATGAGCATGCGCTGCCTCAAGGATACCCGGCGGCCTAGAAGGAAGAAGAACGCCGAGGAGAGCGTCATGTAGCCCAGACCGCCGATCTGGATCAAAACAAGAATCACGATCTGCCCGAAAAGTGTGAAGTCGTGCGGGGTGACCTTTACTATGAGTCCGGTTACACAGGTGGCCGATGAGGCGGTGAAGAGCGCATCGATCACCGAGCAGCCGTGCGAAGCAAAGGGAAGCGAGAGCAGCCCGGTGCCCACCGCTATCATTGCTACGTAGCCCAACGCCAACAGCCTTCCAGGATTCACAGCCGAACGCTGACCGACCGTAAACCTGGGCGGAAGATCCTTACGCAAAGAGCTTTCCTGCATCATGGCAGCCCTATTCTCCACCGACGTGCTGTTTTGTCAACCCGTAACACCCGCCCGTAACACCCGCACCCCTCCGGGGCATTCTCATTATTACTTGGAGCTGACGCTCCAGAACATCTAAGGATATAACACCCCCCGTACCCGTACCCCTCCGGGGCATTCTCATTATTACTTGGAGCTGACGCTCCAGAACATCTAAGGATATAACACCCCCCGTAACACCAGTACCCCTCCGGGGCAGAGCCTGCCCCTTGAAGTATTCTATACTTCATAGGGTATTCCCATGATTTCTTCAAAGCCGCCAGACTTCCAGCTCGGAATCCTTTGCAGGAGGTGCGAACAGGGTTTGCTCGGCTCTCTTTATATCCCACCGGGTGACGGTAACCTGCGGCTCTCCTCGGGCGTCCGAGTATCTGGCAACTATCTTTGCTGCCCAGGTGAGTATCTCCTCTGAGGGATTATGGGCGAAGAGTAATCCTATTGGGCTGCCAACCCCGCGTACCTCTAAAAAGATGCGTCCTTCGCCGCCGTGCTGCAGGAGTTTCTCGTTTTCTTCCTTATCCCGTCCCACTATCAATTTGGGGCCCTCTGGATAGCGGAAGTGTCTGCCTGTCTTCAATAGAGCGACCGTTTCATCGGTTGCCTCTTTAAGATGATTAAGTAAGTCTCTCAACTTGTTTGCGTACTGCGGTTCGGTAAGAAGACAGCCTCCGGCAGGCGTAGCGAACTCGGTTATGCCCCAGCGCTCGGCCAGCTCGAGCTGAGGTTTTCTGCCCCGGCCCTGGATGTCAAGTAGTTTTTCACGGTCAATCATTCCCGATTTCTCAACCCCGGTTTGAGGAAGCAGTTTAGCGGAAAGCGGTCTCAGAAGTCTGGCCTCTAATCCGGACTCGCGTTCTATCACGTCAAGTGACCGCCGGTTCTGGCTCATCGGTCGCTCACCCAGCACCTCGCCTGTGGCCACGGCGTCGAAGCCTTCTTGATCCGCTATCTCTCTGGCCTTTCGGAGGAAAAGTATCTTGCAGTCTATGCAGGGATTGAGCGCGCGCCCGAATCCGTGAGGGGGTTTCTCAAGCAAGGGTCTGAACTCCTCGAAGGTTATCCTTATCCGACGCAGATTAATGCCCCACTCCTCCATGTATCTCTCTCCAGATAGCTTTTCCATGCTTCCGGTGAAGTGGGTTATGAAGTGAACGGCCTGCACCTCGGCTCCAGCATCCTTGAGCAGCCGCGCGGCCAAAAGGCTGTCAAGACCGCCGGAGTACAGACAGAGGATACGGGCGCTCATAAGAGTGTTTTAAAGAAATCCACCGTGCCGACGATCCAGTCGTATACAAGGAAGTAGAGCCTGCCTATCAAAAGCGATACACGAGACATCACCGTGTAGCCGAACGCGGCACCGAACGAGACCATGATGAAGGTGATTCCCACTCTTGACACCCCGCCGAGGAGACCTTTGTGAGGGCGAGAGAAGTAGAAGTAGATGATGGAGGAGATTACGCCTACGAACAACAAGATGTTGGCCACGATCACCCATAGATTAGGGGTCCAGAGCGGAAGGATGGTGGCCTGAACCTGGGGCAGAAGTATACCCTGGATGCTTCCGGTTATACCCAGGCCTGCGCCGAGTCCTATGGTGAACGCAATAGGCCAGCGGGATAGCCAGCCTACCTTGGGGCCGAACCAGCGGGTAAGCATGAGGAATCCCAGGGCGGTCGGGATGACGAGTATCCACGCCTCCCAGAACCCGCTCATGGAACCCTGATTTACGTAGCTCGACCAGTTGCGTGCAAACTCGTCCACGAGCATGTCCTGCATGGTAAACTTTGCCGCAAAGATCACCCAGTACGCGGCCGAGACACCCACGTAAAGATGCTCGGCAAACTTGTATAAGGGATTGTCCCGGTACAGGAAGGAGAAGATGGCTACGGTCAACGTGGCCGCTATCCAGATGCCGAGAAGAGTGGGGAGGTTCACGTTCCCTTCCTTTTGGAGATGTCCAGAGCAAACTCGGCCATGCTTCCTATCACTATAAGAAGGATAACCAGTATGTGGGCCGTTGACTGTGCAGGCATACCCCGGCTGGCCAGGCCTTTCTTCTTTATCAGTGATTCATACTCGCTCGCGCCTTTAAGACCGCCCAAAAGACCTGCAAGCTGACCCGACTGCAGGTAGGGATAAAGATCCGGTGCCACAACACCTGTCACCCCGCCTATTATCTGCTGGCCGAACCGAGCCCCGGCATAGGCGATCCAGCTTTCAACCGCAGTCCCGTGCGCAAAACTCACGAGTGTAGCAATGTCATCGTAGTTATGCACGTCGGCCATCATATGGAGAGAGTCAACATTGATGTTCTGGTAGTCCTTGCGGTAGAAGTCTCGTATCTCACGTCCCATTCCTACTATAATCGCCACTACGCCCGGACGGTAGCCGAGGTTGACAAAGTCAATCCCATACCGTTTAAGATATTGATCGGCGGCGTGCCCCAGGTCATCCTGGTATTCGGTGACGTGCTTATCGTACTCTGCGGCGGCGCGTTCCAGAATCCGCACGTACCCTGAATCCTTCTCACGGACGCCGCCTTCCAATCTCTTCTGGTACTCTGCTGTATGCCTGTTGAACCCCTCGCCCGCATACTTCACCGCTTCCCAGTACTCAAAGGTATGTTTCTGGAACTTAATGGCGGCACTGTCCACCTCCTCGAGGTAATGGAGGACGAGGCTGTCCAGTGTTTCCTGATGCCGGGTGGTATACTCTTGATCGAACTCGGCTGCAGCGCTTTTTAACGACTCCTGGTATCCGGCGGTATGCCTCTTGAGTTCCTCACCGGCGTGTTTCACCGCCTGTCGATACTCTGCTTTATGGCTTTGATTGTACTCCGTAGCGGCGCGTTCCAGGGCCTCCTGGCCCAGAGGCAGGCCGGTAGGGATGTGGCCCAGGAGGATTATCCGCAGGTCTTTGCGGAACGCGTGATCCGTTATCGCCACTATCATCGGCTGGCACTCCGGATAGCTTGTTGCGTCGTAGTCCACCGAGAGCATGATAACCGATCCGGGCTTAAGCGAATCAATGGCATTAAAGGCGTTTTGAACCGGTTCGCCGACCTCGAAGGGGATAGGTATGGTAAAAAGCATGGGCACAAGCACCGCTCCGATCATAAGGAGGAAGATGATCCGGCGATCTATATTGGTTAGCCATTTAATGAATTTCACTTCTCCTCCTAGGTTGACGAGATGTAGGTTCGTTCGATGCCAAGTATGATGCGGATTGACATGGCGATTGTACCCAGGGTAACGCCTATGAGTATGCCTCTGCGGGCCGCGGTCTGGGGCACCGACATGAGCCATTCCTGAACCTGGGGCGCGAGCCGAACCGCATCCTGTGGGAATGCAAGAACCAACGCGCCCAGGCCCACTCCGAGGGCAGCAAGAACGGCTCCGAACACCGGCTTCCTTATGAGCAGCCTGTGGATGCCGGCTGCAACCAGAAAAATCGCCAGTACCAGGGTTGCAGGAATCACGCCCATGCTCAAGCGCCCGATCATCACAAGGATTGCGGCCACTAAAAGAAGTGTAGCGTCGAATGTGCGGGCGCGGAACGCACGGTAGGCGGCAGAGGCGATAAAGAAGGCAAGAAGCGCAAACATCGTCCCCTGAAGCGGAACCATTACCCACTTGTAGACCCAGAAGAAGCCCCCTATTTCGTTCAGCGAGGCAAGCTCGAGTGGGGTGCCGTATTTGGCCCAGGTCACGATGCCTGCGGCAAGGGTTCCGAAAAGCCCCACAAGGGTAACAAGGCTGTAAAACCAGTCCTTCTCCATGCGCGCTACCTTTCGGCCGTGGTGTTTTATAAGGCTGTCTATCCCAAGAAGAAGGGTGAATCCTCCCAGGATCGAGGCCCAAACGAGCATGCGCTGCTCAAGGCTGCCGAACGGCTCGCGCGGGATAAAAAAAGTCACAACCACGAATACGCCCGCAAGAAAGGTTATGATAAGAGGAAGTGTTCGTTTCATGCGCTCTCCTAGGATGTGGTGAGGAAACCTTTAAGGGTCTCAAACAGATCGTTGACGAACTCGCCTAAAGAAAGAAGGATTTCGTTTTTGCCGGAAACGGAAGCCAGTATAGCACCGACGGTCCCGACGATCGAGACCACTGCAATGATCGCCACGGTGATGATCTTTGCCATGTCCTCGCTCTTCAGGGAGCCGAGCAGCTGCGGGTCACGGTCAAGATACGCCGAAGCGGCGAAGAGTTCCTCGCCTATCAGGGTGTAGTCGCAGGCGGCAATAAAGAATGGAAGCTGGGTGGCCATGTTTGTTCCGGCGATCTGGATGGCTCCAACCGAGTGCGCGGTCTCGGCCAATATAAGAGCCTCGGCGTAGAACACGCCCTGAAGAAACACGGTCCCGGGCTTCTCGCGAAGCATGATGCCGTCAACACCTGCCGCGTAACCGAACTGATCCGCCGTAAGAAATGTGATGTCCGATTCCCGGTAGAGATCGGGGCGCCCTGCCTCTAAAAAGGCCTGCTTTACAGTCTCCTGGGCCGCGGTCATCACGATCGGGTCGTAGTTCGGAACCAGTATCCTCGTCTCATATTGTGCCGCGCGCCTGGCTACCCGGCGCAGGATGGACAAAGCGGCAAGGGTGGCAACGTCGGTGAGATACCCTATCCCGAAGCTGAAAAGGATCGGTTTGCCCATCTCGGTTGAGCGCCCCACCGCCTCGTCTATCGCGTCAAGGCCAGCTATGCGCCGCACGAACATGCCGCGGTCCCGCTTGGCGAACTCGATGTAGAGTATTACCAGTCCGCCGTAAATAAGCGCAAAAACCAGCACCGCAAGACGGTTTCTGTTGAACCACTGCGGCTTTGCTATAGCCGGGCCGGCTATCTTAGATGAAGCACGGGTGCCAAGTTTGCCTACAACGTCCACACGGTAGTAGTAGTCTTTTTTGTTGCGGACCAGGGTGTCGGCGTCGGTATACGATGTGGTGGGGATAAGGAACTCGACTATCTTTTCGAACGGCCCATCGGTTGACTCGGCCCGGTAGACCTCGTATCTTCTTACGCGCGCCGAGTCAGGGGAGAGTTCCCATGAAAGATCAATGCTCCCTCCAGGATCGTTGGGTGTGTCTTGCGCCTCAAGGTTCGCCACCGGTTGAAGCGCTACAGGCTGGATCGCTTCGGCCTGCATTGCAGTCACGGGCTGGGTGAAGATTACTGAAAGTAAGCACGCTAAAACCACATACTCCTCCTGGGGCCGGTTTTCGATTCAAATTTTATTGCTGAAAGCTTACCCCGCCCGCATTCATTGTCAAGGGTGACTATTGCTTCCCTTCCTCCTGTAGAAACGTAGGGGCCGACCTCAGCGTGCCCCTTGGGGTACTGAGTGCCCCATAGGGTATTAGGTCGGCCCGATTATCGTTTGAATGGTGCCTATTTGAACTCCGCAAATTTCTTATCTAGTTCCGGTCTTAGCTCTTCGCCTGTTTCTTGAAAAACGTCCAGCAAATCTTCGTAGATATTTGCCCCTCCAACGTAATTCCAGAACTCTTCACCCACAAGTACTTCGCCCCCACCTAGGTCATACAAGCCTCTCAATGTCCATCTGTTATACTTCTTAGGGTGATAAGGATTGTAAGGAATGGCTAAACGACTAAAAACTTGGGCATTTTGTTCTTGACTAAGCTTCAAACCTGTCCACCGTAAAAGCTTCAACTTCATGGCAGCAAATTCTTTCTTGTTAGGCTTTGCTGCTGTGATGTCAAAATAGTTGTTTACTCCACCTATTAAGACATATAAGTCTATTATCGAATCATCGTCTTTTAAGGGTTTTCCTGGTTTTACACTCTGTCTTATCTGCTCGATTTCACTGCTTTTGTTAATAGGGATCAGGTTATCCTTTTTTCTATTCTTTAACTCAGAGTGATATTGAGTTATTAGTGATTCAGTCGAGTCGTCAATCTCGCCAAGCAATTCGTACTGCCTTTCAGCATGATAACCTGTTGATTGCGCAAGAATTACTGCGACCTGCTCCCAAATAGACATTCCAAATGTGGTATTTAATGAATGGACAAAGGAGAACATCTCGTAACGCTTTTGGCCGATTAGCCGATATTGAAAGGGCATATGTTTTGTTTCCGGCGCATAGTTCTTAATCTTATCACGTATTGCCTTCTTTAGGACTTCGGATATTTGATTTGCTGTAGCGATTGCTAATGCCATCATTAACCTTCCTTCTTGAAGTGAAATATCGACTCGAAATACTTGTTTGAATCTCTTTCAGTTCTCATCAAAACAGGGCGGTTGAAAACGTCAAGTAACTTAAATCCACATTTATCCGCGATGTCCGGATATAAGCCGAACTTGTCATTTGCCACAATAAAAATCTGTGCATTAGGTTTCAAATACTTGGATACGGTTTTGAAAACGGCAACGATCCCTTCGACGTATTCCCGTTTTGCGTTGCCGTTCTGTCGTTTTCGTGCAGGTCCTATTTCTAAATCATCAAGCCTTGTAAAATCAAATAACTCATAGGCGTATCTATGCTGTTCATGATAGTCAATAATCCCTACGTAAGGCGGCGAGGTAAAGATTCCGTCAATCTGAAAATCATCAGGTAATTCGATCTTTCTTGAGTCACCTTGAAAAACCTGAATGGAGGCATCCGTCCGTATGCGATCGAACTCCTTCAATCTGTGAATCGTATCATAACTATACCTATTCAAGAACTTCAAGACCTCTTCTATTGGTTTACAGATTCGTTTGTGTTTAATACACCAATACGGCTCCCGAACCGGTTTCTTAGGACGAGCCAAGTCATAATGAGGTATCAGTCTGGCAGAACGAGCCGATCGAGATAGAATAATCTTGAGCACGTCCGCATATCTATAATCCTTTATGATGCTCTGATAAAACAGTATCTCCTGAATAGTTCTATCCGCAAACCACGTCTTTAGATACTCGCTATCGGTTTCAAACTTTTCGAAGGAGGCATCAAAGAATCTCTTGCTTCGGCCAGTTAGTTGCCTGCTGAATGCTTTCACTCTCCCAAGCGCATCTTTAATCTCTCTCTCCACCTCTGGAATGTCATACCTCTGAGTCTTAACTTTCTGAATCAATGCATTAAAAGGGGAAAGTTCTATTCCGATTGAATTCATCCCCAACACGTTTGCTTCTATCAAGGTTGTTCCTGAACCTGAGAATGGGTCAAGGATGGTATCGCCTTCTTTGAAGAATTTCTTCAAAAACACTTCGACTAGCTGGGGAATGAATTTGCCGAGATAAGGGTGCAGGCGATGAACGTGTTTGGTTCTTTCAAATTCCCTCACCCCGAGGAAGGTAAGGTCATCTCCTAAAACTTCAATGTTCTTCTGGGTATCAACCCGTGCTTCTATAAGGTCAGTATCAATCCCAAATTTCACCGCAGCCCTTTTATTTACCTCAAGCATCTCATAAGAATAACCCACCTGGGGGGAATGTCAAGTCATTAATATGCCAATCCCTATTGTAGGGGTCTTTAACCTCAAAAACACCCAAAATTCCCCCAATTTGTCCACCTTTTGACCAGCTTTTGACCA
>JAGMDF010000006.1 GCA_023128825.1 Caldifarciminota bacterium | reverse complement strand
CTGCTTATCTCCTCTCCTTTCCTACGTCCAGAGGAGATCCTGAGAAGGGCAAGATTACTAAGCTCTCAGGATAGGTATACAGAAGCGTTCCAGGCTTACGAGGATTACCTGGCCCATGCTCCATTCGCGCTTGAACGCTCAGAGGCCGCACGCGAAGCTGAACTCCTCAGATACTTCGAGATCAAGGACGCAGAGGCTGCGCTCCAAAAACTCATCTCGGCGACAAGCTCGTCGGAGAAGGGGAAGATTCTCTTTGAGGATGCCAAGGACTACGAGGGTGCGATTGCGTTCCTCGACACGGTCTCAACGCCTCAGGCTTTCTACTACTCCGCATTATCTTACGAAAGGCTGTATCTGCGTGACGGCAAGGTAAAATACCTTGACAAGGCGCGAGAGCGCTACGAGAACCTTTACTGGCAGTTCCCTGCCGATCGCCTGGTCGAGGATGCTTTATACCATCTTTTTGTTACCGAGATACGCGATCCCTTGAAAAAGGTAGACAGGGCGCTTGATTACCTTGACCACTATCCTGAAGGCCGCTACGCGGAGGAGATAACCTTTCTTCTTGGATATGTTCAGCTTGCGCGTGGAGATACCACAGCTGCGCAGAGCGGTTGGGAGACGCTTTACCTTACACGTCCGCAAAGCCCTTACAACTATCCTGTACTCTACGAGCTTGCCAGGCTCTCGCTTGCCGAGGCTGATACGACCGATGCCGCGGCAAAACTTTCCTTGATCCTCTCGGTGGCTCCGCACGATACCCTTTACTTCCTTGTAGCACGTGAGCTCGCCATGTTGGAGGAAGCTCGTGGTCGCAACCTTGAAGCGTTAAGAATTTATCGAAAGATAGCAGAAGAGCTCTCAACCTTGCCTGCGGATCTCTGGCAGCGTTCGATTGACCTTATCTTTGCATTGAGGCAGTACAACGAGTTCGATAACTTTCAGGCTGCACTCCAGGATGCCGAGTACAGCCAGGAGATCGATTTCTTCAAACAGGCGGCAAAGGTCGAACGCAAGATGGCAAAACAGGAAGACCTTAAGTTATTGCTTCACAAACGTCCTGCAATGCGTAAGGATTCCTACTTCTACTGGGCAGGCATCGGCGCGGGATTGATTGATCACCCCCGTCTGGGCAGGCATCTTTTGGAGCGGCTTACGAGAGAAGGCAAGAACGAGGATCTTATGGCAAAGGCGGAGTTCCTCCTAGCCCAGTACAAAATTGCTGGAGGGGAGGACTCAAGTGCGGTGGTTTCGTTGCGCAGGCTTCATACAAGAAATCCTGACGATACCTTGATTCTTGCCAAACTTGTTACCGCTTTATATCGTTCTGGAGAAATCAGGGAGGGCGATTCGCTGTGGCTGCGGCTTGATATTATGAGCGCAACCGATCAATCGCCGCTTCTTTTGGAAAAGGTTGCGTATCTTTTGAATTCGGGTCGTATCCAGGATGCGGACAGTGTGCTTGCCGCACTTTCTAATGTGCGTGCGCTCTGGCAGAACGAGAACTTCGTATACTACAGTGGGGTTGCCGCTGCCAGACAGGGTAGACAAGAGGATGCTATGGATATCCTGAAGGGGTTTATCTCCGATTTCTCAAGAAGTGAGCTCTTGCCCACGGTTTATTTCAAGTTAGGCTCGTTGTTTTACATGCAGCAGGAGTTTGACAGCGCCGCCTCCTATTACAGACATACGCTCACGGCACCTGACTTACGTCCGTTGGCGCTTGAAAACCTGGCCAAGATAGCACGCAGGCAGGAGGAGTGGGATAAGGCTTTAGAGTACTTTGAGATTCTGGCTGAAGAGTCCACATCCTCTGAAGAACGCGGGAAGTGGTACATGGAGCTTGGGGTTACAGCCTACTATGCCTCCAAGTTCTCTCAGGCGATCACCTACTTTGAGCGTGCAGCCCCGCTTGTGACCGAAGAACGCCCTCGGCTTCTCTACTGGACCGCGCGTTCTTACGCGGCGTTTGCTGATCCTGAGCGTCTTGAGAGGGCGGTTGCCTTGTTCCTGCAGTGCCATGAGGAGTTTCCCCAGGATCAGTGGGGGCTTGAGAGCTGGTTCCAGGCTGGTGAAGGGTACATTCAGCTTGAGCGTTACGATGACGCACGAGTGATCTTTAACGCGATTGTTGCCGAGCGCGGGGAGAACGATCCCTTCGGGATGCGTGCCCAAACCGCACTGGAAAAGCTTCAGGAGTAATCTTAGGGTGAGATTTTTTAGTCTTTATGAGGGTTTTAGAATGTTTACGAAAGTCTTTAGGCTAACAAGGGGGTAGACGATGCTAGCTTTACTGCTTGGCCTTATCTGGGGCATAAATTTGGATCAGGTTGAGTGGAGGAGTTTGCTCAACGCCAACCTTATCTACGATATTGCGCCTGTTGAGGACGGTGCGTGGTGCGCGACGAACGGCGGGGTGCGGTTCTTCTCGCTTGCAGACTCCGCGTTTACCCGCGGTTTTACCAACACCGACGGGCTTTCGCACAACGTTTGCCGCAGCCTGGCGTTGGTCAGCTCAGGCGAGTTGTGGGTTGGGACTGACGATGGACTGGCCCTGATTGATCCTGAGTCCGATCGGGCCGTACCTCATCCCCAGGTTAGCGGTTCAGTCCTCTCGCTTGCTCTTAACGGGGATACACTTGCCGTTGGTACACCCAGCGGGGTGTTCTTTATCTTGATGAAATCTACGCCTGCTTCCTTTGATGATGACACCAGGATTCCTATCCCACCGCTTGGTAATCGCTCCGCATCCAGGATGTGCTGGTTCAAAGAGGATTTATGGATAGGCTCAGATGAAGGTCTCAGGCGTTACGTCCCGACAACTGGATCGGTTGAGACCTTTAGCATCACCGATGGTTTACCCTCTACGGATATACGCGACCTGGATCCGGGAGATTCTCTGGATGTGTTGACATCCAAGGGGGTATCAAGGTATGTGGAGTTGAGCGCTGCTTTTCATGACGTTTTTCTACTTCAGGATACCTTGCCTAAGGTTACTTCACTTGCGCATGCGGGCGATACGATTTATGTTACGTCCGCCTCAGGGACGGGCGTGTATAAACGGCTGTTTCGTTATCGCGAATCAGTTGATTCTTTGGAGACCTTGGGTTTCTGGATAGATACCCCTGCGGGTGTAAAATCTACCTGGGCCCGCCGCATACAGGTGGTAGAGGTTGATGACTGGGGACGTGTATGGATTGGCCTTGGTCAAGCAGGGGGCTACTTGGGTGATGGGCTCATAGTTTGGGATGGAGAATGGAGAGTGAGATGGGATGGCTCGCAAAGCTTCGATTGCTCTGGACTCAACTCCAACTTTGTTTGGCATCTTCTGTTGGATGATCGTGGCAATCTCTGGATGACTCATGGCACGCGCGGGGTGACGCGTTACTTTGAAGATGGGGAGGAGGGCTGGGAAAATCTTTATACTAACGATAGCATTCCCATTAATAACTCCACAAAGGTAAGTGCGGTTGACTCGAAGGGACGGATTGTGTTTGGTTCGTGGTGGGCTACCAATGGCGTTGTTCGTTACGACCCCTCGACAAATGAGTGGGAGGAGTATTCCTGGGGTGAGGGTGTGAGCCTTAACATAATAGCCTGGGTTGCGGTAGATCCATTGGATCGGATATGGGTTTCCCACTTTAATTCCCAAAGGATGAGCGTGCTTTCGCCTGATCTCCAGGAATTGACGCACATCAATTGGTCAGATATCTATGAACATGTTTACGCGCTCGAGTTCGATCCCTTAGGTACGGTATGGGCGGGTACGAGTGCAGGACTTGTGGCCTACTATC
>JAGMDF010000059.1 GCA_023128825.1 Caldifarciminota bacterium | reverse complement strand
CGACTACTACCAGCCCGAGGCCTACGTGCCCGAGTATGATTTGTATATTGAGAAGGAAGCCGACATCAATGAGGAGATCGAGAGGTTGAGACTCCGAGCGACCGCGTCACTTCTCTCCCGCCGCGACGTAATAATCGTAGCCTCGGTATCATGCATCTACAACATAGGCGAACCCTCCGAGTTCGCCGACAGGGTGAAGCTGGTAAAGGTAGGTGATGAGCTGGACAGAGATAACCTTCTGGCTAATCTTGTTCGCGAGCAGTACTCTCGCAACGACTACGAGCTTAAACGTTCCTCGTTCAGAGTGAAAGGTGACGTGGTTGAGATATGGCCGGCCCATGAGGATGTAGCCTTAAGAATCGAGTTCTTCGGCGATGAGGTATCCTCAATCAAAAGATTCAACTCGGTCTCCGGCAAGGTGATAGACGAACCGGAAAGTGTAATGATCTTTCCGGCCCGGCACTTCATGGTCTCCGAGATCACGCTTCAAGAGGCCTTAAAGGCGATCCACGAGGAGATGGTCCAGCGCGTGGCCGAGCTTGAGAACCAGGGAAAGCTCCTTGAAGCGCAGAGACTGAAAACCAGAACCCGCTACGACATCGAGATGCTGAGGGAGGTGGGCTACTGCCCGGGGATCGAGAATTACTCCAGGCATCTTTCAGGCAGAGCGGCTGGATCCAGACCCTGGTGTCTTCTCGACTACTTTCCCAAGGATTTTTTGACCATCATGGACGAATCCCACGTAGGCGTGCCTCAGGTGGACGGCATGTACAAGGGCGACCGCTTTCGCAAACAGAACCTGGTGGATCACGGGTTCAGACTGCCATCGGCGCTTGACAACCGGCCATTGAAGTTCGCCGAGTTCGAGGGTCTTGTCGGTCAGCGCATCTACACCTCGGCAACTCCTGGAGCCTACGAACTCATCAACTCCAAGGACAGGATAATCGATCTTGTGGTACGTCCTACCGGTCTGGTTGATCCACCGATGATAATCCGTCCCACCGCCAATCAGGTTGACGATCTCATAGAGGAGATACGCGTGCGCGTTGAGCGGCGGGAGCGTACCCTGGTCACCACCCTCACCAAGCGGATGGCCGAAGACCTCGCCACCTACCTTGCCGAGATGGGGCTTAAGGTGCACTACATGCACTCGGAGATAAACGCACTTGAACGGGTCCAGCTTTTGCGCGGGCTGCGTCTGGGAGAGTTCGACGTACTGGTGGGGATCAATTTATTGAGGGAGGGGCTGGATCTGCCTGAGGTGTCGCTGGTTGCCATCCTGGACGCGGATAAGGAGGGGTTCCTGCGCGATACCCGGTCGCTGATTCAAACCTCGGGCCGGGCAGCGCGAAACGTGGAAGGTCTGGTGCTCCTTTACGCAGACAGGAAAACAAACTCCATGAAGGCGGCCATCCAGGAATCGGAACGGCGCCGAAAAAAACAGATCCGATACAATGAAGAACACGGGATAAGCCCGCAGACCATAAAAAAATCCATCCAGCAGGTGATGGCCACCACCGGGGTCGCCGACTCGAGGAAGACACAGGAGGCCGACCTGGGCCGCGAACCCGCCGACGAGGAGGAGCGGCTTGCCATGATCGCCGAACTCAAACAACTCATGAAAGAGGCCGCCGACCAGCTTGATTTTGAAAAAGCGGTCATCTACCGCGACCGGATCACCGAACTCAAGCTAAAGATAGACAAGGAGATTCTCAAGAAGGGAACCCGACCGAGTTGATAAGTCCTCGATTCAATAATAAGATTGTGGGCCGATCTGAGGCGAAGCGGGCGTCCGAAACGCCAACGTCGGCCCCTACGGATTAAGGATACGTTACACCTCAAGACTTCTAATGCTAAAACCCTCTCGGTTTACACTCCGTGATTCTTGATGCCAGGTCGCGCCCTAAATCGGTCAGGCTGAACCCGTCGTCGGACTTGTGAACCCATCCCGTGGTTTTCAGAAGCTTTAAAGCCGCCCGAACCGCTCCTTCAATCGCGTAATCCGGGATGCGGTCGGTCATGACTGAGCCTACCCTATCCACCAGTTGATCGAACTTAACAGGCTCCTTGAACTCGCAAAGGGCCTTTAAAATTGCACAAGAAACGTTTGTATGCCTGAAGAACTCGATCAGGGAATCTTCGAGGGATTGATTCATAATATCTCCTCCTTGTTTGATCCTTACGAGGTTCTTAAAACTCACAACCTGCCACCACGTTGAAGTAACGTGTTGGTGTGTTACGGGTGTTATCTCCTTGTGCGCGGAGCATAAGCTCCGAATAGTTATGAGAATGCCCCGAAGGGGTACGAGTGTTACGGGTTATGCGGAACAAGACATAGAAAACGTAACGTCTGGGTACCTGTGTTGCGGAAGTTGTGCATCTGGCCGCCGGGCACGAAAACCACCATGCCAGGTTTGATAGGGGTTTCACCGTCGGCACCAACCGCTACACCCTCGCCTTCAAGGATAAACACCTCGTGCTCCCAGTCGTGGGAATGGTAAGGGGTGTAACCGCCAGGTTCAACCTCAAACTCACGCATGGCGAAGGTCGGTGCCCCTTCATTCTTGGATATAAGCCAGCGGATCTTTACACCCTTCGCACCCTCAGTATCTACCTTGTCCTGTTTTACCTCGGTAAAGTGACGAACGAGCATCTATCCTCCTTCTTACTCACTATAGCAAACAACTCCCGCTTGTCAATCATTTGATCAAAAGACCCCCGATCTCGGCCGCATGAATCAGACGGTAGGCAGGCAGAACCCTCTCTCTATAGGATTTCGAGTGGTGAAACGGACCGTTAGTGACCATATCCGGCTCTATTCCAACCGACCGGGACTGGGGTAGTATGCGAGCCTCACGCCTTGCGCGATCCGCGGTAACGACCTCTGCTGAGCGCTTCACCGCTTCAAATAGTCTGCGCAGATCGATACCAAGTTCCTTCGCAGGCCTTAGATTGATTCGGTAAAGATCACCTTCAGGCGAGATTCGCTCGGCAAGCGGCTCACCCGTACCCGTAACACAACCACCCGTAACACAACCACCCGTATCGCACTTCTCTCCTGCCTCGCTTTCCGGTTCTATGGAATCCCATTCGTTCTCTAGGCACTTCCACGCCGCTTCATAATCGGATAAAAGATGCCCCCCGCCGTAGACCGCCTGGAAGATAAGCTTGAGTTTGTCGGCCTCCTCCAGCTTCCCATGGAGTAATTCCTGTTCCGCAATAATATCTGGAAAGGATGTTGCTGCTAAAAGATCGTTCGGGGGTTTAGGAAAAGAATAGGGGGGAAAGACTGAACCTACTATCTCGCTGGACAACCTGGAGTGCTTCACTCTGACATCACCCACAGCGAGCTCTTGGGATCGCTTAAGGATAACCTCAACAACCCTCCGATAGGCTTTACTTCGTATATCCACATCGAGATCACCAAGCACAAAGGTGGAAAGAACGAATCTGCCTGAAGCAAAGAAGATACTGGTAGGAGGCAGGTTAGTCTCTCGGGTAGGCTCCAACCAAAGAAGTTCTGCCACCAGCGTTAGTGAACGACGATGAATTTTCCGGTAACCGCGGTACGTGCGTTAGGCAGCCACGCGTCTTCGCTTTCGGCACTCAAACGGTAGATGTAGACCCCGTTGGGCAGAGGCCTGCCCTCCGCATCAAGGCCGTCCCAGAAGTAGGTACCGAACCCTGCCGGGTAAGAAAACCCAGGCAACCGGCGCACCAGCCGACCGCTTACCGTGAAGATCTGTACGGTTACCCTTGAGGCGGCGCTCAACTCAAACGTAAACTCGGCTGTGGCAGAAACAGGGTTGGGGTAAACCAGCGGGTCCGCGATCTCAAGCTCACGCACAAAAGAGGTGTAGAGGGTAAGATTGTAGTCTTTTGAATTAAGCAGGTTATCAACCGCGTGGAGGGTAAGTGAATTCTCTTCGCTGGTCAGGTCAACCGGAATGTCTGCAGCCCCTCTCGTTGCAAGCCAGTCACCAGTCACCTCGTACTCGAAGTATGAGGCCAGATCGATAACCTTGTTATTGATCACAAGGCTGAGTGAGTCGCCCCCCAAGCCGGCCAGGCCGGTAAGGTTTATCCCTGATGGATCTTCGAGCTCGACCGTCAGGGTAAAAGACGGCGGCACCGTGTCTCTGTCGGCGACCTCAAGCCCGTTGACCAAAAGCCGAGCTTGAGGTCCTTCGTAGTCGGTGGTTGTCCAGGGTACACTGTCCACGCTGATTCCGTCGAGAAGGTAGGTATGGATTGAGTCGCCGTCAGCACAAGCCACGTGCCAGTAGGCGGAATCACCCTCTCTTATTCCTGCTGGAACAAGAAACCGCAGGGTTCGCTCTCCACCATCAAGCTCACCACGGGCACGGTAAAGCACCTCTCCCTTGGCGTAGTAAGTCTCCGTTATTCCAGAAGATGTCTTTCTCACCCAACTCCCATAGGCTGAAGAAAACCACTTCCCCGAAGCCATCGGTGGCTCAAACGAAATCACTGCGGTATCTCCCGTGGCGAAACTCTCCACCTCCGATTCAAAACTCTGCGCTGTCGGGAATAGCAACGGGGTGCCCGGATCCCCAAACAGGACATAGAGTTGATCTTTACTAGGATTGCCAAATGAATCGGGCGCATAGCCCATGGCGAAAAAGAGGTCCCCAACGTTCAAATTTTTTACGTTGCGGAACGCGCGAGCCAAGCTATCCGCGAGTAGCTTGTTAGAACCGGCCCCGGTTCCCTTGGTAGCCGCAATGGCAGCGATCACGCCTCCTGCTTCGCTACGTAAAAGTTCCTCTGCAACACACTCCCAACGGGTATCCTCGAAACGACCCACCCCGCACGAACAGAACATTGCGAAAGGAAGCTTGCTGCCGTTGCGTACCTTTGGAACGTCGGTATTCATGAACACCTTCTCATGGGTCAGCTGGCTTCCGTTACCATGTCCGAAGAAGAACCAAAGCAACGCCCCTTGATTCAACGCATCAATCAGCGCCTTTTCGGCGTCGGGCTTCTTTCCACCGACGAGTGCGTAATCGGAAAGATAAACCTTGACCGGATCGAACTCCGGGGAAAGCAGTTTGGCAATACCTTCGTTGGCAGGGATATGATTCATCCCTGAGTCTATCTCCGAAGGCGTGCCCTTGTAGTAATCGTCGGCAAGCAAGAGTACCCGTGTACTCCAAGCCTCACGTGGGGCGGATTCGTAGGCCTTTATCTTATCGAGCGCCGCGTAAGCCTCTCGAAGGTCGCGTGCGGTAATCCTTGCTATAGACATCTCAGGGAAAAACTTCCCTTCCTCATCGAATTCTACAAACCAGCCTTCCTTAGCGGCAGCCTGAGACGCGTAAACGTTGGGATCGATTACGTAACCCGAGGTGTAGATGAGGAAATACTCGGGCCTCGATGTATAGTTCAGGTTGTTCTTGTAGTCATAAGTTCCGTCGCCAAGGATCAAAGAGTAGAACGGACGGCCACCACCTTTCTCGTAGGCGTAGGAAAGGAAGTGGCGTACTGCCTGCGGCTGGGCCAATCCGTAGCCGAAATCCTGAACTACATCTGCCAGGGCAACGGCCTTTGCCCTTGGGGAACTTACCCCGCTCATCTTCAGATTCTGGCTGCGGTATTCCACAAAAGCCTGAGCGGCGTCCAGGTTCTCGTTAGTGGAGAGTACAAGATAGTCAACCGACCAGTCCTCGTTCCAAAGCTTTCCTGGTTCGGCCTTCGCTAGACCGGGAGTCAGCAACCTGCGCTCCTCAGTTACCCAGATCGGCACATCTTTCACTGTCCGAGCACTCATCCTGAGCTTTCCACGGCTAAGTTCCCAGTCCGTCAAGATTACAGGATCAGAAGGCTCGCTGACGTCGAAGATGAACGGAGCCGATCTGAGGTTGGTAAAAAGATAAGTACCTTGTCCGTCCAGCTGGACCCAGAACGACCCATGCTTGAATGAAAGCTCACGCTCTGCTACCACACGTATCCAGTCAGGATACAACTCCTGCTGTCCGGGTCCGAATACCTCTATCTCTAAAAGCGACTCCTCATCTATAACCACATCCGGAGAAACAACGGTATAGTATGGCGGATTGGTACCCCATCCGGCTACATCCCTGTAATAAAGCGTATCACCCTCAAGAAGCAAACGAAAACCCGTCTCCTCAGTAGTAGTGTAGGCTCTAAAGGTAAAGGTATCTATCCGAGTCACGCCTGAGAGATCCAGAAGAAACGTATCTACAGCGGCGACCGTGCTCTTCGTAATGGCCTTCCACAACCACAGGAGCCCGGAACGACCAGGACATTCATGATCTTCCTCAAAGTGAAGCACGCTTTGGGCAGTAGTTACAGCATCCTCAGATAATGGATAAGCTGCGCGAGTCCGGATACGACGTCCCTTCTCACCGCCCCAGGTTAACCAGTAGACGTTCTCACGAACAAAGGGGTTGACCTTAAAGCTTCGTTCATCAAAGTCCCAATGATTTGCACCGCGTGCAAAGAAAACGATGTAATCGTGGCGATCAAGCGACCCGTCGGATTCCCCATGCACATAGACAGGCAGTTCTGCCAACGTATCGGGAAATGGCTCCTCAGGGCCTCGCTGGTCAGGGTAGAGCAACCGCAGGGTTCGTGGATCTATTTTCTTTGGATCGACCCCGATCTTTTTAAGGTCTCGGAAACGAATCCTGTAGGCACCGTCTTCTGAAACGGTTACCTTGACCCAGTTGGTTGATCCACCAAAGGGGTTTGAAGAAACGGCCTGGGGAGAAAGACGCCAACCCTTGCTCTGATCATAGTTCAAAAGCGCAGCTTCATAGATGCGTTCCGCAGGATCATTCCGCGCGGGAAGGACCCCGGTCGACGAAGGATTCTCAAAGGTCAGGTTAATGGTTATCCCATCGTAGAGAATAAGACGCCGCTCGTCGTAATCGTAACGCAAGGGGGTAACCTCAATAACGGCCACCCGGCATCCGCGCCATCGCGTGAGGTTAAAACTCACTGGCTCAAGGTTATCGGCCCAATCAAGCGCCGGTTTTGGCTCAGAGCCGATCGCCGGGACCTCGTAGGTGGAAACTTCGATTCCACGAAGCTCACGGGAGGGGCCGAATGAGTAGCTAAAATGCACATCCCCCTCGGTCGGAACCCCAAGTATGATTCGATAACGAGGCAACGCCGGACCTCCTGGCTCACCGATTACCCAGGCATCTGGATAAAGCGAGGCAAGATTTATCCTGCCGTGAGAATGCAAAAGCCCAATCTCACCGGGAGCGTCAATCTTAACCTGAACCCCTGCAGGGGAGGTTGAAACAACTCGCGGCTGCGCCCACAATCCAGAGGCAATCAACAAAAGATAGATAGCGATTCTTCTCATTTTTTCTCCCTGGCCTCCTCTCTGAGTATAACAGGTATGCCGTTTTCTAAAGGATAAACCAGTCTGCATTTTTTACAAACAACTCCTCTCGATTATAGTTTAATTTGAGGCCGCAGCAAGGAGAACGAAGAGCCTCAAGGGGTTTCAGCTCTATCATACACGGGCACCCTTACACTCACCCGATCTTTCTTAAGCGCAGTCGAGATCGCAGAAAGGCTGAAGTAAAGGAAGCCGAATGCGTAAAGTACAATGAAAGGAAGTATGGCGAACTGCATGGTCACAAGAGCGTAGACGACGGTCGCGGTAAGGTAGATCCCCAGCCCAAGCTCGACAAATGTCGACGGCTTAAGCTTGGCACGATATCCCCTTTTATGATCAGCCATGTCCCGGGCCGTAATGTTGTACTTGGGGGTTCGCACGAACTCAGATGCTTTGCCCAGGAAACCTTCAATCACTGCGATGCTGTTGTTCACACAAAGCGCCATCACCGCCGAGATCACAAGGGGAATGGCGCCCAGACGGCTTTTCCAATCCGGATAGGAATCCTTCTGGGCAAAGAAGTAAAGCAGAAAGTAAGGCAAAGCACCAACAGAAAAGATACTCATGAACACAAAGTAGGAGCGGTAATCTACACCCGAGTTGCGAACCAACAGAAGCGGCAAGGTGAGAAGTGCAAGCATAAATAGAAGAGGGTACACAAGATGTGCCGTAACGTGAACCACCGCTTCGAACTTAGAAAGGAAACTCAGTTTGCTTGAAAGGATAGAGGGCAGGAGCTTTTTACCGGCCTGGATGGTTCCCTTGGCCCAGCGGAACTGCTGTGATTTGAAGCCGGCGACATCAATGGGAAGTTCTGAGGGACTTTTCAAGTCGTTGAGATAGACAAACTTCCACCCTTTCAGCTGGGCACGGAAGCTTAAATCTACATCCTCGGCAAGGCAGTTGCCGTCCCAGCCGCCTGCGTCCTCGATGGCGCTTTTACGCCACACACCGGCGGTTCCGTTAAAGGTCATGAAGTGGCCAAAACGGTTGCGCATCTGCTGCTCGATGGTGAAGTGCTGATCCAAAAGGATGGCCTGTACGCGGGTGAGTATAGAGTAGTCGTGGTTTATGTGCTCCCAGCGCGACTGCACCACTGCAACATTCCGATCAGAGAAATAGGGAATGGTTCTTTTCAAGAAATCCGGTGGGGGCAGGAAATCGGCATCAAAAACCGCCACCAATGACGCGCGAGTCTTACGAAGACCCTCGGTAAGCGCACCGCCCTTGTAGCCCTTACGGTCTGTCCTGTGCAGGAGACGAATTCTAAAACCCTGGGCGTGGTAATACTTAACCAGACGCCTGCATATCTCAGTGGTCTCGTCGGTTGAATCGTCAAGCACCTGAATATCCAGTCTATTACGTGGCCAATCAAGCCTGGTTACCCACTTCAAAAGACGCTCAACCACGTACTTCTCGTTGTACATCGGCAGCTGAACGCACACCAGAGGAAACTTCTCGATGGCCTTGGCCTGCAGAGGTTTCTTGTGGCGAGAGCGGATGTAGTAGAAGAACATAATCCAGGCATGCACGGCATACATTGTAAGGATCATGATAACAACTGCATAGAGGGCAAGAACAAAATCGAATCTCATCTGAGTCTTTCCTGATCCAGGAACCGCAGTTGCCCGTTGAACGGCCTCTGCAACTTTATGCTCAATGCAATGGCTTCCTCGTATGTGGTCACGTTAGCAATCCTAAGGACATCCGTGGGATTGTCAACCGGAAGGACCTCATAAAGCACTCCATCGACCGCCACCCCAAGATAGTCAAAGGCACGTGATCGAGGCTCTGGGTTTGTAATGGTTAACTCAAGCAGGGGCCGACTGAGTGAGTCGAAACCAACCCCTACGGATCGCACCACAGGCACGGCTACGGTATCGGCGATGTGGAAGATATCCGAGAGTTCCCCTCGCGTGTTGATCTGTGGACCTGCGCCCTCAAGGTTAAGACCCAGAATAACCAGCTGGCCCGGTTCGCCAAGGATCTCTGCCACTTGTTTGTCCACAGGAAATGTAAGTGCTGCTTCGAGGTTCCCTGCTTTGATGCGCATACGCGATGCGCGGCCCACATCCTTCAGGCGCTTGCGAAGCACCGACTTCGCCTTGGCAAATCTACCTTCTTCAAGAGCATAGGTGAGTTTGAAGTTTTCCGAAAACGGAATCCTGATTTTTTTGCGCCTGTTGACACCCGAGACGCTGAATTTGAACTGGATGTCGTCATCATCGGAGCGGGCGTTTATCTTTCTAGGAAGAAGCGTGCGTCCATCCACCACAAGCTCGGCGATGTATTTCTTCTCAAAGCCGGGGTCAAGATAAAAGAGGTTCGGCTGGAATGAGTAAGTAATCGTTTCCCCATCGTCTTCAACCAGCTCAAATCCCCTTCCCTTCCTGCGAAGAAGCGCCTGACGGATAACTCGATCGACCTGTTCCAGAATCTTGGCTTCCTCGCTCTTCTGACGAGGAATCCATTCGCTGCCCTGTCTCTCAAGCTGGTAGTCTCCGGCAGCGGCCAGATTAAGAACGCGTTCCTCCTCGCCTAACCGCCATGTACCCTTAAATCGCAGGGCATCCGGCAAAACCACGACGCCTGAACCCTGAACCTCAAACTGCATAGAACTGCGAGCCACGTAGTAATCAAACCTGAAAGAACCCTGCTGTTTGAGGCTCTCCCATGCATACTGCGGAACATCCTCGTAGATCAGATCAGAAGGCGGCCTTACAACACGAACACAACCTGCACCCACGATTACCGCAAAAAACGCAAAAGAAGCCAATCTCCGCATCAGAAATCAGCCCCCAGTCTGAAGTGAACGCGCCATGGTTTATCTTCTTCTGTTTGATAGGGTCTTGCAAAATCGAGTTTGAGCATCCAGTAGCCGAAAAGCCATCGTACGCCGACCCCGTAGCTAACCTTGAGGTCCACAAGATTGCCATTCTCCCATAACACAGGCGATTTCTCATCCCAGATGAAACCTGCGTCGGTAAACACTACTCCGCGGATGCCGCTAATGGTGAGTGGAACCGGAAAGGCAATATCCAACTGATCAACAAATGGCACTCGCAGTTCTAGATTTGAAAAAAACACCTTCGATCCAAAGTCGGGGTAGTAGGTGCTGTACCCGCGAACGTCATAGGCTCCTCCCAGAGTAAAGTATTCGTTATCCTTACCAAAGCTTGCGCCACCAAAACCCCGAATGGCGAACGAGGCACTACGGGTGATCCCCAGATACCCCCTTAGATCGGTCATAACCGTTTGATACTTAAGCGGGGAGAATACGGACGAGTATCCGCCGAGCCTCAACCTCAAGCCCCGCATAGGCGTAGCATAGTTCCACAAGGCGTTATCGAAGATAATAGCACCGTTTGCCTGGAACAAAGGCTGGGTGTAAACCGTGTCGTAAGTCGGTTCAAACTGCGAGTAGCTCACAAACCGGCAGTCCAGATATTCGTGCTGAGTCACCGCCATCGCATCCGCCCCTGTCTGGACGCGGAAGAACTTGCTTGCAGGAATTGAAATCAGGGTGCTTACACCGCGGCGGGCTCGTTCAATGTAGTTAAAGGTTGAATCCGAGGTCCAGTACATAAAGAAATCGGCAAACTGAAATGCACCTACTGCAAAATCTACCCTGTGCTTGAGATACCAGTAAGAGACCGCGATATCGGAGTAAAGTATGTCCCCGTAGAGATTTGCGTCTATGTAGATACGGTGATCCCCAAGCATGTCACTTATGCCTAAACTAAAGTTTCCCATTGCCCCGTAAAGACTTGAGTAGGCCCCTGAACCGTAGATGTAGTCGGGCGAGAATGAGACGCGATAGCGTGAGAAGTCTTCGAGTGTAACCTCTTCCTCCTCGTAAAGGTAAGGTTCGGAAGTAACCTCTGATGTATCAGTCTCCTGTGTGGATACCAACGAGGTAATTTGACCGTTAAGCATGGCCACGTCCCAGCCAGTGTTGTTGTAGACAAGCATCGCCGTCTTGCCGCTAAAGGAAGGGGAAAACTCCTCGATCTTCTCGAACCAGTTGGTGAGCGCAGTAAGGGTCGAGTCGTCTTGAGAAAAGGTATAAAGCTGAAAACCCGGGCCGATGAAGTAAAGGTTTTCCTCTATTCGATACGGGGAAGCAATATTCGCAAACCGGGGAGTGATGCGTTTCGTGCGTCCGGATGGAAGGAGTTCCCATACAGCATAACTTCCCACCTCCCAGGTTTCACCGGCATCGGGTTTGTCTGATACGTAAAGAACAAGATCGCCGTCAAAGGAGGGATCGGCCTCCTCGTACAGATCATAAGTCAGACGCTCGATACGACCGGAGGCAAGATCGAGGGAATATAGATCGCTCTGCCCTTCCTTGATGCCTACGTAGACAACGCGGTTTCTAGAGACAGCCGGGGCATAGGCGTCGTCTACCTTGAGCTCGTAGTGCTTTTCTGTCTTTCCCGAGGCATAATCAACCCATAAGAGCACCGGCTTGCTTCGTGAAAAGCCAACTACGGCAAGATGAGATTCGTCAGCCGACCAGGCAAGGCTCCTGCGCAGAAGGGGAAGGCGTTCGAAGGTGGCGGAACGTCCTGCCTTGATGAGCCTCTTCAGATGCTTGCCGTCAAAGGCGCTTATGACATTTACGGTGATGTAGTCGCCTTTGCTGGTGGCGTAGGCTATCTTGGTTCCTGAAGACGAAAGCGCCACGCTGCCGTTGTAGTAGCTGAAGTCCTTCTCGTGATCGGTAAGGAGTCGTGCCTGGGTCTTTCGGTTCTCAAGATTCTCCATATCCGGCAGGTAACGCATCCTGAGCCAGTTAAGCCACTCCTTGCCGAAATCCTCGACGTTCATCCCGAAGACCTTCTTAAAAGCCGCATCCATGTTGCTTCTGAGTTTGATAGCATGCAGCAGTTCAAAGACCTTCTCCCGTCCGTAGCGTTCCTCGATGAAAAGGAACACACTCTCGCCCTGCCGGTAGACGACGTAGCCGCCCCAGTACTCAAACTCCTCTAAAGGGATTACGTTATTTGATACAAGAAGGTCGCGCATAAAGGCGTCTGCATCCTCCCCGCCGTGGGATGAACAGAACTCCGCCGAGCCTTCCATAACCCAGAGAGGCGGCATAAAGCCCGGGACTAGCGAGAAAAGGTTCGAGATGGTAAGGGAGAAGTAAAGCTCGAACTGAAAGATGTGGGTAAGCTCGTGGTAAAGCACGTGATGCAGCTCCTTGTAGGAGCCGGTGAAGGGTACCACGATTCGGTTCTTGAAAAGCTCTGAGAACCCGCCTATGGACTCCTCAATCGGCTCAAGGATGATGTTGGTGGCGGCGAAGTCAGGCTGGGATTTATAGATGATCGCCGGGATCTTTACACCGAGATCAAACCCAAAATCAGATGAGTGCTGTTTGTAGGCCTCCTCAAGCACCTCGGCGGCGAACCGGGCCAGAGGTTCTCCCCCCTCTTGGATGTAGATGGAGAAGTGCTCGGTTTCATAGGTATACGTCGGCTCAACCTTTCGCTGGACCTTGTTCTTGCCGTAGTAATACTGAGCGGAAAGAACCCCGGCGAAAATAAACAACAGCCCGACGACCTTCAAAAATCTCATAATCTAATCCACTGTTATGGTCTTTGAGATGTTACGAGGCCGATCCGGGTTAAACCCTCTACCCACCGCGGTTCTATAGGCAATCATGTACAGGGGAACGGTCGAAAGGATGGGCATGAGCACCGGATGAGCCTTGGGCAATTTGAAGTAGAGATCCGATTCCGCCTCAAGCTCCTCATCGGGTGGACCTATGGTCAGAACCTTGCCCTTGCGGGTGCGGACCTCGTTAACATGAGAAAGCACGTAGTACTTCTCAGGCGCAGAAACCACAAATAGCACTGGATAGCCTTTCTCAAGCCGCGAGATAGAACCATGCTTGAACTCCCCTGAATACATCCCTTCCACATGGATATAGGTTATCTCCTTCATCTTGAGCGCCCCTTCAAGCACCACAGGATAGCTCATCCCGTAGCCCAGGTAGTAAGCATCAGGCCAGTTGATAAGGGAATCAACAAATGGTGCTATCTTCTCTTCATCGTCGAGAACGGTCTGCAGCATATCGGGCAAAGCGAGGAACTCGCGCGCCGAAAGCCCATTCGTACCTTTAGTCTGCGCAATCTTGAGCGCCAGGTAAAGCAGGGCTATCACCTGGTTCACGTATGTCTTGGTCGCAGGCACGGCTATCTCCAGATCGGAGGCTATTGGCAGAACGTAACGCGAACGCATGGCAAGGGTTGAACCGATGTTGTTAACCAGAGAGATTACCTGGGTGCGGTTCTCTATGACATCAAGCACATTCTTTATATCTTTGGTTTCCCCGCTCTGGGAGATCAGGAGGACTACATCTCGTTCATCAACACAGTCCTTATACTTCTCCAGAAACTCGCTGCCAAAGGCGGGCGTAACCGGTATCTTGGCCAGGCGCCCGAAGTAGAACGAGCCTAAAAGCCCTGCAAAGTGCGATGAACCAGCACCCACGAAGAAAACCCTTCGCGCAGATGCAAGCTTCTCAATTACCGTGGAAGTATGTTCTGCTTTGGGAAGATAACGTATGAGTTCTTGAGCCTTCGAAGGAATCTCATGAATCTCCTTGAGCATAAAATGGGGGTAGTCACCCTTGGTTATCTCCTCAGGGGTAATGGAAAGAGTCTGCACTTCCCGCTCGATCGGGTCATCTATATTTCGGATATTGTAAATCCTGTGGGAATCCGAGGTGAAGTGGACAAGGTCTTCGTCCTGAAGCTGTATCACGTTTCGGGTAAGGTCAAGGATGGCAACCAGATCGCTGCAAACACAGCGGAATCCATCCCCGACTCCTAGGAAAAGCGAAGAACCGTTCTTTACCGACACGAACCCGTCGCCGTCAAGGGAGGTAGTAACGTAAGCATAGGCACCCTTCATCCTGGCAGCAGCCTCCTTGGCCGCATAGACAAGATTCCTGCTACGATAGAAAGGTTCCTCCAAAAGATGCAGTATCACCTCGCCGTCGTTCTCACCGAGCAGTATATGACCGTTTGAGGAAAGCTCATCGCGCAGGCTGCGGGTGTTGATTATGTTCCCGTTGTGTGCCCCCACGAGGAACCTGCGGCAATCGTGATGGGGCTGGGAGTTTTGATGATTAGGAAATCCAAATGTGGCCCAGCGAAGCTGGATTATCCCGCGCTGACCTGTCATCTCCGAGAACCCCAGCTTTTCGTTGAGTTCTTCAACCTCTCCTGCATCCTTTCTGAGATCAAGCCTCCCGTCTTCAGAGATAGTCGCCACCCCTGCGGTGTCGTATCCACGGTAAGCAAGCCTTGTTCCCGCCCGGTAGAGTATCTTACCGAGATCGGCACGTTGGCTGGAAAAGGAAATTGCAAAGAACCCACACATTGAACTTAATGATACCCACCCCACATTCCTTGTCAAGGACAAAACCAGCCGCGGATACGGAAGTCTTTTATGTCATTTTTAATACCCAAACTTGCCCTCTGCTTGAGCCCTCGTGCAGCTTACTTTGAGGAGACTACCAGGATGATGTTTATGATAAACCCTGCCACCAGCGCCCAGCTTGCCCAGGAGAGTCTGAGAAATTTGCGCTGTCTGCGCACGGCGAGCGCGGTGATCGCCACCCCGGTCATCCCCATAACGATGACGGCGGTGGCGAGGTTGATTGAGGACACGTGGGATGTGATCGGTCCCTTGAAGTAGAGCATGTCGTCCACCGAAAGTATCAGCATGTTGAACATGTTGGAGCCGATGACGTTGGAGAATGCCATGTCCGCCGCACCGATGCGTAACGCGGCCAGGGTGGTGACGATTTCGGGCAAGGAGGTGGTGAGCGCCACCAGGATGCCGCCGATGACGCTGGTACCGATGCCGGTTCGGGCGGCGATCCGCGCGGCCACACCGGGCAGCCACAGGGAAGCAGCGATAACCAGAACAGCCGAGATCGCATAGCCAAGTATGGCTTTGCCTAAACTGACAGGTCTCCGTTTGGAGCGGTTCTTCGGCTTGGGTTCTTCTCTGGCAACCATCTCCTGGGTATAAGGAGGATACCTGCCTTCCCTCATAGTGATGCGTACAGCAAAGACGTATATAATCGGAATAAGAAAGCTCCCAGGCCAAACCCAAGGGAAGCACTCCAAAGCATTGCACAAGAACAACCCCAGAGCAACGATTGCTACCATAACCAACGAGAAAGATGTTTCTACTATGTATGCCGGATTAACCCCGTCAAAGAACGATGTCTTCTTGGAGGCAAAGTCAAGGATGACCAGAAGAAGCAGATTGAAGACGCAGGAGCCGAGCAGGGTGCCTACCGCGATATCCGGAACGTCAAATATGAGAACGGAGCTGACGCCGGTGAAGAGCTCAGGTAACGAGGTGGCGGTGGCCACGAGAATCACACCCGCCCACAACCGTCCTAGTTTTGTTTTCTCTGCGATAACATCCCCGAACTTTACGAGGTAGACCCCGGCGGCAACGATCACCCCCACACATACCAAGAATTGCACCCACAACCAGATCATCAGCAAAGTCTACTGGGTTGTACTCACTATGCAAGTTTTAATCTCAAACGAATTCCATTGGAGAACTCAGTGGGGCTACGAAGCGTTGCTCCGCAATCTCTAATACGGTTTGGGATACTATTCCAAACCAATAGTTGACTTTTCCCTCCATTCGCCTATTATCAATCCCAGTGCCAAGACCCGGAGGACAAAGAAAAGGATATGAGTGATACTTCTGATCAGCTGAAAGGCTACCGCGGAAAAGCCCGCGAAGTGCTGGAAAGGATGGGTGCAAGAGTATGGGCCGAGGTTGAGATTGAGACCGACAAGGGTATCTACGAGGGAATCATCCTGCCCCGCGCCGAGCAGGCCGACGACCTGCACGTGGTCATAAAGCTTTTTACAGGCTACAACATAGGGCTGGCAGTGGACAGGATAAAATCAATAAAGGAGAAGGGATTCAAGGAGGCCCACTACAAGATCCCTGAGCAGGAGTTTCCGTACGATCCTCGAAAGCCCAACGTTACCCTTCTGGGTACGGGTGGTACGATAGCGTCGAGGTTGGACTACAGAACGGGCGCGGTGATCCCGGCGTTCACTCCCGGAGAGCTTTACGGCGCGGTGCCTGAGCTGGCCGATATATGCAATTTAAAGACCGAGAAGCTGTTCGGTGTATTTTCGGAGAACATGGGTCCGCATGAATACATAACCACGGCCAAGGCGATCGGAAAGGAGATTGAGGCCGGGGTGGACGGAATCGTGATAGGCCACGGAACCGACACCATGCACCACACCGCGGCAGCTTTGACCTTCATGGTTCAGAACCCTCCGGTGCCGATCATCATAGTAGGTTCGCAGCGCTCAAGCGACCGGCCCTCATCGGACGCCGCATTCAACTTAAGATGCGCATCCAATGCCGCGGCCCGCGGCCATATTGCCGAGGTCATGGTCTGCATGTTCGGACCTACGTCGGACGCATACAATCTCTTACATAGAGGCACCCGTGTTCGCAAGATGCATTCCTCTTACAGATCGACCTTCCGCACAATCTCCGATATACCGGTAGCCACCTGCACACCGACCGAAGTCAAGCCTCTGCGTAAGGATTTCAACCATCGACGCAAGGACAGAAACGTCAAGATAGATGCTTGCTTCGACGATCGTGTAGCGATCGTTTACTACTACCCGGCCATGAAGCCGGACATAATCGAATCTTTGATAGACAACGGCTACAAGGGGATAGTTATCGCGGGAACCGGTCTGGGTCACGTCAACAAGCCTTTATATGAGCCGCTGCGCAAGGCCTGCAGGATGGGCATCTCGGTGATGATGACCGTTCAGACCCTTTGGGGATACGTTCAGATGTTTGTGTATGATACCGGGCGTGATCTTATGGAGCTTGGCATAGTGCCCTGCTCAAACATGCTGCCCGAGGTGGCATACATCAAGCTGGGCTGGGTACTGGCACATACCCATGAGAGAGATGAAGTGGCCAAGATGATGCTTGCACCGATAAATGAAGAGATTACCGAACGCGAACCGCATGACGGATATCTTGTATTCCAGGGCGGCCTGCCTGAGATTAAAGAGTTTCTCAAGCGGGGACTGAGGTAATGGATGCCCGGGGAAAGAAGTTAATCGAGGGCGTTGACTTTGATGATACCGAGTTCTATTCCAGACTGGGCTTCAAGTGCGGGCTGGAGATTCACCAGCAGTTGGATACCGAAAAGAAGCTCTTCTGCCACTGCCCGGTAGGCTACCGCAACGACGAGCCGGATGCGATAATATTAAGACACATGAGACCGACGCTATCGGAGATGGGAACCTACGACGGCACCGCGCTCATGGAGTTCAAGACCCGCAAACAGGTAATCTATCAATTGTACAGGGAGAATGTCTGCACCTATGAGATGGACGATACCCCGCCCTTCCCCATCAATCAGAAGGCTTTAGATTACGCGATAGAGATCGCCCTCATGCTCAACTGTCAGTTAGTGGACGAGATTCACATCACGAGAAAACAGTACCTGGACGGTTCCATACCCACTGGATTCCAGAGAACGGCAATAATCGGGGTGGACGGCTGGATTCCCTATAGAGGCAGGAAGATAAGAATCCAGCAGCTGGCACTGGAGGAGGACGCCTGCCGGGAAGTCGAAGATAAGCGCCACACCATCGTTTTCAGAACCGACAGGCTTTCAATTCCATTGGTGGAAGTCGTAACCAAGCCGGACATGCTTACCCCTCACGAGGCGGCTGAGGTGGACGGGTTGCTGGGGAGACTGCTGCGGGCATCGGGCAGGGTTCGCCGCGGTATCGGCACTGTCCGCCAGGACGTGAACGTCTCCATCAACGGATCGGACAGGGTAGAGATAAAAGGTGTGCCCCGCACTCCGGACATACGTGCCCTCACCCACTACGAAGCGCTTCGCCACAAGGCTTTGCTTGAGTTGAAGGACGAACTTCGCAAGAGAGGGATAACAACTGAGGATTTCAAGGCGGAAGATCACGAGGTAACCGATCTGCTTAGTAACACCTCTAACCCCAGACTCCGTGCACTGATCGACAAAGGGGAGGTGATACACGCGGTCAACCTCAAAGGCTGGCGTGAACTGGTGCGCTACGAGACCCAGCCTGCACTTACATTTGCTGATGAGCTTGCGGGACGAGTAAGGGTCATCGCCTGCCTTGATGAGATGCCCAACATCTTCGTCCTGGACGGCAGGGGCGAAGGACTGGCGGTGGAAGCAGAAGAGCATCTGCGAAAAGCGGTCGGAGCAGGTGAAGCCGACGCCTTGGTACTCGTCTGGGGACCGACGGAGGACGCACTCACCGGTGCCCAGGAGATAGCGATTCGCACAAAAGAGGCTACAGTGGGCGTCCCGCAGGAGAGCAGGCAGCACATGCCGGATGCCTGCCGCACCGATTTCGAACGCATCCTGCCCGGGCCTGACAGGATGTATCCTGATACCGACTCCCCGCCGGTAGCGATCTCTAAAGAACGAGTGGCAAGGATTCAGGCGATCACGGCGCCCCGTCCCTGGGAGCGCGAAGAACGCTACAAAAAGCTGGGAATCCCAGAGCACCTGGCAAGGAACCTGGCCATCCATCCCAATGCTGGACTATTCGACCGGTTGGCTGACGACACATCGCTTAATCCGACATTGCTTGCCGAAGCGCTGGTCCAATGGCAGAAGGCAATCAAACGGGATAAACGAAAGGTAGGGTTAAATATCAATCCCCCGTATGAGAAATCCTTGGAAAGCTTCTTTAAGACCGCCGCAGATAGAGAAACGCCACGCCGTGCGCTCTACTATGCATTCGAAAAACTGCTCTACGGTGAGGATGCGGAACCACCCTCTCCCCTGCCCGAGGACGAACTTAAGGCTTTATGCCAGGGGGTCGTAACCGAGTTTAAAAACGTTCGCTACAAGACCCGCGAGCTGACCTTAAACTTTCTGGTAGGCGAGGCAATCGAACAAAGCCAAGGCCGGGCAGAGCCCGATAAGACCCACTTCCTTTTAAGCTCTTACCCTTAAAACCTCACTCTACTTCTTTCAAAGAATCTACCCTAAGGTTCAACAGGGAATCGGTAACCAATAGCACCTCTCTGATTGCGCTGGCCGGAACTATCTCATACAGACGAGAATGAAGTACCAGGGTATCGCCCGAAACATCAGAGAGACACCGTGCCACCTGAAAGCTGCGGGCCATACCCACGAGATGCAGCCTGCGCCCTCGGTCCTCCTCGATCCAGGTGAATACCGGTGCACCGCTTGAACCCAGATCGAGCAGGCCTTCGACTCGGATGAGGGAGTCGGCGCCGTCAAGCTGGGCGATGTGGCTGAAGGATACCGCCGGAGAGGAGGCCGGAGGCCAATCTATCCCCAGAGGGTAAGCAGCGGAGACGGTAAGCATGCCCGGCCACAAAATCCCATGGACGACTACAAAGTCTTTCAGCGCAACGGTCTGTAAAGAAGATGGAAGTTCCTCGACATCCGCTCCCAGAACGGCGACGTCATAATCCCGGTCTCGGGAAAGCACCCTGGCCTCAAAGGCCTGCCCGTTCTTGAAACCCATGAGGCGCGTGCGTTTACCTACCACGTGGAAGTTGGTCACAAGATAGACCTTCTCATTCCTTCCAAAACCAACGAAGAACCCGCTGCCCAGGAATTCGCCTGAAGTATCCGCCAGCGCGACCACTCGCCCGGTAAGATACGCGGCCTGCTCGCGGGGAAGATGCTGCCTTAAGGGATTGAAGCGCCGGCCCGCAAGGAAGAGAGGAATAATCATCAAAATGGCTAAACGGATTATCAGATTACCCCCTGCGGCGGCGCGAGGCAACGAGGTGGAACGCAAATTGTGAGTCATCTAATTATCCTCCAGTTACTCCTTGATCAATCCTTAAAGGATAGAGATACACTGGGGGGTTGTCAAGTCCTTGACTTGTTCTGGGGAACGGATATTATGGGGCATGAAACGATTCCTGACCATCTTGATGGCAGGAGGGTTAGCGGCGGTAGCCGCACAAACAGAGAAAGATCCACGCGAAGGCGCAGGTGGAGTAATCTTCGGCCCCGGATTCGCCTTCGTTATTGGTGCACCTGAAAATTGGATATTCGACTCCGAGCGAGCTCCCTCCATAGGTTCAAGGGTAGTAATATATCCTGCAGGAACAGACCTCAATCATACCCAGGTAATCATCCATGCCAACGCGTTGCCATTGAATGAATTAACCCTTCAAGAGTGGATCGAGCAGGATATAGTCAACCTGGAGGAAGAGTTTCCGGGAATAGTGGTCAAGGAACACCCAGGCTTGAAGACTGCCGACACCCTGACCGCTGTGGTGCGGGAATTCGAACCTGCGGAGAGCCGCTACGGCCTCTACGAACGCATAGCTTACATAGATATCGGGGAAAACGTTGCCATAGTATCGCTGTCGGCTCAGAATAAAGAAGCCTACGACGAATCGATAGAAGCGTTCGAGTACGTGGTAACCGAGTTCAGGAAGGTCGACAAGCAAATCATACTCAAGGAACAGCCCCAATAGATTTTATCTGTCCGTTGTGGGAATCATCCGCTGTACCCACAAGGATTGGTTTGATCGTTGCGGTCGTTTCAGACCCGCAGGAGAGGCGTCATATAGAGATGAAGGCCAGGGATTCGTATTGCATGATCAACTCCCTGTTCGCCTCACAAAAAGGCCCGACCGGATAAGCTGATAAAAGACGCGCCCTTCCCCTCCTCAACAATCAACGTCTCCTGACAGAGAGAAAGGTTACCCGGAGACTATCTTCTATCGCAAGAAGATCAGGAACATGACCGCAAATACCGCCAATCCCAGTATCGCAGAGCCTGCGGCACGCAGCCAGTTCGCCTCATAGACCTTGCGAGCGGCGATAAAGATCAATGCCGCCATCCACAACACCCCTATCGCCAGACGGATCATCTCCACCCAGAAAGGCCATGGCGGAAAAACCGACGGGCCAAGGATAGGCGCAACAAACGTCTCAGGTATCCAGGTAAAGAAAAACCAGGGTATAGCCAACGCGAGTCCAAGCGGGCCAAGAATATCGGCCAACCTGCGCTCTCTTGAAAAGATGTGGTTCCAAAGGTGGATCACCGCCCCTGCAAAAAACCACGTGAGCACAGCCCAGGGTATGGTAAAAAAAGTCCGCCAGAGGTAGTATGAATCGCGAGGGATAGGCAGGATCGTTGCAAATGCGGGCTTGAAACCAGCGAGCCACAGAAGGATCGCAGTAATGGAATAAAGCAGCCCGAAGATCGCAACCGTCCAGAAGCCGATCCAGACGCTGCGCTCTTCGTAAAGTTGATCCTCCGCAGCTTTACCTGGACGCACAATCCATAGCCAGGCATAGGAAAAGGCCTTTGCGAACATCAATTCCTCCACCAATAGTGAATCTTCAAATCACTTCGCTGTCTGTGAGTAGTTTAATCGCGTTAACCGACGAGTCAAGGCTACTCGAGTGCACTCGACGCATCAAACAAAATCGGGCAAGAACTTTGGGGAACTGCTAATTGATTGGTATCGGCACAGCTATTCTGATCATCCGCCGACCTCGACAGGCGGCAGGCCACCTGGGCGGTGGATGATGAACGCCTTCTTTGCCGACGCAGCAAATCTTTGAGCGCTCTCAAGGGAAAGATGCACCCTTTCTTCCATCTCGCCTCCCGGCTCATTCAATGTAGCCTCGATTATCAAAAGGTCGGCTTCGGAAATGTAAGGCTCCAGCTTTGAATCCAGCCCGCAGTCACCGGTGTAGACAACTCGCTCTCCATGATATTGAAGCAAGTATCCCAGAGCAGGCAGTGGTTCACCTATCCCACCCTGTTTGGTGCTTCCGCAGTGGATTACGTCAAAAGGGGTAACCTTGATATCGCCCAGCTTGATCTCTTCACCCCCTTTAACCTCTCTGCGTGGGATGTCAAAAGGAACAGAATCCGGATAGACGGTCGTAAACGCGTCAATAATAAGCTTATCTTCTCTCGCTTTATGCGGGGTAAGTATGATAAAGGGTGTGTTACGACCGATCATTCGCATGTAGCCAAGCAACGAGTGAAGTCCGCCAACGTGATCAAAATGGCCGTGTGTTAGCAAGATAGCATCCAGACGGTGAAGATCTGTACCCTGGGATACGAGATCGCGTAAGCAGCCGTCCCCGCAGTCAAGCAACAGGTACGTGCCTGAATCCAGAGATACAAGTATCGAGGTAGATAGCCCGCCTCTGGAGAAAAGAACCTGGACGCTCCAACCATTGCCGAGCCAGATCTGGGCATTCTCAGTCATAATCAATAAGGCCCTATTATATAGACAAGAATGAACGCAACAACCATCCCAGCCTGCACTATCTTGAGTACATTGAGGTTACGTTTCTTGAGCCAATGCCATCCCCATGTGAAGGCTGAAGTTACGGCGGCGACCCCGATGAATGCAAGAATCAAACCGGGAAGACGCAGCTTGTGTCCGATTATCGTTGCCATACCCGGTGCAAGCACCGACCCGTACACGATGAGCAGGTGAACCACGTAGACGATAAGTGATTCCTCGCTCAGGAAGAACGCACCCTTCAGCCTTCGTGCCAGACCCCAGCGCTCAAGGTACCAGCAGAACCCAATAAGCGAGGTTATCACGCCCAGTCGCGCGATCGTCTGGTCAGGACGGTAAGCCGGGGCGTAGATGAAATCGAGCTTCCGGAAAACGGCCAGCCCTATACCTGCGGCGAGAAGAACCAATCCTGCGATTATTATTGCATTCATTAACCTCCGCTCATCCTTGAGCTTACCTGAAAGAGGGAAGATCGAACCCAGAGAAGCGCCAAGAAAGATATACCCCCACCAGGGGACGATCGTAAACTGGGAACCGTACTCACCGCTGATCCAGGAAACCAGTGGTACCGGACCAGGGATGGGGTTCTGACTAACGAAATAGGCAACAATCAGACAGATGACCCCAAGAGGAGGGAGTATCCAGACCAACCTCTTTGGTTTACCCGCCAGCATACACAAGAGATGAAGCAGAATAAGCCCCACCGCAATCACGTGCAGAACGTCAACCGCGGTCATCTTTGCCAGAAGCCCGGCGTCCATCACGCGGATGGTGTGCTTGAGACTGAAGAAGGGCAGGTGCAGCCAGTAACCTATCAGGAGGAAGTAAATGTAGCGCCGCAGTCTTCGCCAGGTGCGCCTGCCGAAACGCTTGTACTCGTCCCACCGGCGCCGGGTAACAATCATGAAGATCATCCCGGCACCGAAGAGAAACATGGACGCGGTGAACTTATGAACAGTCTCATGGGCAAGCCAGAAGAAGCTTTCGGTCAGCTCCATATCCACCAATGCGCGGAAAAGGTGCCCCTGAACCATCAGGAAGAGCGCGATGAGGCGGTAAAGATCAACGAAGAGAAGCCTCTCCCCCGGCTTTCGCACCCAAAGATCAGATGCTGGCGCTTCAGCCGGAGCCTTCATCCGAGTCCTTTTCCTCCTCGTTGGTATTCGGTAAGACAATCGCGCGGTAGATAAACGTGGCACCCAGCGAGACCAGCAAAACGCCTGTCGTCCACCAGGGCGAATAGGGGTTAGGGATAACGTTAAATGCGGCAAGACCCAACCCTACACCGAAAAGGATAAGGAATACCGCCACCCCGAAGCGAACTATCCACCGGGTGCTGCGCCCCTCGCGCGCAAACCGGATATTCTTCTTCAGGGTATAGACAAGGAGCCACACCCCCAGCCCCTCCGAGATAACCATAGGGACCAGACACCATGCCGGAACCCACCCCTGCCACTCGAACAGCGCGGCGATACCGGCGAGCACCAGCAGCCCGCCTGCTATGCTCCACAAGATAATCCGCCGTCGCCTGCGCATCAGACGCAACCCCTGACCCAGTGTTGCCTCATCGCATCCATCCTAGTTATGAATAAGGGAAAGTCAAGTGCACCGGTGTGCGGCAGGCGATGGCCAGATTCCTCCGAGTTTTCAAGATTTGATACTACTTTTTAGTAAAAGATTTTCATTGTCTTCAAACCACTTGACAAGATGTTTTTTTTTGCGTATATTTGGATATGGGGAATCTCCGAAGGATTCCCGTAAACGAAACAAACCTAAACAAAGGAGGACATTATGCCTAAAAAGGCCCTACTCGTCATCGCCGCGGTTGCGGTGATGCTCGTAGCCGCTACCAGCGCTTACGGCTATGACGAAATGTGGAGCGGCTGGTGGTATTCAGGAACCCTCACCTATAACAGCCACGACTATACGGCTGTCGACTCTGGCTACGTTTCCGACTCTACATTCTCAGACACCACGGATACATTCTACCTTCCTCAGGATGTTATAGTGAATTTCATCTATGTTGTCGGTGAGATAGAAGACACAATCGAGTTTGAGGATACTGTATTCACCGGCTCGAAGCCTACAGGTCAAAGCGGCACAAAGGAAGGAAGCGGTGTCTGGTCAGGTTTGGCGATTCACAGGAGATCCGGGTTCCCCCCTGACACCTTCACCATCTGGGGTACCTGGGATACAGATGACGCTAACGACTACTTCGACTATAACCCCCGCACACCTACCTATAGCGCAGACTGGGATGTAACCGGCAGTAACCCTCCCGGGGTTATTACTGGAGGAGGCACCTGTTCTGGCTACCGGACATACTACCGTCGAGATTAAACTAAAACGATTAGAGGAGGGGCTTCGCCCCTCCTGCCTTGACATGAAGCCAAATCCGACTTTAATAACTAAAAGGAGGTCAAGATACTTAATATAAGCCTTTTGGCTTTAGCCTTGTGCGGTGGTGTTCTTGTGGAGCCGTTTCAGGTAGCAGACCACCAGCCTGGCCATAATCAGAGACCGGGTTGTGCGGCAATGGCCCCTGACGGCCATTTCGCCGTAGCCTGGGTAGACGGCATAGCTTCCGGCGATCC
>JAGMDF010000058.1 GCA_023128825.1 Caldifarciminota bacterium | reverse complement strand
CAGGGAGCGGCGCTGTTCGGTGCAGCCCTTCTCTGGGATATGGAGGGTGAAGACTCATACACCGCGTCTCACTACTCGCACGGGGCCGGGCTCTTTGGTATAGGGATGTTGATCGACGAGGATGGAGAGGATTCATACAGAGGCGGATTCTTTACCCAGGGCGCGGGCAACTTTGGATCAGGTGTGCTGGTAGATAGGGAAGGTGACGACACCTACCGGGCCTGGGATTGGACACAAGGGTTAGGCGGCCCGTGGGGATACGGGTTAATTGCCGACTACGAAGGCGACGATCTGTACTACGCTGGCGGGGTTTACATACATCATCCCTTAACCCCTGACCAGTACCGCTCGTTCGCCCAGGGGTTCGGGTTCGGCTGGCGCGACGTGGCCTCAGGCGGCATCGGTTTCCTGTACGACCGGCAGGGCAACGACAAGTACGTATCCGAGATCTTCGCGCAGGCAACCTCCTACTGGTTCGCGTTAGGGATGCTTTTAGATGAACAGGGCAACGATCTCTACTCGGCGGCGCAGTACTCGCAGGGCGCGGGCATACATCTATCGGTAGGAGCTTTGCTTGACTTGGAGGGCGACGACCACTACTTCTCAAGATACGGCCCTTCCCAGGGCGAGGGACATGACTGGGCGGTTGGGTGGCTTTTAGATAAGGACGGCGACGATGTCTACTACGCGTCAGGAGGGCAAGGCATAGGTCTCACCAACTCGGTAGGGATATTCGTGGACACAAGGGGTAACGACGACTACTGCTCGAGGGAGGGTCTAAGCCAGGGCGGGGCAAACTGGGCAAGAGGCACCGGCGGGGTGGGTCTCTTTATAGACCTTCAAGGTAACGACCGCTACGCCGAAGAGGACAAAGGCGCCAACAACCACGTGTGGACCTCAGGCACCTTCGCCTTAGGTATGGACGTTGAGGCGGTCCAGCCAAAGAAGGAACCCTGGCAGGACACCATCACTACATTTCCCGAGTTAGACACTTTGGAAAGTGATTCTGCCAGGATGGCAAGATTGTTTCACTACGCGTCCCTGTGGGAGGTCAGGGGCGATATCCCCAAGGTGAAAACCGCACGCAGGATGCTTATCGATGACTACGGGGTCGAGGCGGTAGATTATATATTCAACTACGAGTTCTGCACCTACGGTGGGCTGACCTTAAGAGCCATCGAGAAACACTTCAAGGAGTTCAAGGATACTTCTGCATACTATCTGTATCGAGGGCTTGAAGCGGACAACGACACGATCGTACGCAACTCGATCTATCTACTGGGTCAGCTGGAGATCGAGGGAGCGGCAGATACCCTGGTCAAAAAGCTTGAGGACAAACGCAACGACTCACTGGCAGGCTCCCTGGTCTCCGCGCTTGGGAAGCTAAAGGCTGACCAGGCGTTTCCTGCGATAGTGAAGTACGCGGACCACCCTAAGCAGCGCATGAGGATTCTTGTAGCCGAGGCTTTCTCAAAGATCAAGGACGAAAGGGCTGTACCTGTCTTGATAGATGATCTTTCGGATCCCTACTTTACGGTCCGCGCCGCGGCTATGGCCGCCTTGGCCCAGATAGGAGAAGCCTCGATTGACTCGCTTGAGCAGGCCTTAAAAAGATCGCGCAAACCCGAGGATCGGACAACCATCCTAAGGAGCATCCGCAACGTCTACACCCGACTGGAGGATAGCCAAAAAACCTCAGATCTCAAGAAGCGGTTGGCTGAGCTTGCGCGGCCTTATCTATCTTCCGAGTACCCGGCGTTAAGAGAACAGGCGCAAAGGCTATTGGACGAGGTCGAAGGACGCAGCGTCTTGACGCCTACCGAGCTGTTCGGCTATCCTGAAACTTGGGATTGACTGAGCAATCTAAAACACCATTAGTGTAATCCCCTGGATTCAAAACCGACGGGGCGTTGGTTTGGTCAATTAAGATATTGATACCATTTTTTTGATTTATTCCAAAAGGACTTGACAAACATAAATCTTTATGCATTATTAGGGGTAGAAGGAAGGTTTATGCCTTTCCTTCAAAAACTTCAACGCAAGGAGGAGATATGCATAACTCCAAAAAACTCATACTCGCCGTCCTGGCAGTTATCCTGCTGCTGGGAGCCACTCCGGCGTTCGCTCAGCTGGCCGGAACCTGGGAGGGCATAGGTAGGGGCGAAGCTTACCCGCCCTGCCACCCTCCTATACACCCCTGGCAGGAGTGGAAGGGCGAGATCCCGAACTCTCAGGATGTCTTCATCGGCGAATGGTGGGATGCTGACGGCAACCACGGCACATTCAAAGGTGAGGTCGAATTCTCAGTCATCCCAGAGTTAGCGTATGCTGAAGGCGAATGGACATGGTACGACCCCACAGGTCCCAGCAACGAACCGGTGTACGGCGGGGATTTCGAGATGACCTTCTACATCCTGGAAGGTATATGCGAAGGCACCTGGACATCCATATGGCCATCGCCCAGCGATCACGGAACCATGAGAGGCTGGAAGGTGGAATAAACCTTAAGCCGAGGGGGGACCTAAACCCGCCCCCCCTCGCGATGAACCTTAAACCAAAAGGAGGAGCAAATGAGTAACTCCAAAAAACTCCTACTGACCGCTTTGGCGGTAATCCTTTTACTAGGAGCAACCCCCCTCTTCGCCCAGCCTGTCGGAACCTGGGACGGCACGGGCGAGGGCTGGTGCCCCTTTCCTGTACCCTACCCTTCAGAGTACATGAAGCCCTGGCAAACCTGGAAAGGTCGCTTGGAACCTGACCCTAATCAGGTTGGATACATCTTCTTCGGCGATTGGTACGACGCCAGCGAAGAACACGGCTCGTTCAAGGGTCGTGCAATTCTGGAAACGCCTACCGAGATCGGCTGCCGGGGAGACTGGTACTGGTGGGATGAGCGTGTGGACCCCCCCCGCGTTTATCATATGGGTACTTTCAACATGACGTTCAGACGCGACGGACGTTCGTGCAGAGGCGAGTGGATAACCACTCATACGCCTGCCATCTATCACGGCACCATGGAAGGTAGCTGGGTAGAACCTTAATAGAATCAGGGGGCGGGGTTACTCGCCCCCTCATAAATCTTAAACCAAAAGGAGGAGCAAATGAGTAACTCCAAAAAACTCCTGATCGCCGCGCTTGCGGTGATCTTCCTGCTCGGCGCAACGCCGCTTGCCGCAGAACTTGACGGCATCTGGGCGGGCCACGGTAATGGAACCTATGAGCCACCCAGCGGCATAGTCCCTATCCACCCTTGGCAGACGTGGGAAGGTCTCGTCGAGAACGGGGCCTTCGAAGGCAGTTGGTGGGATAGTGAAGGCTACTACGGCAACTTCCACGGCGACATAATATACCTAAGCCAAGAGGTAGCACACTGCAAAGGCGAGTGGACTTGGATAGATGAAAGTTGCTACCCACCACGGGAAATCACCGTAGGTCCGTTCGAGATGGATTTTCACTACGTCATTGAAACATGCAGGGGCGCATGGTGGAGTGAAGATACCGTCGTCCCGCAAGGACACATGTGGGGCTGGTGGATAGGAGACTGAGGACAAAGAAAACCATCAGGGGGCGGGAATCCGCCCCCGAAATTTTTATACCCCACGAAGTGGCTTTGCCAATTCGCGGGGACCCCAACACTTGATTTCCCTTCATAACTGGATACAATCCTCTGGAGGATTTAATGAAGACGGTTGTTGTTTACTATTCCCGCTACGGTAACTCGCGGGTGGCGGCGCGCTTGATAGCAAAGTATCTTCAGGCACCCGTGTACCGAATCGAAGTCAAACGCCATAGAGGAGTGGTCCGCTCCACCTTCTCCGCCCTTTTCGGGCGTCGTCCTGAGATCAAGGCCATACCTCTACAACCTGAAGACTGGGACCTTATGGTGCTTGTGGTTCCGATATGGTCAGGCAAGCCGGCAACACCTCTTAAAACCTTCCTTGCCGAGACACGACTTGCCGAAAAGCAGGTGGCCACCTTCTTTTCATACACCAAAACCGATCCCCACAAACGCCCTTCGCGCTGGATGCGAAAGGTGTTGGGGCACTTCGGCGCACACCTTGCCGCAGTCGGCGGGTACAACACCTCCCTTAAGAATCACACCGTGCTCAAACAGCGGATCTGGGACTTCCTCGCCCAGCTCCCGCCACAGGCCATCCCATCGGCTCCATCAAAGAAATCCTCCAGGCGCAGCCCTCAAAAATAGCCTGCCCCTTTCCAAGGTGTTGCACTTCACCATTGAACTCACGAACCACATTATCTCTGGGAATAAATCACTACGTCCTTCCGACTCCTGCGAATCAATTTCTCCAAGCCTCTACAAGAAGGCGAAACATTCGTTGTTTCGGTAAAAAGTTCCTCCCTGCGATCTTTTCTCCGCAGGAGAAAAGGAGCATGTGAAAAACCGGGGCCTTGCACTTGTCCTGACGGACAAGTATTCCGGGCGCGGTAAGGTATATTTCTATGCCGCGTCCTCCACGGCCCCTCCTGACTTGTATCAACTTGGTTTTCCAAAGCAACCCAAAATCCTACATTCAATAAAAACCGGGGCCTTGCGGCCCCGGCTCTTTGTGGTCTTTCTAGGGTCGGATGGTTAGGAAGTGCGTGTGCTCTCTGCGGTTAATCTGGAAAAGGACCACGTCTGCATTCTCCAAATCACCTTTCAGTCTCTTTAACTCTCTGACGTTGGTGACGGGGGTTTTGTTGACTTTGATGATCACGTCTCCGGGCTTAATCCCTGCCCTCTGAGCCAGACTGCCGGGTTCGACATCCTCCACCAGAACCCCATGCTTGACGTCATATTCCTTCTTGATTCTGTCATTTATGTCTTTGACCGTTATGCCAAGGATAGATGTCTTGGTTTCTTCCTCTTTTTCGGGCAGAGGCTCGATGCGGGTGGAGAGTTCCTCGCGAGCTGGACGTTCGGCAAGCTTCAGGGTTATCTTCTTGCGTTTGCCCTCGCGGATGACATCAATATCAACCTTTGTGCCGGGTGCGGTGGTCGCGGCAAGCCAGCGGAGCTGGTCTACCGAGGTTATCTTTTCTCCGGCAAACGAGGTGATGAGGTCGCCGGAGAAAAGGCCGGCCTTCTCGGCCGGGGAGTCAGGGACAACCCTTGTTACAAAGGCCCCTTGTTCGTCGATACCCATAGCCTCAAGCACCTCAGGTTTGGCTTCATCGAGGTATATCCCCATGTAGCCGCGTGAGATCTTTCCGTGCTTGATAAGCTCGCCGGCGACATCGGCGGCCATGTCAGAGGGGATGGCGAACCCTATACCCGAGTTGGCAAGCCCGTTCGTGCGGATGGCGGTGTTGATGCCGATGACCTCGCCGTTGATGTTGCACAAGGGCCCGCCGGAGTTGCCCGGATTGATTGCCGCGTCGGTCTGCAGGAAGTTCTGGTAGCTTGGGCCGCCATATAAGGATACGTTGCTGCGTCCCTTGGCGCTAACCACGCCCACTGTAACGGTCTGCTCAAGGTTGTAGGGGTTGCCGATGGCGATCGCCCAGTCGCCGACCTTGACCTCGTCGGAGCTGGCAAACTTCGCTACCGGGAGGGCGTCCTTGGCTTTGACCTTTATAACGGCAAGGTCGGTCTCAGGATCGCTGCCCACCACCTCAACGTCCTTTCCGGAGAACTCCCTGCCGTCCGACAACTTGACTTCGATATCACTGGCCCCCTCGACAACGTGGTTGTTCGTCAAGACGTATCCTTGCGCGTCAAAGATTACCCCGGAGCCTGCGCCCGGAACAAACCGTGGAGCACGTGGGATGGGGGTGCCGAAGTCCCAGAATTTAAAGAACTTGCGAAGCTCTTCCGGGACACTCTCCTCGTCAAAGTCGAACCCCTGAACGACTGGAACCTCCTTTGTCACGGTGATGCCGACCACTGCCGGTGCCACATTTTCTACAACCTCGCTGAAGCCCCCAAGCGGCACAGCGGCGTTAAGTACAGCCGCCGAGATAAGGATCAAAATGCCCATAATCCTTTTCATTTGTTCTCTCCTTTTTGTGCTTGAAACGTTTTGCTCACCTGTAGAGTGTTTCCTCTACGGTAACTATAAATCCTTGATTCCCGTTAGATCTGGGTGCAGGTCTGAACCGGGGTGGCTGCCTCCTTGAGGCCGCCATATTCTGTCTGGCCTTCTCATCAATGGGGATAAGAATAACCTTTGAAGTCGAGTCCTGGGAAGGCTTCTCATAGACTGCGAGAAGGGCTTCCGAGCCGCTTGTGTCGGACGATTGACCGAACCCCTGTGCGTGCGCCAGTCCAAGCGGCGGGCCAAGGGGTTCGCCTGCAGGTTCAATTACCAGTGGTGTTACGGGTACGACGGGTGTTACGGGTTCCGCTCGATGCTTCTGAGTGGTGCTGTGGGGAAGAAGTATAAGCAGAAGTATTGCGGTACTTACGGCAAACCCCAGGATTATCCCGCGCCACAACCCAGAGGTTTTTGAGGCCTGGGAGGCCGCGATGCGTTCACGGATGCCTGCAAAAAGGCCTGGGGGCACCGCCACAGGCTCAAGGCTCTGGGCCAGATCCTTGATATGAGTAATCTCTGCAAGACGCCTCTCGCATCCCGAGCACCCCTTAAGGTGCTCTTTAAGTCGAGTTTTTTCTTCCCTATTCAAATCCCCGTCGGCGTAGCGGGATAGGGTTGCATCAGACGGGTGTCGGTCCATTGCGCCTCCGGATTCCTTTAAGTTTTTTCCTCAAGATGACACGCGAACGATGCAGTAGCGACTTGGACGAACCCGCTGTGATGCCCAGGATTTCTGCTATCTCTGCGTGGCGGAAACCCTGGATGTCGTGAAGCATAAAAACGCTGCGGTAGCTAGCAGGCAGGCTTGCAACTGCCCTCTCGAGCTCGATGCGTGCATCATGATCGCGCTTCGGCGAGGCCACCCATTCCTGAAGCTCGACCGTCTTAAGCTTCTTGCGCCTCATTCGATCAATGCAGTGGTTCATCGTGATCCTGTATATCCAGGTCGAAAGCTTCGAACGACCTCTGAACCTGTCAAGGTTCTTGTAAACCTTGATGAACACGTCCTGTGTCGCGTCCTGCGCGTCGGCACGATTGGCAAACATCCTGTAGCACAGATTGTAAACCATGGCCACGTGATCGGCATATATCTGCTCCAGTTTCCTTTCTCGTTCGCGTTCTCTCACCTCGGCACGCGACTCCTTCTCCGCCTGCCGGGTATCAAGAGCCGCAGTTAACCCCTCGCTGTCCATCGTTTTATTTTGACGTGAAGAACCCCTGAAAGGTTCGCTCGATCTTGAAGATCTCCTGAAAGAAGCGCTCACAGGTAAATATAGACACATTTTTGCCAAATTCAACACTCGCTCCTCGCGATGACAAAAGGAAACGGAGTACGGGGGCACGCTGAGGTCGACCCCTACGAATTGTTTATGGATAAATCAGATTAAACAGTCGATTTGCCAACTCCGCATCCAACCCCTTGAGAATCTTGTATTCCTGTAAAGCCGAGCCTGTATCCCCAATTTTCAAATAAGCCAAGCCCAGATTGAAGTGCGCATTTATATACTTAGGGTTAATTCGAATTGCCTGGTTGTAGGTCTTGATCTCTTCACTATGGCGTCTAAGGTTACCGTAAGCTACACCCAGATTATAGTGCGCAGCGGCATCATCGGGATCGATTCGTATCGCCTGTTTGTAGGCTTCTATCGCTTCGGAATAGCGACCGAGCTTAGCGTAAGCTATACCCAGATTATAGTACGCAGCGGCATAATCGTGATCAATACGAATCGCTTGCTTATAGGTCTCTATCGCTTCGGAGTAGAGACCGAGTTCGCTGTAAGCCCAGCCCAGGTTGTAATGCGCCTTGGCACTATGGGGATTAATACTAATCGCCTGTTTGTAGGCTTCTATCGCTTCGGAATAGCGACCGAGCTTAGCGTAAGCTATACCCAGATTATAGTACGCAGCGGCATAATCGGGATTAATACGAATCGCTTGCTTATAGGTCTCTATCGCTTCGGAGTAGAGACCGAGTTCGCTGTAAGCCCAGCCCAGAGAATAAAAAGCCTTGGCATAATCGGGATCAATACGAATCGCTTGCTTATAGGCCTCTATCGCTTCGGAGTAGAGACCAAGGTTGCCGTAAATCACACCCAGGTTGTGATGCGCCTTGGCATGATCGGGATCAATACGAATCGCCTGTTCATAGGCCTCAATCGCTTTGGAGTAGCTACCGAGTTTGTTTTTGCAATACCCAACGTAAAACCAGGCTTCCGCATGTTGCTGGTTTTTCTCAACCGCATCTTCAAAACAGGAAAGGGCCTCCTCATAATCCTCCGCCCAAAAGGAATACATCCCTTTCCAGTAAAGCCCTTCTGCCGAAGCAAGCCATTCTTCAGTTATAGCTGCTTTACGTTCGGCAAGGGTCTGGCCCTTGCCAGGCGTAAGTTTTGCTACCCTCTCGCCTGGGATGGCAAAATTGAGGTTTTGTCCTTCCACCATCTGGAAGCTCGCAACCCCTATGACTTCACCTTTCATATTGACTACCGGACTGCCGCTTGAACCGGAGGATATTGGAGCCGTAATCTGAATAATGTTCCCGAAGGCCGGAATCTCACGAACGGCGGATACAATACCGTCAGAAACCGTTTGCTCAAGCCCTAATGGGTTCCCAACAACAATTACTCGCTCACCTACTTCAGGAAGAGAATCGCTTATCCCTAAAACATGCACTGCATCACGAGGAATATCTACAGAAAGCCTTATCAGGTCGCCCTCTTTGTCTTCAGCAAGAACTTCCTTAACATCATATACCTTCTCATCCGAGGTTTTAACCTCAGCGTGGCAAGCACCCTGGATTACATGACGATTGGTGATTACATCTCCGTCTTCACTTATGAAGAAACCGCTTCCCCCACTTAGCTCTTCTCCTTCTTCGTCATAAGTTATCACGAGAACCACAGAAGGACTAACTTTTTTAATCAAGGCTGTCAGATTTTCCTGAGCCAGAGATGAAGAAACGACTGCAATACAAGCAAGGATAATCATCCACTTCCTCCCTAACCAACGTGTAGTCGTTTTTTCTTCCCCTATTCTTCTCATAACAAACTATACGCCGCCCCCTTCCCCTTGTCAACTGATTTTGCCCCCTTTCCCCAATTGGATTAACCCACCTTGACAAGCCCTACCAAAATACTATAATTAATGCGATGATTAAGAGACCTTTTCGACGCACGGCAGGAAAAAACTTGACACGACTGTAGAACATCCTATAGTTATGTCACAAACTAAACCCAAAGGAGGCATCATGTGCAAGGACGAAGAGAATGAGCGTTATGACGCGGCAAGGATGCCGCTAATCGGCGAGAAGGTTCCCACGTTCGAGGCCGAAACTACCCAAGGGAAAATCAACTTCCCTGACGACTACAAGGGCAAGTGGGTTGTTTTCTTCTCGCATCCGGCGGACTTCACCCCTGTGTGCACCACCGAGTTTATGACCTTTGCATCAATGCAGGATGAGTTTGCAGCACTCAATACCGAGTTGCTGGGACTTTCCATTGACAGCACCTTTAGTCATATCGCGTGGCTGAGAACCATCAGGGAAAAGATTGAATATAAGGGTATGAAGAACGTCGAGGTTCGCTTCCCTGTCATAAGCGACCTTACCATGGAGGTTTCCAGGAAGTTCGGCATGCTTCAGCCAGCGGCCAGCACCACTCAGGCGGTGCGCGCGGTCTTTATTATAGACCCCGATGCCATAGTACGCGCAATTCTGTACTATCCTTTGAGCAACGGACGCAACATGGAAGAGATCAAACGCCTGCTTATAGCCCTGCAGCGCACCGACGAGCACAATATAGCCACCCCTGCCAACTGGCAGCCGAGCGAGGAGGTAATAGTACCGCCTCCTGGTTCCTGCGGCGCAGCCGACGAACGTATCCAACAGCAAGGTAAGGACTACCACTGCCTAGACTGGTTCCTCTGCCTCAAGAAAGATCCGGGCAAAAACAAGTAAAAAACCAAGGAGACATTGATGACCGAACGGCTCCAAGTCTACAAGTGCGAGATATGCGGGAACATAGTCGAGGTGTTCCATAAAGGCGCAGGTGAACTGGTATGTTGCGGCCAGCCCATGAAGCTTCTTACGGAGCAGACCGCAGATTACAAGCTGGAAAAGCACGTGCCGATGATTGAGAAGATTGACGGCGGGTTCAAGGTTACGGTGGGTTCGACACTTCATCCCATGGAAGAAGGCCATCATATCGAGTGGATAGAGGTTTCAGACGACGCCGGAAGGGTTTACCGCAGGCACCTCGAGCCAGGCGACGCGCCCGAGGCTATATTTAAAATCGACGCAGAAAAGGTCGTTGCCCGCGAGCACTGCAATGTTCACGGTCTATGGAAAGGAGAGTAAAATGATCTCAAAGAAGATCGAGGATGCGTTCAACAAGCAGTTAAACGCAGAACTTTACGCAGGCTATCTTTACTTTGCCATAGGTGCCTGGTTTGAAGGAAAGAATCTGGAGGGTTTTGCCGCGTGGATGAAGGCGCAGGTCTTTGAGGAGCTTTCGCACGCCATGCGCTTCTACAACCACATCCTGGAACGCGGGGGCAAGATCGAGCTTATGGCAATAGATAAGCCTGAAGTCGCCTGGAAGACCCCACTTGAGGCGTTCAGAGCCGCCTACGAGCACGAGCAGAAGGTTACTGGGATGATCAACGACCTGGTTGATCTGGCACGCGAAGAGCGGGACAACGCAGCCCTTATCGGGATACTGCACTGGTTCGTTGCCGAGCAGATCGAGGAGGAGGAGCAGACCCTCAAGGCGGTGCAGAAGATCGAGATGCTCGGTTCCGACAAGCAGGCGCTTTACATCCTGAACCAGGAGTTCGCCACAAGGCCTTTGATCGCAACCGCTGCCATCCTGAATCCGGCTGCAACACCAGGCGAATAAAGGAAGACGCGATGGGCATCACATTCAACGCAGATGAGATCATCGAGGTAGCAGAGCGCATTGAACGCAACATTCCATCTGCAAAGGCAACCAATGCCCCCCTTCCAGGGGCATTCTCGATTCTTGAAAGGAGGAGATGATGAATGATTCCAGTCTTTCCCTGGATACCGGGCAGCTGAACCCTGAGCAGATCAACATCATGCTCAAGCACCTGCCCGTGGACGTAAGCTTCGTGGACGCCTCGGACGAGCTGTGCTACTACTCCGATACCCCACAGCGCATCTTTGCCCGAGCCCCTGCAGTGATAGGCCGTAAGGTGCAGAACTGTCACCCGCCCAAGAGCGTTCACGTCGTGCAGAAGATCATTGATGCGTTCAGAGCTGGGGAAAAGGATTCCGCCGAGTTCTGGATCGAGATCAAGGGCCGCTTCATCCATATCCGCTACTTCGCGATGAGAGACAAAGACGGCAACTACCGCGGCACCCTGGAGGTCTCCCAGGACGTTACCGAGATTCGCAAGCTTGAAGGCGAGAGGCGGTTGTTGGACTGGGAGGATTAAAGAGAAGATCATGGACTTAAACTCAACTGTACCGGGTGTAGCATCACACCGGATGGGCATCCATACTTGACACCCCCTTATGCTTGGATATATTACTAGCCTATGAGCAGGATTGAAGAATTCAAAAAAGAACGCGAACGGCTGCACAAGAAGGTAATGGAACTCGCATCAAAGAACATGAAGGCGTTCCATCACCTGGATTGGCAGACCTACGAGGAGGGTGTGCTTCCCGTAAAGACCAAACAGATGATGGGGCTGGTTGCATCATTAGTTCTTCGGTGCGATGACTGCATCACCTACCATCTTATCCGCTGCAAGGAGGAAGGGGTAAACTCCAAAGAGCTTGAAGAAGCCCTGATGGTGGCCCTGATGGTGGGCGGCTCGATAGTGATCCCTCATCTGCGCCGGGTGGTGGATCTCTGGTACGAAATGAAGGAGGAGCAACCATGACCGATAAGGAAAAAACCGAGCTTTTCTCATCGCTTATACACAAGATCAGCCCCGTAACACCCGTAACACCCGTAACACCCGTAACACCCGTAAAACCCGTAACACATCCCGAGGACGACCCGGATAAAGCACTCCAGGACGTCTGCGAACTTCTAAAAGAAGAAGTTCCCCATTACGACTGGGTGGGGTTCTATCTTACCGATCCGAACGCGGAACGCGAGCTGGTGCTTAGCCCCTTTGCCGGTGCACCCACCGAGCACGTACGCATCCCATTCGGTCACGGCATCTGCGGCTAGGCCGCCGATACCGGAAAGACCTTTATGGTACCCGATATAAGCAAGGAAACCAATTACCTGTCATGCAGCCCCATGGTGAAATCGGAGATCGTTCTGCCCATACTCAAAGCAGGCGAGATTCTGGGGGAGCTGGATATTGATTCTCATACTATTGATGCGTTCAGCGAGGAAGACCGGACGTTCCTTTTAAAGGTCTGCTATGCTGCAACCAGGCTCCTGCAGCGCTCACAGGAGGCAAGAAAAACCCCGTAACACCCGTAACACGTCCCGTACCCATCCGGGGCATTCTCATTATTATTAGGAGCTAACGCTCCGCGCACAAGGAGATAACACCCGTAACACACCTTGCGTAAATAGATGATAAGTTGCATTGGCAGGAGATTTAAAAATCGAAGGTTTTAGAAATGAATAGCTCAGTAAGCAGTTATCCCTTCATCAGACAAGGGGCTTAAGCCCCTTGTTGGGAGATTGCAAGACAGAGAAGAAAGAAAAAAATCAAAGGAGAACGACATGAAGCGCTACGTATGCAACGTATACGGGTACGTTTGCGACCCTGAGATAGGCGATTCCGACTCGGACATCCCTGCGGGAACCGCATTCGAGGATCTTCACTCAGATTGGTCCTGCCCGGTGTACGGCGCGGCCAAGGACTAGTTCTCTCCCGAAGATTAGAATCAACCGGAATCTAATCCACCTGCCACCAATAACAAAAAGAAGTGGGATACGAATCAGGGCCTTCCTTACAGCATGCGAGGCAGCGGATGTGGATGAGTAAACCCCTTTTCACTTGACATCTCATATAAAATATTTACAATGAAAGTAGGATGTTTTTGAGATACCGGGGGTGAGGCGGAAGATACCGCAAAACAGAAGATGAGGAAAAAATAATATGAAGCGCAGGATCAGTGGGGGACGCGGGGAATTCTCCGTATTGCTACCCTCAAGACAATCAAATCAATGCTGCTATGTGGTTTTTTGCCCGGGGGAAGAAAAGAAATCCACCCGCTCAAGGATCATCGCTGCAGGAACGATACTCGATCCACGTGTTGCAAAAGAGCTCTCAACCCGGGATGATACACTTCACACTCACCGATGACAGATTCTGGACGACTTTACTGAGAAACTCAAAGGCGAGTATCCTTTTCAGAATCCGCTACGGGATTATCCATTAGGATAACCCTAAAAATGGATTGCCAAGAGCCCCTTTTGCAACTCCATAAATTACGCAGCTTAAAGAAACGCAGCCTGGCACGAAACTTGCTCCCCCTTCGTATGAAAAAAGAATGGAGGTCGTGATGAAGCTAGCGATAGAGGCTAAAGAAAAAGAACGTGTTAAGAGGGAGTTGATCCGCAAGCTTGAAGCGACGATCCGTCAGGCTCAGACCGCGGATGCGGCCCGGGATTACTGAAAGTTTAATGCCTCCTCGTAAAATGCGGCTCTCCGTCAGGAGAGCCGCATCCTTTTTTTACCCGATGTCTTCACCCCAAAGCGCTGTTTCGCATCGCTTTGGGGACCCCGTGTCTTCACCCCAAAAAGCTGCTCCGCATCTCTTTGGGGACCCCGTGTATGGCTGTTTAAGGAGCGCTTACTTTCGAATCCGAATCGCAATCCTGCGGTTCTGAGCGCGTCCCTCCTCGGTCTCGTTATCGGCCACCGGTTCTTTAGAACCAAGCCCCTTCACGGTGATAAGACTTGCTCTTATGCCCTCTACATTAATGAAGTAACTTCTTACCACCTCTGCCCTGGCCTCTGAGAGTGTCTGGTTATCCTTGTAGGTCTCCCCGAACTCTTCTGCTAAAGGAACGTTATCGGTATGCGCCTCGACCCGCAACATCTTCCCTGGATAGTTGGCAAGAAACTCAGCAATCCTTGCAAGCACCCGGTAGCCATCCGGGAACGGAATCTCTGCCGAACCCTCATCGAAGCGCAGGGCCTGGTCTGTCAAGGTTATGTTGATGAGGCTGTCGGTATCTACTATACCAAGCCCGGGGATGCGGCCCACCTCTTCAAGCGCCTCACGTCTCAGGCGCTCGATATCACTGCGTTCCCTCTCCAAGGCCGCACGTTCCTTTTTGATTTGATCAAGCTCTTCACGTAAGCGGTCGCGCTCACGAGCCAACGCCTGCTCACGCAGACGTCTTGCACGCTCGGCCTGCTCTGCTAAGATGCTGTCCTTCTCAGCCTTGCGCGCATCGCCGAACAAGACGTTTAAGGAAAACTGGTGAAGAATCATCGAGGTATCGGCAGCCCCGTAGCTTAACGCCGTGCCGTAGCAAAGCTCGAAGTCCGTCTTCTGCAGCCGGTGTGTGCGCAGGGTTACGCCCAGGGTGGGTGAAAAGCCCGAAAGTTCATCCGTCCCGTAGCGTATCCCGGCACGCAGTCCAAGACGATCGCGAAACAGATAGGCCTCTGTGCCTAAATGAAGCTTTAAGACATTCTCTCTGAATCTCAAAGCCAGATCGCCGGCCAAAAGAAGGGATGAGAAGGGTCCCGATCCCTTAAGCACCGGTTCCCAGACAATCCCGGTATGGACAATAGGGGATGAATAAAGATCAAACGCCGTCTCTACCACGGATAATCCCAGGCCAAGCCCTTTCGGTAAAGAAACCAAGCTGCCTATGGAAAAGAAAGCGCCTTTCGTAAATCGCTCTTCAAAGGCGTAGCGGTCAGGTTGCTCCGGGCTTCTCCAGATACTATGAGTGCCAAATGCCGCACCCAAGTTGAAGTGTTTCCCAAAGGGAACGGCCCAAAAGAAGCGCGCATCTGCATCACCGCTTCCCCTGTCTGCCATGCCGGGGATATGCCAGTAGAAGAGATTTCCCCCTATGCTGCCCAGGCCACGCACCGGCTGAACATAGCTAAAGGCCCAGTATCTATTCCAACGGTACAGCGTGGCAGACAGAGCCGTAACCGGCCTCATCCAACGCGCGGGCAATGCAGGATTGGTGATGGAGGAGAACGCATCGTCAGCGACCGCCGCCTGATCGCCTCCAAGGCCTAAGGTGCGTGCCGAAAAGGATACGTCCTCGTAGGCAAAAAGCACCCCTGCCGCAGCGAGGGGTACAATCCACCATTTAATCATAACAGACCTCCGAGATAATCCATATTAACCACAAGCATAACCGCAGGAAGCAAAAAGTCAAATGTTAGTTAGTCTGTGCGCCCGGAGAAAGAAAGTAGTGGCAAGGCATGCCTTGCCCCTGCAGAAAACTATCGAATCAAAACCACCTTGGCTAGAGGTTCGGTTTGACCCGCCTGCTTGATGAAGTACACACCTGGAGATTGGTGGGCTGCCGGCCAGGTTACGGTGCCTGACTGCTCGGTTGAGTGCACCTCATCCACCTTCTGACCTATGGCATCAAAGACCTGCGCATGAAAGCCGTGAGGGAAATCCGAGTATTGAAGGACGATTTGCTGTCCGACCGAAGCTCGGAGCCGCCAATTGGATGGATGTGTTACGGGCGGTTCTTCCACTATTCCCAGGGTGTCACCATTCGCGTCGGTTTTGAGGAGCCAGATGTCGTAGCCTCCGGCACCGAAGGATTTTGTTGCCCCGGTTATAATGTAGCCGCCGTCTGAGGTCTGATCAACACAATAACCCATATCCTCTGCTTCGCCGCCGTAGATGCGAGTCCACAGGGTATCGCCCTCAGAATCCGTCTTAATCAGCCAAAGATCCTCGATCTCGCCGAACCAGGGCGACGTATATCCAGTGATGATGTAGCCGTCATCCGGGGTTTGCTGGATACAGCGGCCTACTCCACCTCCGGCTGGAGAAAGCCATCCTATGTCAATTCGACTCCAAAGCGTATCGCCCGTTGAATCCGTCTTGAGCAGGAATAGATGATTCTTTCCATCGTAGAAGGGGGCTATAGAGCCGGTTAGAATGTAGCCTTCGTCCGAGGTTTGCTGAACGCAGTAACCTCTGCCTAGCACCCATCCAGACGAACTCTGCGTCCACAGGGTGTCACCTTGTTCGTCGGTCTTCAAAAGCCACAGGCTGTTTAAGGACTCCGAGTAACCGCTGATGATGTAGCCTCCGTCTGAGGTCTGGAGTATGCAGCAGCCGCAAGCATGATATTCCGCACCGTAGGTTTTTGACCACTCCAGCTCGCCTTCCGGATCGGTCTTGATCAGCCAGACACCTGCTGTATCTTCCCAGATGAGTGGCTGCCTGTAACCAGTGAGGATGTAACCACCGTCTGCGGTTTGATCTACCGAGAGCCCTACCCCGCCGGTACTGTCATGGGGAAACCAATGCGCATCCAAACGAGTCCACAGCTCCTCACCAAGGGAATCGGTCTTGACAAGGACCAGGTGATACTTTCCGTCATCGGTTGCAGCCTGATATCCGGCTAGTATATAACCGCCGTCAGAGGTCTGTTGAACCGAGTACGCGCTGCCGCCCATGAATCCGAAGGGGCTAGATGTCCACAGGGTGTCTCCTTCCTCGTCGGTTTTTAGGAGCCATCCTCCCTCGCCTTGCAGACGACCTGCGATGATGTATCCGCCGTCTGCGGTTTGCTGGACGCAGTAGCCTACATCATCTTGATCCGCACCGTATGTGCGGGTCCAGCCCGCCTGAACGGATTGGGGGAACAGGATGACCACCAACGCCACCCCTGAAAACAACACAAAAGGTTTCATTCTATCCTCCTTCTGTCACCCGACACGGTCACTTCGTACCCGTGTGGGACCTCGAGGGTTAGTTTGTCAATACCACTTTCTGAACGAGCTCTTTTCTACCCTCCACAAACCTGAAGAAGTATACCCCAGGGCTGTGTTTTTCTCCCCAGGTCAAAACCCCGTTTTGAGCTGGGGATTTTATCTCGTCCACCTTGCGACCTGTGGCATCGAAAACCTCAGCGTGGAAGCCTTGGGGACAGTCTGAGTACCGCAGGATGATCTGCGAACCAACCGAGGTCAAAACCTCGAATTGAAGGTGGGATTCAACAAACGGTTCTTCGACAACTGCCAGCGTGTCGCCCAGGGAATCGGTTTTTAAGAGCCAGAGGTCGTAGCCGCCCGCACCGAAGGATTTTGTTTCCCCTGCGATGATGTAACCTCCGTCTGAAGTTTGATCCACAGAATACCCCGCGTCCTCATCTTCTCCGCCGTAGATGCGACTCCACAACGTGTCGCCTGCAGGGTTCAACTTAACAAGAAACAGGTCGTTTGTATCCCCGATCCACTCCGAGGTGTAGCCGATGAGGATAAAGTTGCCGTCAGAGGTTTCCTGGATGCATCGTCCTACACCTCCTGCCCCGTTAGGGAACCATCCTTGCTCCATACGGGTCCAGAGCGTGTCCCCGTCGGAATCCATCCTTGCAACGATGAGGTGGTGCTTGGCGTCATCGAAAGGCTCTACGTATCCGGTTACGATCCAGCCGCCGTCTGAGGTCTCGGTGACCGAGTAGCCCTTGCCGTACCACCACTCGTCAAGACCTGATGTCCACACGATATCTCCGTTCTCATCGGTTCTTAAAAGCCACAGGCTCCAATCGGTGCTGGTATACCCTGCGACGATGTAGCCGCCGTCTGAGGCTTCGCGTACCGAGCAGCCACAGTCTGGGCCTTCACCGCCGTAGATGCGAGTCCAGAGAGTGTCGCCTTCAGAATCGGTCTTGATCAGCCACAGGTCCTCGATCTCGCCGAACCAGGGCGAGGTAGCGCCGGCGATTATATAGCCGCCGTCTGATGTTTCCTGGACCGAATATCCCACGCCGCCAACCGGTTCGTTGATCCACTCCCAATCGCCGCGTGTCCAGAGCACCTGGCCATCCGAGTCAAGCTTGATTAGATACAGATGATGCTTTCCGTCCCTGAACGGCGCCACGTACCCGGTCACGATCCAGCCGCCGTCTGAGGTCTCGGCAACCGAGTAGCCTATACCTATCCGCCAATCTACAGAATCGCGCGTCCAGAGCGTGTCGCCGTATTCATCGGTTTTTAGAATCCACAGGCTGTTTGAGGAGTACGAGTAACCGCTGACGATGTGATCACCGTCAGAGGTCTGGCGAACGCAGTATCCGCCATCGTCCGCTTCCCCGCCGTATGTACGTGTCCAGCCTGCATAGGATATCTCAGGGACGACCAACAGCAACGCGCTTATTAAGGGGAAGAAAAACCACTTCCTGACCATTTGAACCTCCTTTTGCCTCTTATTTGTTTTCCGATCCTAATACTCAACCACACAGAACCGGCGCCTTAAGCTTGTCCCAGGTCGTCCCTGAGACAGACGCCATCCTCTCTATAAATTATAATAATATGGATCAAGAGGATGTCAAGTTAATCCACCCCACACGCCTGCTTCACTCGACAGGGGTACAGATCGGGACACGCTGAGGTCGGTTCCTACGCGCCTCAGTCTCCATCGCCCTCCTCGGGCTCGTAGGTTACGTAGGTAGCCCAGTTCTTGCCTGGGAACTCGTGGGTGAAGTCTTCAGGATCGTCGTACATGCGGGCCCATGCGGTCTCTTCGGTGGTGTCGGCATCCGTAGAGTCGCCATAGACCCCCCAGACCACGGCATGTGCTGCTATGTTGAGGTCCTTTCCGTTCCAGGTGGAGTCCCATTCTACCTCGTAGGTGTATTCAGTAACGCGCGGATCGTGATCCTCCTTGTAGTCAAACCGACCCGGAATCGGATTACCTTTCGCCTGCGGAATGGAATCAGATTGAGGGTCAATGTGCATGTGGGTTTCTGACATATCATAGCCCTCGTCCGTAACGTACTCCACGTAGAGGGTGCTGCTGTCGTTCCAGACGAGGAGTTCGCCAACCCGGTGATGCCGAGCGGCATAGAGATAGAACGTATCCTCGTCACCTTCGTCAAGGAAAGGTTCAGGGTTGCCAGGGTATAGGTATTTGCTGCGCGGAGTCCCGTCCCCGCCCGAGAAGAGACTGCTGCTCCCATCGGCATCTGAACCAGAAGCAGGTATACCCTCAAGCTCACATCCGGTGAGAATGAGCCCAAACACTGCTACTAAGGCCAGGGCTAAAAGGTATGCCCTTACTCCGGCGGAGCTCTTTTTACCTGTGATCATAACTTTAACCTCCTCCATTTACGGAGCTTAACGTTCCTCAGGGTGCGGCCTCGCCGCTTGGGATGCTCTCCTCCGTGGAGCATCCTTCCCATACTACAACATAGAACTATAGGATTTTTTGGGGCTGTGTCAAGACCCTCACAACTTTTATCTCCCCTCCCTTGACGGGACAGTGTGCCCTTATCTATCGGGGTCCCCGTGACGGTGCGCAGCAACGTCCGAGGGTATTAATTCTTGATGTGAATCGCCCTCTTGCGAACGCCCTGGGCCGCCTCCATCACCGCCTCCAAAAGCGTAGGGTGAGGATGCACGGAGGAGCCTATTGATTCAACCGATGCGCCAAGTTCCAGACCTAAAAGCCCTTCGCCGATCATAAGGTCAGCCCCGGTGCCGAGGATGTGCATGCCCAAAAGTTTGCCCGAACCCTTCTCCGCGATTATCTTAACGAACCCGTCGCGCTCGCCAAGTGTGGCGGCGCGGCCTAAAGCGGAGTAGGGGAAGCGGCCTACTTCGATCTCCAGACCGGCCTCAAGCGCCTGCCGCTCGCTCATACCTACAGACGCCACGGTCGGCAGGGTAAAGATGCACGTAGGCATCGCCGCCGGATCGTATCGTGCGTCTTGGCCGGCGATGATCTCTGCGGCCACAAGACCCTGGCGAGTGGCGCGGTGGGCCAAAAGCGGAGGCCCGGTCACGTCTCCTATCGCGTAGATGTCTGGAACCGAGGTCTGGAGTTTCTCATTGACCTTAATAAAGCCCTTCTGGTCGGTCTCGATGGGTACGCCTTCAGACCACAGGCCGTCGGTAACCGGCCTGCGTCCGACGCTCAGGAGAAGCTTTTCAGCTTCCTTTGAAACCGTCTGGTCATCAGGCGTCTCGATGGCTACTGACAGACCTGCGTCGGTCTTTGTGATTCCTGCAACCTTGGATGAGAGGTAGAGATCAATACCCTGCCTTGCCAGTAACTTTGCCAGATTCTCGGCTACTTCCCTGTCAAGCCCGGGCTGAACCTGATCCATGATCTCTACGATGGTCACCTTTGTTCCGAACGCGTTGTATATGGTTGCCATCTCAAG
>JAGMDF010000057.1 GCA_023128825.1 Caldifarciminota bacterium | reverse complement strand
AGCGCGCGCTCGGCATAAAATATGCGCTCGTTGTCCGGCTCTATATCAGGCAGAGGCGTTGGGGTGGAGCCTGTAGCTATGATGATCGAGTCGGTATCAATATCCTGAATAACCTCGCCCTTTACCTGAACTCGGGTCGGCGAGATTATCCTGGCAGTGCCTTTAAGAAGCTGTACCCCGTTCGATTTAAAAAGGAACTCGACCCCTTTGACCAGCCTGGTAACCACCTGCTCCTTCCACTGCTGAAGCTTTGCAAACTCAAGCCCGGTGTTGCCGACCCCCAGGCCGATGCGCTGGAAGAAACCCAAGGATGCCCGCACCTCTGCCGCATGACAGAGAGCCTTGGTGGGTATGCATCCACAGTTAAGACAGACCCCTCCGATTGCCCCTTTTTCCACGATCAATACCTTCTTTCCCAGCTGAACAAGCCTTATCGCCGCCGGATACCCTCCCGGCCCTGCACCGATAACCACCACGTCATATTTCATCTTAGACTCCTCTTGATTCCAAAAGTCCCATAGATTTTATAGACTTCTTGCCTCTCCTCCATTCTATCATTTACCCTTGTGATGTCAAGCCGCAAATCAAGATATCATCACGTAGGGACGTACCTTTAGGTGCGTCCGTTCCTTTAATCGGGCGGACTTAAAAGTCCGCCCCTACGAGGCTCCAAGATATCAATCACAGAGTCCTTGAAAGACAGAGGTATGTTACGGCGCGTTACGAGTGTTACGGGTTACGTGGTGTTACGGGTGTTACGGGCGAAGGCGCGCTTCAGACGCTGTGGTTCCGGCTTGCGTGTAAAGAAGGAGATTACAATGAGCGTCACAAGGCCGACGATTATGCCGGGGATGAAGCCGTGGATGCCGGATGAGACGATCGGCTTCCAACCGATCTTTGCAAGAGCCTGCCATAAAAGGGCCACACCGGCTCCTGAGATCATCGAGGCCAGCACCCCGGCCTTTGAGGTGTGCTTCCAGTAAACCCCGAAGAGGATAGGCCACAGGTTGGTCGAGGCTATTACGGCCCAGGCGAACGCGGTTATGACGAGTATCAGATCGGGCGGGCGCAGCGCGATCAAAAGCGAGACAACCCCTGCCAAAATGCTCACCACACGTCCCCAGAGCACTATTTTCTTCTCGCTCATCTTGACCCGCAGACCCTTCTGAACCACGTCGCGCACCACGGCAGATGAAACGATTATGAGTATAGCGGCGAAGGTGCTCATCCCTGCGGCCACCACACCGGCCAAGAGCAACCCGCCGGCCCAGCTGGGAAGCACGTTTTTCACCAGTGTAGGTATGGCAAGATCAGCCACCTTGGCTGGATCAACGTTTGGGTAAAGCGAGGCAAGGTTAGGGTAAAGCACACGGGCGATGGCACCGTTGAGATACGGCAGGAGCGCTACCGAACCGCCGACCACCGCAAGCACCGTGCCTATGCGCAGAAGGTTTGCTTTTTTGATGGAGTAGAACCGTATCACAAGCTGGGGCATTCCCCATACACCGAAGCTTACGATCAAAGAGTAGCTTATAAGCCCTGCCCAGCCCCAGACACCTGGTGTCTTCATGAGACCGGGGTTGATTGCCGCAAGCGAGGAGTTGAGATTCTCCAGCCCGCCGACCTGGATCAGAGCGAATACCGTAAGAAATATAAGGCCGAAGATCATAATCCATGCCTGGATGAAGCTGGTCCATACCACGGCCAGGTACCC
>JAGMDF010000056.1 GCA_023128825.1 Caldifarciminota bacterium | reverse complement strand
CAAAAGCTCCCCAAAAGATGGACAAAAGCTGGACAAAAGCTGGACAAAATCGCGCTGACGCGCGCATTGCAAAAGTCAAAATGCAAATTGTAAATTTTAAATTGGAAGACAAGGGCAGGGAGCACAGATTTGAAGATTGCTCCGTTACCGTCGCCCTGCGGTGAAAGATTACAAGATTACAAGATTAGAAGATTGGAAGGTTCGTTTCTGCGATCTTTTTGGCCGAAGGGCAAAAAGGAGCATTTGACGCGACTGCGTCGCAATATCAAATTATTCCGCAAGCGTCATCCTTCGGAGCAAAATGCAAATTTTAAATAGAGTGTAGCGCGGATTCTGTAGTCCGCGGGATGGTTCCAACAGTATGGAGCGCAATGACCGTGTCATTGCAGCAACAACCCTCACCTTTAATTCTTCTCGCAGACGTAGGGGTCGGTCTCAGCGTGCCCCTTGGGATACAAGGTATCCCATAGGGTATTAAACCGGCCTGAATAATTCACCGTGCGGGCCGACCTAAAGGTCGGCCCCTACGACTCCTCGCAATGACGATAGGGGACGGCATGTAGTGCGAACCTTCAGGTTCGCGAGCGAGGCTGAAGCCTCGCGCTACTCTTCTTCAAATACAAGCTCTTCAAGGTAAGGTTGCGCGAGTGGATCTATGCCCCAATAAATCTTGTCAGATTGCCCTAGCCCTATTTCCGTAGCTACCCGTACAATTATTCGTCCATCTTCTAGAATTTCCCTATAAATATTATTAAAGTCGACCTGAATAAAATCTATCGGTTGAGCTAAGCTTGTTCTATAGCTATAGAACCACGACCACAATTTGCCTGTGTGTCTCCACTTTTTCGCTAATAGTAGAAATCTTAAAAGCGTTTTTTGATTGGGGCTTAGTCTTTCATAAATGGAGCGCCAGTATTTCCTTTGTTCTCTTTCAGAGGCTGTATCAACTATGACATTCTCAATGAAAGGAGGCACTTCCTTTTCCAGTTTCTTCATGAGTTCACTCCTATTTCCATGTTCAATAAGAAGCTGATCAGAAAGATCGAAAGCTATGTCTTTTAAGGTCTTATTCTGTGCCTTGAGGATATTCCGACTAGCAATATACAGGTTACGTTTTCCCATACCCATCATCATTCCAGCTTCGAGGTAGACATTCAGATTTTCTGGAGTTAATATCACTAATCCGAAATCCGAAGCTTGTGCAAGACGACATATTTTACAGATTTTGATTCCTAATCCAACTTCTTCGCGAGCGTCAAATACGTGGTAGGTTGGTGATTGGAAGAATCTTTTTATTGTATCTACAAGGTAATCATCTTGCCCAGTGAACTGGTACATGAGGAAAGCAGAATACTTCTCTGCTCTCTCAAGGTTCTCTTTTTCTGTTTCGAGAAGATTACATCTACGGGGGTAGTTTTTCGGACACCTCAGATTGAATGTTGCCATCTCAATTCCTCCTTTTCCCTCAAGCATACGAACGCCGACCGGCTTGTCAAGTGACTTTTATTTTAAACTTACTAACCCTCACCTTTAATTCTTCTCGCAGACGTAGCGGTCGGGTATTAGACCGGCCCGAAATGTTTATAGCACGGGCCGACCTAAAGGTCGGCCCCTACAGACTTTCTGCGATCTTTTACCCTAACCGGGGATAATCACGAACAGGCTGGAGAGCCTGTCCCACATAGTTATCTGTGATCTTTGAGATTTGCGATCTTTTACCCTAAAGGGCACAAGTGTGTGCAACACAAAAGGAGCATTTAAGTGGCGTAGGGACCGCGTATGCCAGCGGGCATCAGGCGGTTCTTTTCATTATTCCGTCATTGCGAGGAACGTTCGGCTCCGAAGGAGACGCGTGACGAAGCAATCTCGTTGCACTAACCTAGTATTCATAGAAAAGAGCTATGAGATTGCTTCGCCTCTTTGAGGCTCGCAATGACGATGGGGGAGACGTTGAATAAAATATGTAGTGCGAGTCTCAGCGTGCCTCTTGGGATACAAGGTATCCCATAGGGTATTAAACCGGCTTGAATAATTCACCGTGCGGGCCGACCTAAAGGTCGGCCCCTACAGACTTTTACCCTAACCGGGGATAATCACGAACAGGCTGGAGAGCCTGTCCCACATAGTTACCTGTGATCTTTCGTGTGCAACACAAAAGGAACATTTAAATTACCCCCTCCTTTATCCTCCCCCGTCGAGGGGGAGGGAATTATGTTGAACTTGCCAAGGGTTGATTTATGAATAGAATTGTCCCTCGGTTTGTAGAATAAACATCAAACGATTCAAACGGAGGAATTTGATGAGAAGAACAATCCTGGGGTTGGTGGGTCTGGTAGTTCTGGCCTTTGCCCAGACCGCAATCGAGGGCAAATGGGAAGGGGCTATCCAGCTGCCGAGTATGGAAATAGGCATGGAAGTGACCTTTGTTTCTGAAGCAGAGGAACTTACCGCTACAATTGATATTCCCCCGCAGGGAGCCTTTGGGCTGCCCTTGAAGAATGTGAGTTTCGAGGACCCCAAGGTCTACTTTGAACTCCCAACGTCTCTGGCCACAGCAATCTTCGACGGCAAGCTTGAGGAGGAAAAGATACGAGGCTCCTTCACTCAGGGTCCTGCCAAGGGCGAGTTCTATCTTAACAGATCAGAGGAAGTAGTCTTACCTCCTGAATATTCCGAGGAAGAGGTCTCGATCAAGGTCACAGACGATGTGAAGCTTGCCGGAGCCCTGAGCATCCCTGAGGGCGAAGGGCCTTTTCCCGTCGCGGTTCTTATCTCAGGCAGCGGGCCTCAGGATCGTGACGAGAACGTGTTCGGGTTCAAGATATTTGCGACCATCGCCGACCATCTTACCCGCCAGGGCATCGCGGTTCTCAGATGCGACGACCGGGGTGTGGCTTCCTCGACCGGTGATCGTGAGGTCGCCACCAGTGAAGACTATGCAGAGGACGTTATGGCCCAGGTTGCCTATCTTGCGACTCGGTCTGAGATCGACACCGCAAGGCTCGGACTCCTGGGCCACAGCGAGGGCGCGCTCATTGCCGGTATGGTGGCCGCTGAGAATCCGAACATCGCGTTCGTGGTTCTTATGGCAGGAACCGCACTACCCGGCGGGGAGATACTTCTGGCTCAGCAGAGGCTTATACTTGGGGCCGAGGGTGCTTCTCAGAAAGAGATTGCGCAGGCGGCTGATCTGCAGAAGCGCATATTTGCCGCGGTGCGGGCCGGCGAGAGCCTTGAGGGGTTCAAGCCCGAGATGCGTGCGATCATAAAACGGGGCATTGATAAGCGCTCTGAGGAAGAACGCAAGGCATTGGGTGATATTGACAAATTCACAGAGACCGTGGCAGAAGCCCAACTTGCAGCCGTCCAAAGCCGGTGGATGAGGTTCTTCATCGATTACGATCCAAGGAAAGATCTCGTAAAGGTTGATGCTAGAGTGCTCGCCTTCTTTGGTGAAAAAGACTTACAGGTCCCTGCACGTATGAATGCGGCGGCGATGGAGGAGACGTTCAAGAAGGCGGGAAAAGAGAACTACACCATACGGATATGCTGCAAGGCAAACCATCTGTTCCAGGCGGCCAACACAGGCGCTGTTTCTGAATATGCTCAGCTTCCCAAGGAGTTCGTCCCCTGCTTTTTGCCCAACGTTACCAATTTCATACTCGGGCTTCCCCAGGTTCCTTGCCCGGACTGCAAGGACGGCGGATGCGAGAAGGCAAGGACCGGCAAGTGCCCGCATCGTAAGTAATTGCTCCTTTTGTCCCAGATGGACAAAAGATCGCAGGCGGCCTATACCCCACACGTCCGCTGCGCGGACGCGCGGGGACCCCGAAAAGCTCTCGTCATCGCGAGACTTGCGGGGAATCTCATTATTGTTGTGAGGCTGGCGCGGAAACCCTTGACATACGTTATCCTCCATGTATAGTTCTCTATTGAAGGTTCATGAGGTTATTAAGATGATAGAGGCCGACGGCTGGTATCTGGTTGCAACGAAAGGCAGCCATCGACAGTATAAACATCCTACCAAGCGTGGGCGGGTGACCATTGCGGGTCATCCCAATCCATGATCTAGCCGCAGGTACTATAGATAGTGTTTTCAAGCAGGCACAGTTAAAGAAAAAGGAAAGGAGGTAGGCATGCACCGTTTCCTTATCGTTATCGAAAAGGCTGACGGTAACTACTCGGCGTATTCGCCTGACTTGCCAGGTTGCGTGGCAACAGGTCAGACTCGCGAGGTGCTTGAGCATAACATGTATGAGGCAATAGAGCTTCACATCCAGGGGCTTCAAGAGGATAATCTGCCTGTTCCCGAACCTCACGCGGTCGCCGAATATATCGTAATCAAGTAAGTAACTCCCGAAAGAAATTGAAGCCGCCGCAAGGCGGCTTTTACCTTTTTTCGTTAATGTGGCACAGGCTCTCCAGCCTGTGCGATTATTTTACAGAACAGTCTGTTCTACATTCCGTCATCGCGAGCAAGGTTCTCTATTCCTTTCTGTCATTGCGAGGGACGAAGCCCTGAAGCACACGAAGTGATGACGCTTGCGGAATTCCGAAGGACGACGTTAACGGAGTAATCTCTGATTTGCGATCTTTTCTCAGAAGGAGAAAAGGAGCATTGAATGTAGTGCGAGTCTCAGCGTGCCCCTTGGGATACAAGGTATCCCATAGGGTATTAGACCGGCCCGAAATGTTTATAGCACGGGCCGACCTTAAGGTCGGCCCCTACGACTCTCCCGTGGGGAGAGGAAAACTATATTATCTCCCTCTCCCTTTGGGAGAGGGTCGGGGTGAGGGTGAAAAAATGCCCCTTTTTTCCCAGAGGGACAAAAGATCGCAAGCGTCGTCCTTCTGAGCCGCGTCTCTTCGAGAAGGCTTGCAAATCGCGGAATCTTTGCTATCCTCCACAAATGGAGGAAAGATGTCAGAACCCGTAACACCCGTAACCCCCGCAACCCCCGTAACACCCGCAACCCGTAACACACCCGAATCGCCCACTGAAGGGACCCCAAAGCCGAAGGCAGGTGGGTGGTCAAAAGTACTGATAGGCGTATTGGCTCTTTTAATAGGCGTCATCGCCGGTGCAGCTGGATTCTATCTTATCGCCCTTACCCCGCGCAGCAATCTGGAGCACGATATCGAAGCCAAGACCGCAGAGGTCGAAAGCCTAGAGGTGCAGCTTGATTCCCTTAAGGGAACGATAGAACAGACGAGCAAACTTTCCCCTGAGCACGAGGCGATCCTTAAGGCGCTTCTCAATACAGAAGAAGGGATAGTTGACGAGATCATTCCACTCGGCACCGAGGTGGGAGGCAAATGGCAGGTTCAATCGATTGACGACGTTTACTTCCTTGGAAACGACCTTTTATTCATCCGGATGGACGATGGGCATATCCTTGCGGCGGCGCTTTTGCGTATCCATGATGCCGCAAATCCCAGGAACTGGCGAGTCCTCTGGGCCGACTACGAATAGTTCGGCAAAGCCGAACTATTCCAAAGGTTTTCTGCGTTTACACATGGAGCGCTGAAAATTTCACTAAAACAGTGAGATAGATTTATGCTTGAAAAGGATACCCAGGATTGAAAGGGAGGGGGGCGTTTCATAGGGGAGAAGATCGAGGTCGTTACTTCGGAAAAAGAACCGGCTCCACTTAGTTTTATCTGGCGCGGCAAGGAGTATTAGATCGAAGAGATAATAAGAAGCTGGCACGATCACGGGTTCTCGCCTGCCGCACCTGCCAAACGCTCATGGCTCTTGCGCCATCATCGGAATGTTTATGTGGTAATGACGGAGGGAGGCGAGCGGTTCGAGATCTACCTCGACCGGGGGGCGGGCCGCAGGGACTGGTATCTATACAGAGAACTCAAATAGAAAGCGTCCCATAATCTTCGAATCTCTCGGCAACTTAGCGCATCGGCACAATCTTGCGGGAGACGGTTTCCGTGGCGCGTTCCAGACGCACGGAGTAAAGCCCCGAAAAGGTGGTTGCATCAGACCACTGGATGTGGTCTGAGTTTTCATATCCGTTGTGGTTCACGGAACCATGTTTCAATAAAGGAAGCGCCGGCTTATGCCGGCGCTTACGAACTTTCTCTCGATCTCGATCAACTAACTGTCAAGAATGACGAGAAAGGTATTTTGTTGGTTTACCAGCGGTCGCGGTTTCCGCCACCGCGATCGTAGCCGCCGCGCTCGCCGCGCTCGCGCGGGGGACGGGCTTCTTCTACTCTAAGTTCACGGCCGTCGTGCTCTGTTCCATTAACGGCACTAATGGCCTTTTTTGCTTCCTCGTCATTCGGCATGTCCACAAAGGCAAAACCGCGAGGCGCATTGGTGTAACGATCCGTGGGGACCGCTACCTTCGAGACTTCACCATGCTCGGCGAAGATCTCACGTACCTTCTCCTCGTTGTAAGAATGGGGAAGGTTTCCGATGAATAAACGCATGTATTTTTCTCCTTGTCTGGCAGCCATCTTTGGCTACCAACTCTTCAATTATAATCATCTTATGACGTATGTCAACCCCTAACCCGGAACACATCCCGTAACACATCCCGTAACACATCCCGGAACACACCCCGTCACACCCCCCATCAGCATTAGCTCTACTGGATACAATTTGTCTGAATTATCGGTAGTCCAGGGGTTCTACCCCCTGGGGCAGGTTGAGCGAGAACACCTTGGCCGGTTCGCGTTCGATAACCTGTAGGTCAATAAACTCCAGAATGAGTTCGGAGTCCGCTTTCCTGAATACAATCCTCTGAGCGCGATCCGGCATTGTCTCAAACCCACCCTCGCGCCAAAGCTCCCAATCCTTGCCCCTTAATCCCATAAGCTTCGAACTATCATGGGGTTGCAGGCAGGCAACATCTCCTGTCCAGAAAATCAAGGTATCGGCTGATTCCGTGATGCTGTCAGGTTCATCCGGCAGTATCCCTTTGTAGGCCGCGGCCAGCGGAGCTACAGGTATCTCCCAGCCTTCCAGCGGCAGGTCGTCCGCCGGCCCCAGGATCAGCACCTCGTTGCTCATTGGCAGGTACACGAGTGTTGAGTCGGGGTTGTGTCGGACCGAGGCAACAGAGAAGTAAGCCGCAAAGAGATCGATAGCCAGGCGGTCTTCATGAGCAAACAGCAAAAAACGGCCTTTGTACGTATCTGTGGAGTCGGTGTATTGGTAGGAACCCTGGGCTTGTTCGATAAACGCCAGTTCAGGGGTTGGCCTTGTGAAAAGGCGGCAGCCTGTCATGATCAATAACCCTGCAATCAGGATCTTTGCAATCCTGAGGAGTGTAGGCCGTGAGGGGAAGGAAGGAGCGAGGGGGGCGTTCATCGAAAGCGCAGGTGCAGGCCCAGGTAAGGCCAGGGGCCAGGGGCGTGCAGCCGGAAGTTGGCTGAAACCCAGTAGCGAAGGTAAAGCTCAAGCGCTACCCGGTCGCCTCGCAGTACCCCTATGCCTGCCTGCGGGGCAAACTTGTGCTCCCAGAATGGGGCAAGTTCAAGGGTGTCCGAATCCCATCCAGGTCTGAATCGGGCGAAATAGGTGTAGATTCGCGCCGAGGCGTAGATATTCTTGTAGATCGGCTGATCGAAGATAACGTCAAGCTGCAAATCGTGGAACATATCGGTTGAGTTCAGGGCGTCAATAACCGTGTCGTGAGGGAACCAGGCATATGTAAGCCTTGCGTTAAGACGCTCGTACCACGCGCCTTCCTTGATGCGTTCCAGGTTGCGGTTGTTGAACGCGCCGGGCGTGCCCACCGCAAAGGTCACCCGGTTGAACACCACCTTGTTTGAATCAGGGTTGCGGTCTATGTTGTGGGTGCAGTCGTGAACCAGATAGGTAGCCAAGTTAGCCTTGTCGAAGAGGTTGAAGCGAAAACCGCCGGTAAGATAGAAGTGGGCCATGAACGGGTCAAAAGTTACGTTAGCCTCGAAGTCGTTGCCAGAAAAAAGTTCGTCTCGGTACGCTATGAAGAATCTCTGACCGGCTACATCGACCAGATCAGTGGAAACCTCCATTCCGGCATCAATGTTGTATTGAAGTTCTTTTGGGGTTTCGGCTTTGTTGAAATACTTGCCCACGAAAACCTCACCTGACGGTTCGAGAGGCACGCTCAGGTTAATGCTAAATAGATTCAATCCAACGAGCAAAGAGACGATCATCTTTTCCTCCGGTTATCTGGACCTCTCCAAAACGTCCTGGTTCTATCCCAGAACCCTCGATCTCTACGACCCTGTCAATCTCAGGTGCCGAACTCCAGAGACGGCCAACGCATGTAACACAATCCTCAGAGGCTTCCTTAGCAAAATCCACCACCGCTTCGTGCTTGTTCCCTGTCATTCGATTGGTTTCCTCTGTTTGCATACGTTCTGCCAGTCTTATCAATCTTTCGGCGCGCTCCTTTTTTACCTCCCACGTCACCTGATTCCCCATCTCGGCTGCATCCGTGCCTTCCTCCTCGGAGTATACGAATATCCCAAGGTGTGTAAAGCGCAAACGTACGAGTCCTTCAAGCAGCATCTCAAACTCCTCATCGGTCTCGCCCGGAAAGCCCACAATCACCGTTGTCCTTAAGGCAAAATTCAAATCAAGGCTGCGCGCCTTTGCAACCAGATTTCCTATCCTCTCCGATGTCACTCCCCGATTCATGCGCTCCAGGACCGGGTCGGCCAGATGCTGGATCGGCATGTCTATGTAATTCAAGACCTTATCGCTTTCAGCCATCTGCTCGATGATTTTCTCCTCCAGATGTGCGGGGTGTGCGTAAAGAAGACGAATCCAGCGCAGCTCTTCGATTTGCTCAAGCCCTGCAAGAATCTGCGAAAGCTCCGGATGCGCTGCCGTGTCCTGGGCTATCAGAATAAGCTCTTTAACACCGATGCTTACGAGGTCGCCCGCTTCATTGAGGATATCATCGGTCATTCTGAGTCTCAAAGGACCCCTTATCATCGGTATGGTGCAGTATGAGCAGCAGTTCGAGCAGCCCTCGGTAAGTCTAAGGTATGCGTAGTGGGATGGTGTCGAGAGCAGTCTGGGATATTCCCTGCCCGGATTCCAGCAGGGTGTGGGGGAGACCAGCACCTGGCCCGGATGAGGATTCTCCTTGAGCAATTTGGGTATCTCAGGTATCTGATCCAAACCAACGAACGCATCAACCCATGGGAAGCGGCCTACAAGCTCTCTCGGCTCTCTCTGGGGCAGGCAGCCGGTTACGAGAAGCGTTTCGATCTCGCCTCGCCTGCGCCGCTCCTGCTGTGCCTCTATCACCTGGGCCGATTCCTCTATCGCCTCCTTTAGGAAAGCGCAGGTGTTCACTATAATTATCCGGGCGTCATCCGAATCACCGGTAATCTGGAATCCTGCCTGGGCAAGCTCGGCCAGTATGATCTCTGCGTCCACCCTGTTCTTAGGGCAGCCCAGGTTTATAACGGATACTCTTTGCAGATTTGCCATATCTCTTTGAGGCGTGTTGCGGGTGTTATTTCCTTGTGAGCGGAGCGCAAGCTCCGAGTAATTATGAGAATGCCCCGCAAGGGTATTTCCTTGTGAGCGGAGCGCAAGCTCCGAGTAATTATGAGAATGCCCCGCAAGGGTATGTCCTTGTGAGCGGAGCGCAAGCTTCGAGCAATAGTGAAAATACCACAAAGGGGTACGGGTTACGGGTGTTATTTCCTTGTGAACGGAGCGCAAGCTCCGAATAATTATGAGAATGCCCCGAAGGGGTACGAGTGTTATGAGTGTTACGGGTCACAATTTGAACAGCTTTGCCGTTGCCTCGGCGTAGACCTTGTGATCGTCAAACGCCTTAGCCTGGGCAATAATCAGTCGCTTGCGCTCTCCGGTAATCCTTCCCTCTACCTTTACGGCGTGGTTGGTTGGCAAGGGGTTCTTGAAGCGCACCCTCATCTCTGCGGTTACCGCATCAGCGTCACGTCCTGCCGCGGCCCAGACCATTATTTCATCTAACAGAGTAGAGATTATCCCGCCGTGAGCAAAGCCCTGCCAGCCCTGAAGCTCCGCAGGAACAACATACTCGCAGCGCGCACCCTCGGAATCGATCTCAATATCCATCTTCAGGCCCCGCGGGTTGTCTTTACCGCATGCGAAGCAGAGGTTGTCGCGCTGGAGTCTCACTGCTGGTAGCCGGTGCCCGTGTCCTCTATCACCGTGGTGCCATCGGGCGGGCTGAAGGTAAACTGGCTCTCCGCAACCTTGGTGTTGTACTGGAGGCTGTCCAGGAGGAAGATCACCTCGTTGTCGCCTTGCTCGACCTTAACCCCTGCGAGTTCGTTCCTGGACGCGTCTATCAGCAGCACGAAACCCTTCAGGAACACCTTCTTGCCCGGTATGGCGGTAAAGTGCGCCTCGAGGTGCTCCTTGCCGGGTTTGAGCTGAACCGTGTACTGCTCGCTGTAGTTTTGCAGACGCGCCGCGAACAAAAACATCTCCTGCTCAGGACCGGGTTTGGTCTTGATGGCCTGGTTGGCGGTCGGCAGGTATATCCAGGTGACATCGCCGTCGGATAAAACAAGCTGCTCCATCGGTACGGTGACGTCCACGCGGAACTTGTTGGGTGACGCGTAGGTGAACGTGCCTTTGAGTATCTGGCAGGTGCCGTCAGCTTTCGAGCAGATTCGCTCCTCGAACGAGGCCGTAAGCGAGCTTATGCCGGCGTAGCGGGTGATTACCGCGTTGAATGTTTCAGAGGGCGTGGCGGCAGCTAAAAACCCCACCCCGGCGAGTGCTGCAAGTATCAATCGGCGCAATCGAACCTCCTTAGTGGTCAGCAATACCTAATTCTAACCCGCCATTAGCGTATGTCAAGACGCATCTATTGAGAGAGGAAGTTGCCGATTAGAGGTCGGGGTCCCTGCGGCGTTACGGAGTAACGGCGTGGGGTGAAAGAAACGTAGGGGTCGACCTTAAGGTCGGCCCGAATAATTGGACGGGCCGGTTTAATACCCTACGGATGTATAAACATCCGAGGGGCACGCTGAAACCGGCCCCTACGTTTAATCTGCGTCAATCTGCGTTCCGAAGGAGAGCGACTCTCAGGAGTTCTAATCTGTGGATTCCTTATTATCCATCTGCGCCAGGGCTTAAGAGTCTTGACTTTCCCTGCTTTATCTTTATTCTGTGGGGTGATATTTGGGATTGGAATAGACATCATCGAGGTCGCGCGGATTCGCAAAGCGCATGTGAGGTTGGGCAAGCGGTTCCTTGATGGCATATACACCGAGCGGGAGCAGGAGTTCTCCTTGAAGCACAACGATCCATCGGAGCGTCTTGCAGCGCGCTGGGCCGCAAAGGAGGCGTTCCTTAAAGCGCTCGGCACCGGTCACTCGCGCGGTGTCCGCTGGCGCGATGTGGAGATCATAGACAACGAGCACTCCAGACCTACCGTTAAGGTTTCCGGAAAACCAGCCGCCCTCCTGGGGAACCGGAAGGTTCACCTCTCCATCTCTCACCTTGCCGACATGGCCACCGCCATAGCGATCATCGAAGAATAATAAACCGCAGATTTCACAAAGAGTAGGGGCA
>JAGMDF010000055.1 GCA_023128825.1 Caldifarciminota bacterium | reverse complement strand
GTATGCCGTGCCCCTACAAATCTTATTCAGCCGAAGAACTCCCTGATTTTGGAGATAACGTAGTTTCTTTGCTCTTCTGAGAGTTCCGGGTATACCGGCAGGGACATGACCTCACGGCCCGCTGCTTCGGCCTCGGGGAACGAACCTTCGCCAAGCCCAAGATATGAAAGCACGGGTTGACGGTGCAGAGGGTAAGGGTAGTGGATGCCGACGCCGATCTCCGCCTCGTTAAGGAATTTCTTAAGCTCGTCCCGTCTTGAGGTGCGGATGGTGTACTGGTGATAGATGTGGTTCGAGTCCGGATGGACTGCCGGGGTCTTGACAATATCCTTTAACTCTTCGTTATAAGCTTCGGCATTTTTGATCCTTAGCTCATTGAACCGATCGATATGCTTCAGCTTGATTCTGAGAAACGCGGCCTGGATGGTATCCAGTCTTGAGTTCTGACCGATAATTGTATGATAGTACTTCTTTGGCGAGCCGTGTACCCGGATCAGGCGGCATTTCTCGTAAAGTTCGTCATTATTGGTAGTTATCAGCCCGCCGTCGCCAAGGGCACCCAGGTTCTTGGTTGGGAAAAAGCTGAAGATGGTTAAATCACCAAGCCCCCCCACTTTCTTATCTTTATAAGTTGCCCCGAACGCCTGAGCGCCGTCTTCCAAGACCCGGAGATTGTGTCGCTTAGCGATGTCGAGGATGGCATCCATTTCCGTTGCCTGACCGTAGAGGTGAATAGGCAAAATGACCTTGGTCTTATCCGTAATCCGAGCCTCGATCTTTGCCGGATCGATGTTAAAGGTATCGGGTTTAATATCCACAAAGCGAGGCACAGCACCCAGGGCTACGATCACCTCAGCCGTCGCAATAAACGTAAATGGTGAGGTCATGACCTCATCCCCAGGACCCACGCCCAGCGCCTTCAAGCAGATCGCCAAAGCATCGGTGCCGTTGCCCACGCCTATTGCATGTTTTACATTCAGGTAACTTGCGGCCTCAAACTCGAACTCCTTCTCCTCCTGCCCCAAAATGAACTGGCTGGAGCGGACCACTCTCTCAAACGCCTGCCTGAACTCTGCCATCAGCGGTTCGTGGTGGGCCCATAGATCTATCTGCGGAACCTTCATTTAACCCTCCTTACCTTGCCGTTTTCAAGCTTGTAAGTTCCCTTGCAGCGTGCGTTGCACGTTACGGTATCCGAATCGTCAAACTTTAACCGCTTGCCGCACTCGCACATCCAGCCTATCTGACGGCCTGGAACACCAACCATCAACGCGTAATCAGGCACGTCTTTGTGGATAACCGCTCCTGCGCCTATAAACGAGTATCTTCCTAAGGTTATTCCGCACATGATGGTTGCGTTGGCGCCGATCGAGGTACCTTTTTTGACAAGCGTAGGAATCCACACCCCGCCTTTGGGGTAAGCGGCGCGCGGGTTCATATCATTCGTAAACACGCAGCTTGGGCCGCAGAACACGTCGTTTTCTAAAGTCACTAAATCGTAAATGCTTACGTTGTTCTGGATCTTGCAGTTATTACCGATCACCAC
>JAGMDF010000054.1 GCA_023128825.1 Caldifarciminota bacterium | reverse complement strand
TGCACTTCAACGTTGAATGTAGGACTTTAACTCTAACTTCATCAAGGCCTAAATCCGTTTTTTAAGGAAGCGTGGAAAAGAGACAAACTATCTGCGCCTCAGGATACCTCCCAGCTCCTTGATGCCAAAGAGCCTGGCGAGTCCAAAATAGATGAGCGCAAAAAGCACGAATCCCACCACAAGCATTAAGAGAACAGGAAGAAATCCCTCAACCCTGTCAATAAAGTAGAAGCGATATCCCAGATAGATGGGCAGTAGCGCAAGCACCGCGGCGGCAAGCACCCGCAGACCGTAAAGCGGATGGTCGCATGCCTCCCAGCCAGGCAACTTACGTTTCAAGAGGGTCATAAGGATGCTCATGGAGAAGAAGGAGCAAAACGTGGTGGCAAAGGCAAACGCACGGAAACGCCGGGTCCTAAGAACTACAAAGGCCAAGAGCAGGTTTAAGCTGATATTGAGCACAACGCTTGCCAGGTTCACGAACATGGGGGTGCGGGAATCCTTGAATGCGTAGAACGCGACCGAGAGTGTTCGCACCGAAGCGGCTGCCCATATACCGGCCACGTACAGTATGAGAGCCTGGGCGGTATAGCTGGTGTCCAAAGATGTGAACTCCCCTCGCTGATAGATCACCCTGATGATCGGCTGGGCGAATGCGATCACAAAAAACAGGGTGGGGATCAGGAGGACCGAGATGGTTCTGAGAGACCGCCGGATGGATGAGGCAAGACCTGCAAGATCGCCCTCCGCCCTTTGCTTGGAAAAAAGGGTTAGACTCACGGTTCCCACCGCCGCGCCGAACAGAGCAAGTGGCAGGTGCATCACCCGGTAGGCGTATGAAAGCCATGAGATCGAGCCTTGCTCTAGAAGTGCGGCAAGAAAGGTGTCCACCGCCACCTGGATCTCCACCAATCCAAGACCTATAACTACCGGTATCCAGAGCTTAAGCACCCTGCCCAGATCAGGCGAGCGCCAATTGACGTAAGGCCTGTAGCAATAGCCCATCCTCCAGACCGCGATGTAGGGAACCAGGAACTGGAAGAAGACGCCAACCAAACCGCCCACAGCCATGCCAGCGACCGGGTCCAAGCCCTTAGATATCCAGAAGTTGTAGGTCAGGTACGCGAGGGCGATCGAGCCGAGGTTGAAGAACGCAGAGCTTATCGCAGGAAGAAAGAAGCGGTTGTGAGCGTTCAGCACACCTGCAGACCAGGCCGAGAGCGAGATGAAGAGAAGGAATGGGAATAGGATTCGGTTGAGGAGGGTGGTGAGCTCAATCTTTCCAGGGATACCCTTGAACCCGTGCCCGATCACCGAGACGATCTGTGGTGAGAAGATTATACCAAGCACGACCAGACCACCAACCACTATCAATAGGGTATTGAAAAGGTTATTGGCCAACCGCCACAGATCGCGGCGATCAGAGGTTTGCATCTTCTCAACGAAGACCGGAACAAAGGAGGCGGCCAGCGCGTTCTCGGCAAAAAAATCACGTAAGAGGTTGGGGATGCGGAAGGCTATCTCGAAGGCGTCCTTGGCGAACCCGGCGCCGAAGAGTGAAGCCATCACCACCTCCCGCGCCAACCCGGTAAGACGTGAAATCCCGGTGGCTAGAGAGAATCCTACTACTCCGCGGCGAAAGCCTGCACTCTCCTTGGTCTTATTCAACAGATTAGTATACAGCGTGATTACTTAGACGTCAAGAAGGCATTACCTTGAATGCACCCGGGATAAATGCTCCTTTTACCCTTCGGAGCCACGCAAGCCTTGGGCTTGCTCGCAATGACAAAAAGGTCTAAGCTGCTATTTCTTGATCCCTTTGACCCCCCTGAATCCCCCTTACCAAGGGGGAACTAAAGGGGGGATTACCACCCCACTCGTCCGTTCCACGACCGCGCGGGGACCCGACCGTTAGCGTAGCACGACGACTTTTGTGCCTGCCGAGTAACCTCCGGTTGTAACCCGGGCGAAATAGACGCCGGAGGGAAGGGAGCAGGACGGGGAGGGGGACTGGGAGGAGGGCATCGCCTGCGGTCTCTCTGCGATTTATCTGGCGATGGCCGAGGTCATAAACGAAAACATGGGTAAAACGGTTTTACCCCTCGGACCGTTCAAGAAGTCCTAGGAGGTCATTCAACTTTTACCTGACCCCTCGGAGTTCGACAGATAATCTGGGAGGCCGAAGATTAAAAGATGGCGGTGATCGTCGAAAATTGCCAAGTGAGCACCGCCGTATTCCCAAGCTGCTCTTAGATAGGGTTATCTATCTCATCCAACCCCACACGCAACTGCAAAGATTACGAAAGTCAGTCCGTTAGCTAATCTTCATCAACAACCCTACCTACTTGTAACGCACGAGCACTGCGTCCTTCTGGCCGCGGACGTCCGGGCTCTGCTTGCGGCCCGGAAACTTGCGTGCCACGATGTAGGGGATCTCCTTGGTGAGATAGGCATCCATCTCACCTACGGTTATGCTTCCGTCTGAGTTTACGTCGGCTTGGCCGCCCAGTCCATTGAGGAAGTAGTAGGTGAACATCGAGTGGCGCTGTTCGTCGTACCAGGAGGCGAACTCGTCGCCCTTGGCCGCAGCGAAGATGGTAAGCTTGCTTTCATCGCGTAGATGGGATTCGGGCATCTTGCTCATCATGATGGGCGATGCCACTGAGACGATCATCCTCTCCTGGGTCTGATCTGAGAAGCAGGCGTCGATTACGACCGTCGCCTTTGAGATCGGCAGGGCAACGACGTTGTCGTAGAGTACGTCTATGGAGTATCCTCCGGTCTCAACGGCGTCGGGCGCACAGTCTGAGGGAACGATGTATGCCTTGCCGCTCTTGGAGGGCGCGCCGTGACCCACGTAGTAGATGAAGACTTCGGGTGTGGTGCCTGGTCTTATCCACGAGGCGAGACGTCTGCCCTCAGGTTGCCCAGGCAGTCCGAACACCTGCTCCAGCTCGCCCTTGGTCGGATTTGCAAGGAAGATCACGTTTGAGTCGCTGTAACCCAGAAGTTCGGTCACGTACTTGCGCATCACACGTGCGTCGCGGTCCGCGTAGGCCACGCCGGGCACGCCCTGCGCCTTGTAGTCCTTGATGTAGACGATAACCGCTATAGCGTCGGGCTTGCGGTCTTTGCCCTTCACCGAAAGGGTATCCACATCGGAGGTGAAAACAGGTAGAGCCGCGCCTTTACTGCTCGGTGTCTCCTCGTAACCCTTGATGTGGGTAACGTCCACCTTGGCAACGTAGGTACCTACCGGCATGGTAACGGTGGTCTCGTCCCGGAAGCCCGCGCGCGACTCGGAGAGCGCCACCTTGAGCGGCAGTTGTGAAGTGGCATAACCTTTGGCCAGGAAGATGGTTAAGTCAATACGGCGCCACTCGCCTGGAGCGAGATCGCCAAGGCTCCATTCAGCGTTTTCACGGCCCACAAGATTTGCACCTTCGGGCAGGGTAATAGATACCCTGGTAGCCTGAGCGTTGCCGGTGCCATTGTTCTGGACTACCATAAAGACGTGGGAGTGTTCGCCGCCCTTGATGATCTCCTCCTGGACCCCGTGCTGAACCACGGCAAGCGCCGGAGGCTCGAACTCGCGGGTCTCGAATACCAAAATCCTGGGATCGGCGTCCGCACCGAAGAAGGGTTCCTTGACATCAACGCGGAGTCTAATCTGCCCGTCCTGCACACTGCGGTCCGCACTGATAGGAATCCGCTGAACGTGTTCCGCGGCCATCATCGGGATCACCGTGGTTTGAGGGAACCTGACGCCGGCAACCGGGCTCTCAAGGCTGAGCATCACCTGAAGGTTATATGCCCTGGTACTGGCCTTATTATGCACCTTGACCACCACGTAGTCCTGTTCCCCGCCGTCCAGGAAGCCGTCGCGATCGCCCGCGTCCTCGAAACTCACCTCAGCCGCCAGATCGGGCGGCATGGTTGGCCTGTCCTGCTCCTTGGTGGGCACGGTAAGGGTATACTGACCGGTGTGGGTCTTGCCCGACTGATCAACCACGGTGAATTGAAGGGTGAATTTAGCCTGGCCGTTATAGAGCCCGTCCAGCGAACGGATGATCATGAGGGTGTCCTTGTAGCTCTTCGCCGGGATGTTGACAACCTCTACCGGCCATGGTGTCCCTGGGCGTTGATGGACGCGGCTTTAATCTTACAGGAGGCGGCTTTTATCTCGGAGACGTTGTTGAGACGAACACCTATCCCGGCCTCCTCGTAGCCGGAAAGGATCTTGTCCTCGTCCAGATCCACGTAAAGCACCACATACTCCATCCGGAAGGGGGGCAAGGGAGACCAGCGCCGCGCGTAACCTATGCCTGCCGCGAAATGAAGCCTGAAGAAGAGGTTCGATTCGGCCCTCAGGGTGAACATGTGCAGGTAGTCGCCCCTGCGGCCGAATTTGATGAAAGGCCACTCCACCGCAATGGTAGGGCTGTAGATGATCGTATCGAACTTAGCGGTGTAGACGGAGAATCCCGGATCGATGAATACCGGTCCGAGCTTGAAATCAAGATTCAGACCCAGGCCGTGGAACATGGGCTGGGAAAAATCGGTGATTGTATATTTATGAAGCCCGTAGCTTAAGCGTATCGGCCCTGCACCGCCTTCGAGAGCTACTCGATCGCCCCAGTCCTGATCCCAGTGGAATATCTCTGGGTAGATGCCCCAGGTAGGCTTGAACTCCATGTTCGAGAAGTAGCCGCCCGACAATAAGCTCTGGGCACTTGCCGCGGGAACCAAGCCCGTTAAAAGAACCAGGAGAATCAATCCTCTCTTCATGTAAGCCTCCTTGAGGGGCTTCTTTGTCTCCATCTCTAGCCTCCTTGCCTGCCGGTGTTGCGCTGATCATGGTTATACTTGGGCCAGGAGGAGGAAGCCAGGCCGTTGGAGGAATCCTTCAGAGCGTAAAGGATCCCACCGCAGGGGTAACGCGGGTATCAACACCGCCATCGGCACCTGAGCAGGCTTCGTATTCCCATTTCTTCTCTCCGTAAGGACTGAATGCGTAAAGCGAGCCATCAGCGGAACCCACGTAAACACTCCCATCAGGACCTACTGCGGGAGAGGTCAGTACGTCGCCGCCGGTCTTGAATCCCCACGTCCGGTTACCCTCGATGTCAATCGCGTAGATGTAGTTGTCGTAAGAACCGATGTATATGGTGCCGTCTGATGCTATAGCAGGTGAAGAATACATCACAGGCGACTCCATCGGTTCAGGGGAGGTATTGGCATCGAACGTCCAAAGCACGCGCTCGCCGCCGTCGGGTATGGTGTCGCTGCCTCCGCCAGTCTTGAATACGTCGCTCGTGTAGCACTCAAGGCCGAGCAGCATGGGCAGCGCAAGAAGGGACAGGACAACCACAAGCCACAGCTTTACGATTCTTCTGTTCACTTATGACCTCCTTTGAGGGCTGACGGCCCACTGCTGACAGCTATTTGCCGTTTCATTCCACGATAAAGACCTCGGTCAAAACGCTCTGCCAGCCCCCTGACTGCTCGTTCAGGTTGCGGATGAATCGCTCGATCTTGCCGGAGGTAAGCCACGAGACCCCCTCCCGCATGGATAAGAGGCCCTTCCACTCCACCGGTTTGCGCGTGGCGATGACCTTGGTCCAGTTGAATCCTGCAGGGGGCACGGCCTGGAAGGCAACGTCCTCTGCTCGCGGGATGATTACCCGTCCCGAATATAGATTAGCTGATTCGTCAATCCCTGGGTAGATAAAGTAAAAACCCTGGGTCTCGGTATCGAAGCCGATCACGTAAATGTAGGAACGCTGTTTAAGATCAACCTCGAGCTTGAACCACTTCCCTGTTTTTAACTCACGATTAGTGGGTTCTCTCCCCTTAATGGTAACCACCATTGCAGAATCGATAAGGCCTGTCTGGGGGCCGGGCTCGACAAGGAACTTCTCCGCCTCCCTTGATAGCTCGGCAGGTGGACGCTGACGATCCAAGCGCGCCAGCTCGGCAAACTCCCCATCGCCCAGGACGATCCTGCGATTGGCGGAAGCGCGTCCCTGCTGGGAGAGAGAATCGTAGACCTGGATGAATATCTCAAGCTCCTTGCTTGCCTTGTGCAGTACGTAGCGACCGGTCAGGCTGTATGCGGCCTGGAAGCGTTTGAGCACCTCGGAAGGATCAGGGTTCTGGACGTGGTAGTTCATCTCTTTGAGAACGGTCTTCTCGCCCTCCAGCGGGTCCCGAACCCGACCCGGCATCTTGCTAATAAGCCGGTTTGAAAACCCCATGCCCAGATAACGTCCAAGGCCGGTGGCCGCATCCTCACCCAGAGGCTTGACCCCCCAGAAGACAATGGTGTCCCGCCGGGAAAAGTCCCTGGCAACGTCCGACGCCAACTTGTCAAGCATCTTTTCAAGTTCGCCAGCACTGAGTAGTGCGGTAATTCCTAAAATCAGGCAGATTACTTTACGCATCATCTATAAAGCCTCCTTTGCAGGTTATGGCTCACGGTTGACCGCCGACAGCGGATAGCCTTACGCGCCTGCGGCGCTCATTGTAAATTTTAAATTATTCCGTAAGCGTCATCCTTCGGTACCAAGTGCAAGAATGAGATTGCTTCGCTAACGACCCTCCGGGTCGTAGCTCGCAATGACAAGGGTTCCGTTTACTGAATGCGCGCCCTGATACAGTTTCCTATCCACTGTTCATAAGACCGACAGAAATACCGCATCGCCTCCCAGGTTGCAGGCCCGCAGATGGCCTCTCTTTTTTCTTCCCGCAGCTGCCTGATGGCCATTCGTTCCTTATCGTCCCACTCGCTATGCCGCTCCCAACTCTGAGGGTCTTGGGAATAGAGTCTCCGGTAGTAATGCTTGGTTTTATCCGCATCCTCAAGATTCTTTATAGCATGGTCCTGAAAGAACCAAAGCAGCCTGTGAACGGTATCCTTATTAAAAAGCCCACACTCAGGCTCGGGGTCGGGCTGACCCCTCCATTCCCACAGGATACGCTGCACCTTCTCCACCCAACCCGCATCACTACGCCAGCCAGGCCTTACCTGCTTGGTATCGAAACTGGCGAAATGAAGTTCGGGTAGCCCTTTGTGTTCCTGACCGATATACTCTCCCCTTTCTTTCTTCTTGAACTTGAAGAAGTCCACACCCGGCCAGATGGTAACCGGAATCTCAGTCAAGGGGTTCTTCGGACCGCCGTGGATGTATGCCGTAAGCATGAAGTACTCGTAACGATCCTTCTGCCACCCCCGGATGTTTATACACCCGGTTGAACCTTTCCCTACACGGGTATTCTGACCGTAATGTATATTGGTGTATTTGAGGTCCTCGTAGATCTGAGCCGTTTCGTCTACGTAATCCAGCTGTCTGGCTGGCTTACGCCAGCCTAGAGTTTTGTTCTCTCCCTTTGTGCAAGGATTAAGAGCCCTGTACCTTCCACTGTGAAATCCACGACGAAAAGCATGTTGCCCCAGGCCCATCTGAGCGGTTTTCCTGTCTGCGCGTTCATCATAACCTGGGTTTACCGTCCCCGGGAAGATGTGGACGTGATCGCCCGGGGTGAGGAAATTCTCCTCCCACTGCTTCTTGACGGTGTCGGATACCTTTAAGCTGGTATCATTCCACACTGGAAGAGCAAGGTTATCCTTGAGCAGCCCTATCTTTTCTGCAAGCTCACCTGGCTTAGGCTTTTCCTTCTCAGGTGATATCCACTGCTTTACCCATTCCTTAATCTCGTCTGAGCTGGGTATATTGTATCTTAAGATTACAACGTCGTCGAACTGACCGAATTTATTATGGACAAGCCGCAGCGTTCCACCCTTGTTACGCAGGTAGGCGTCTTGATTGGTGACCTTAATCCCCTGTAGACCGAGAATGTTAATGAAATAGCCCTGGGTTGAGGAGTAGGCTCCGATGTAGCCCATGAAGCGGTCAAACTCCCAGGGACTCATGGTCGTTTCCTGGTTATACTCCAACCCGTAGCTTCGCGAATCAAGTTGTCCGTCTTGGGTTTTATTCACAAACTGTTCATCAGCCATGCAATAATTCTCGTGCACTACCTGACGAACACAATAGAAACCTGACGAATCGTCACTCGATAACAACGTCTCCCTCATGCGACTGGAGCAACCTTGACAACCCTCACTTCTTTCATATAGTTAAGCCGTAAGGCGGCATAGCCAAGTGGTAAGGCGGCGGTCTGCAAAACCGCTATTCCTCGGTTCGAATCCGGGTGCCGCCTTTTTTACACCCTGCAAAGTCGCTCCACGACTTTCCAGGGAACCCGCTAATACGCTTGACGCAGGCCGCATTATTTATTATAATTAGCGTTGGATGTCTATTGTTGTAGTATACCGTGCTTTAGACGAAGTAACCGCAAGAGCGTTACTTACGGCACTAGAGTCTGAGGGTATACGCGCTGAGCTGCGACAGTTCCACAACCCCTAGGAGATCCCCTGGCTTGAAGGAAGGCCCTGGGGCGAGATATTGGTACTGGAAGAGGACGCCGAGCGTGCCCGAAAGGTAGTCGAGGATCTTCTCGCGGACGCAGGTGGAAACGCCGCCTCTTCGAAAGAAGACGAAACGGCATCCGACGAGTAATGGAAATCCCGGACAGGGTATAAAGGCGAAGTCCTAAACTCAAAGTGTAACTAAACGGAAACAATCAGGAGGCTTTGTGAAGTTTGTCTACCGTTTCGGTGCTGAAAAAGCGGACGGCTCAGCCCGGATGAGGAACATACTGGGAGGTAAAGGCGCGAATCTTGCGGAGATGACGAATCTCGGCATCCCTGTGCCCCCAGGATTCACCATCTCTACTGCCCTTTGCATGAACTACCTGCGGACCGGAAAATATCCGGAAGGCCTCAGGGCTGAGGTAGAAAAAGGCCTCCGCCGCATCGAGAAGCTGGTGGACAAGCGCTTCGGCGATGCCAAAAATCCCTTGCTTGTATCGGTTCGCTCCGGCGCCCGCGTTTCAATGCCCGGAATGATGGATACCATCCTCAATCTGGGTCTGAGCGATACCACGGTAGAAGGGCTGGCTGAGCTTACCCAAAATCCTCGATTTGCCTACGACTCCTATCGCCGCTTCGTGCAGACTTACGGCGAGGTGGTGCTAGGTGTAAAGCGTCAATCAAAGGATGAACAAGATCCCTTCGAGGAGTTGATAGATAAGCTCAAGAGACGCCGCAATGTTAAACTCGATACCGAGCTTGGTGCCGAAGACTGGAAGGAGCTGATTTCCCTCTTCAAGGAGATGATCAGGGAACGCAGCGGTGCTATCTTCCCTGACGATCCGCATGATCAGTTATGGGGTTCCATCGAGGCCGTGTTCGGTTCCTGGAATAATCCCCGCGCCATCGCCTACCGTAAGCTGAACCGCATCCCTGACGACTGGGGCACCGCAGTGAACGTCCAGGCCATGGTGTTCGGGAACATGGGACCCGATTCCGGCACCGGTGTCGCGTTCACCCGTGATCCGGCAACCGGGGAGCGACGCTTCTACGGCGAGTATCTTGAAAACGCGCAGGGGGAGGACGTGGTGGCTGGCGTACGTACCCCCAAGCCCATCGCAAAGCTCGCAAAAGAGATGCCTGAGGTCTACAGAAAGCTTGATAAGATCCAGGCCAAACTCGAGCGCCACTACAAGGATATGCAGGATCTGGAGTTTACCATCGAACGGGGCAAGCTCTGGATGCTTCAGACACGCACAGGCAAGCGCACCGGATTCGCCGCGGTAAGGATCGCGGTGGACATGGTTGAAGAAAAGCTGATTTCCAGGAACCAGGCACTCCTGCGCATCGAGCCTGAACAGCTCAACCACCTTCTTCAGCCGGTCTTCGACCACGCGGAAGAGAAGAAAGCGGCCAAAGAAGGCCGCGTGCTGGCCAAAGGTTTGCCTGCAGGACCTGGCGCGGCAACAGGCAGGGTGGTGTTCAATGCCGAGGACGCTGAGGAGTGGGCCGGAAAAGGTGAGCGGGTCATTCTTGCTCGCATCGAGACCTCTCCAGAAGACATCCGTGGCATGGCCGCCGCTGCCGGAATACTCACCCAGCGCGGTGGCATGACCTCCCACGCAGCATTAGTCGCCAGACAGATGGGCAAGGTATGCGTCGCCGGATGCGGTGCTCTAACCATAGACTACGGCAAACGACGGATGACAGTCAACGATACCGTAATCAAGGAGGGTGATTTTCTCTCGATTGACGGCACCACAGGCCAGGTGATCAAAGGCGAGGTAACAACCCGTCCTTCAGAGGTAATCCAGGTGCTGATCGAAGGTTCACTCAAGCCCGGGAAGTCGAAGGTATACGAGCGTTTCGATAAGCTGATGAGGTGGTCTGACGATGCGGCTAAACTGAGCGTCCGGGCCAACGCCGACAGGCCAGATCAGGCGCGCATCGCCCGCCGATTCGGTGCAAAGGGTATCGGTCTGTGTCGTAGCGAACACATGTTCTTTGAGGGATCAAGGATAAACACCGTCAGAGAAATAATCCTTGCCGAAAACGAGGAGGAACGCCGCAAGGGGCTGGCAAAGCTTCTTCCCATGCAGCGTGAAGACTTTGCAGGCCTGTTCCGGGCGATGGACGGATTGCCTGTGGTCATACGCACGCTCGATCCCCCATTGCACGAATTCCTGCCGAACGATGCCAAGACCATAAAAGAACTGGCCTTAGAACTCGGGACCTCGCCAAGGAAGATCAAAACAAAGGCGGAAGAACTGCACGAGTTAAATCCCATGCTCGGTCACCGGGGATGCCGACTGGGGATCACCTACCCGGAGATTACCGAGATGCAGGCCCGGGCCGTATTCGAAGCCGCCTGCCAGGTGATCAAGGAAGGCAAGAAGGTAATCCCGGAGGTGTTGATCCCTTTGATCGGCAACATTACCGAACTCTCGAACCAGCGTGCGGTTGTCGAGCGCACCGCCCACGAGGTCCTCAATGAACAAGGCGTTGACCTGCCCTACATGATAGGCACCATGATAGAGATACCCCGTGCCGCGCTGACCGCGGACCAAATCGCTGCCGAAGCCGACTTCTTCAGCTTCGGCACCAACGACCTTACCCAGACCACCCTTGGATTCTCACGCGACGACTCGGTCAAGTTCCTGCAGGACTATATTGACAAAGGGATCCTCGCAGACGATCCGTTCCAGACCATTGATCAGCAAGGAGTGGGCTCGCTTATTAAGATAGCAATCGAGCGCGGCAGGAAGGTAAAGCCGAAGCTTGAGTTCGGCATCTGCGGTGAGCACGGCGGCGACCCGCGCTCAATCGAGTTCTGCCACACCGCAGGTATGGATTACGTGTCGTGTTCGCCTTACCGGATTCCAATCGCACGCCTTGCCGCGGCACAGGCCGCATTGAAGGAAACACAAGCCGCCCAAAAGAAAGCCGCTTCCGTTAAGAAACAGGCTGCGAAGAAAAAAATAAAACAGGATAAACCTCAACCACCGCTCTTTTGACGGAGAGGTGATCTTGCTCGCGGCGATGAGGGGTACCCCCGGAAAGTAGTTAAGTCCGCACTACTGCAACCTTAATAAAGCATTCCTACAATCCTAACAAAGATGAACGGATTAAAGAATTATCCTCCCGCCCTTCCCGTATTCTGATTGTCGTGATGATACCTGGGCCAGGGGGACGAGGCTAATCCATCGGATGAGCCCTTAAGGGCAAAGAGTTTTCCGCCTGAAACAAAATAGATAATCCCGTCCGATCCTATTGCCGGAGACGAAAAGTTTGAACCGTAATTCTTATTATACCATTGCTCTGAACCGTCCGGATTAATGGCGTAAAAACCATCGAACTGGGAGGCAAAATACACCACGCCATCGGATCCTATGGCTGGTGTCGAAATCCAGTAAAAATCATAGGGTTGCTTCCATTCGATCTCACCATCTGGGGTAAAAGCAATAAAGAAACTGGTATCAATACTATGTTCTACTCCTCTTTCATAAACCTGGCTCGCTCCTACATAGATGATTCCATCAGGACCTATTGCCGGCGCTCCCAGAAAGCCGCCCCGCATCCGGTATTCCCATTTCAGATTCCATCTGCAGCAATGGCGTAGAACGAAGCCGTATCTCCCCCCTCCTCTTCATCATCGTAAGCGTGAGTCCCGAAATAAACGGTTCCGTCCGAGTCAATGGCCGGTTCACCCTCTCGTTGATGCCCGACCGGATAGCTCCATAATAACTCGCCTTCGACGTTCAAAGCGGCAAGAGCATAACCACCACTATCGTAGAGTTCTACATAGATTGTCCCATCTGATCCCACTACCGGATCGCTAGCATTTTCAAATTCCCATTTGATTTCACCGTCATTTCCTACCGCGTAAATCCTTTTTGTTCCGTTGCAGTATATTGTTCCGTCAGTACCTATGGCTGGACACCCGTACCAGGTACCACCATTTACCTCAGTCCTCCACTTCGATGACCCGCCAGGATTTACTGCATGTAGATAAGCAGAGGTAAAATAAATGGTTCCGTCAGAACCGATGGCAGGAGAAGTAATAGCTTGATCTTCGGTATCATATTCCCACTTGATCTTACCTTGTGGATCAATCGCGTAAAGATATGAATGGGAGCAGATGTAGATGGTTCCGTCATCTGCTATTGCCGGTGATGTATCAAGGTGCTCATCTGCTTTAAGTTTCCAAACCACATCGTACTCAGGCGTAAAAATATCGCATGAGCATAAAATCAACCCGCATCCCAACATAATAATCGAAAGGTATTTCATTTTCTCATCCATTGTTGAGTTTACTTGTTATATTAATGGCTTAGACAGGTTTTGTCAAGCGTCTTGACTCTTTTTACAATACCCGTAAGATAAACCATGAAACTGCGAAAAGGAGTCATCTTAGCTGGAGGTATGGGTACAAGGCTAGCGCCCCTGACTCAGGTGACCAACAAGCACCTCCTGCCGGTATACGACAGACCGATGGTCACCTACCCGATCGAGAAGATGGTCGATGCGGGCATCGAGGAGATTTTACTCGTGACCGGCGGCGAGTTCGCCGGGGATTTCTTGAGGCTTTTGGGCAACGGCAAGGCGTTCGGAATCAAGAAATTGCACTACACCTATCAGGAAGGCCACGGCGGCATAGCGGCAGCGCTTCTTTTGGCAGAGGACTTTGCAGACGGCGAGCCCATGGTAATCATACTGGGAGATAACATCTTCTCCGCATCGCTTGAGCCTTTCGTTCAGAAATACGACGCAGTCGGCTCAGGCGCAATGATACTCCTTAAGGAGGTTAAAGACGCCAGCCGGTTCGGAGTGGCTACCGTTAACGATAAGCGGGTTGAGAAGATAGTCGAGAAGCCTGCCAAACCGGAGTCGAACCTTGCGGTGACCGGCGTCTATTTTTACGACAGAAGGGTGTTCGAGATCGTAAAGAAACTTAAGCCCTCCGCCCGCGATGAGTTGGAGATAACCGACGTGAACAACACCTACATCCGCTGGGGTCAGATGCGCTGGGCCAAGCTTTCCGGCTGGTGGTCGGACGCAGGCACGTTCGAGTCCTTGTACAGGGCGACGGAGCTTGTCCGCAAAACCCGGCTTGCGGGAAAAAAGAAATAGAGGGAGAAGGGCGTGACGCTTGTTCTTATAGATGGCCATTCCATCGCCTACCGCTCCTACTTCGCCTTGATCCGCAACCCACTCAGAGACACCAAGGGACGCAACACGTCAGCCGTATACGG
>JAGMDF010000053.1 GCA_023128825.1 Caldifarciminota bacterium | reverse complement strand
TAACCTTCGACGCAGGCAGGCGAGTGTTCCGCCACGATAAGTTTGCCGATTACAAGAAGGACCGCAAGCCCATGCCTGACGACCTGATATGGCAGGTTCCCATGATCTCGGACATTGCGAGATTGCAGGGTCTGCCGGTGCTTTTGAAGGAAGGCTACGAGGCCGACGACATCATGGCGACGATCGTGGAGAGATTCAAGAAGAAGTTTTCCAAGATCGTGGTGGTCTCCGGGGACAAGGACCTTATGCAAATGGTGGGCGGGAATGTGGTGGTGTACGATTCCTACAAGGATCAAGAGTTTGACGCGCCGGCGGTAAAGGAGAAGCTGGGGGTGCCTCCGGAGCGGGTAACGGACTACCTGGCGCTTATGGGCGACTCCACCGACGGCGTTCCAGGCGTGCCAGGCGTAGGACCGAAACGAGCCAAGGCGTTTCTGGAAAAGTACGGCGACTTGAAAACCGCTCTGGAGAAGGAAGAAAAGTTGAAAGATCACCGTGAGGTTGCCGAGCTGTCCCTGGAGCTGGTTCAGCTTCACAAGAACGTGCCATTGGAGGTATCGGCAGACGGACTCAGGCGCGCCGAACCTGACGAGGCTGAACTTCAGAGTATCTATAACGAGCTTGGGTTTACCTCGAGGCTTTCGGCGATGAAGGTAAGGGATAAGACAGCGAAGCTGGAAATCACCAAGGGGGAATTTAAACCCAAAAAGGGCGACCCCATATCCTTTATATTCGAGGAGAACTCCGGTCAGAAGGATATGTTCGACGAAAGTGAGAAGGAGTGTTACGGGTGTTACGGGTGGAAAAGGATTCTTGCGTCCGACGGCTTCACCTTCGCCGAGATTTCGGATGATAGAGCAAGTGAGTTGCTTGCTGACAAAAGCTATCCCAAGATCCTGTGGGCGGCCAAGCCGTTGCTAAGGACGGGCTATGAGATCCAAGGCAAGCTTTGGGACCTGCATCTGATGGCGTTCGTCGAGAACTCGGATTTGAGTTTGAAGACCCTGAACCGGGTGCTGGTTCACTCCGCGGGCAGACCCATCGCCTCGGACGCCGACAAGCTCATTACGATGCACCAGGCGGGTGAGCGCTACGAGAAGGAAATTCGAAACGTGGGCGCGTGGAAGGTCTATGAGGAGATCGAGGTGCCTCTGATTCCAGTACTTGCCCGAATGGAGCAGCGCGGTGTCAGGCTGGACACCTCATACTTCGGCAAGCTGACAGAGGAGTGGGAAGGTGAGTTAGCTAAGCTTGAGGAAGAGATCTACAAGCTGGCCGAGCGCAAGTTCACAATCGGCTCACCCAAACAGCTTGCAGAGGTGCTTTTTACCGAGCTTGGCCTTCGTCCCCGCAAGCGCACCAAGACCGGCTACTCCACCGCCGCAGGTGTTCTTGAGGAGATGGCTGACGAGCATCCCGTAATCCACAAGGTTCTCGAGTGGCGCACCTTCTCCAAGATGCTCACGACTTATCTCAGACCACTGGTTACCCTGGTGGATAATGAGAGTCGGATACACACCTTCTTCGACCAGACCGGTGCCGCCACCGGTAGATTGTCGACCCATGATCCCAACCTGCAGAACATACCTATAAGGGGAGAACGGGGACCACTGGTGAGAAAGGGATTCGTGGCCGCACCCGGATACAAACTCATCTCCGCCGACTACTCCCAGATCGAGCTCCGCGTTTTGGCCCACATCGCAGAAGACAAAGCGTTGGCCAAGGTGTTCCATGACGGAAGGGACGTGCACACCGAAACCTCCATGCGCATATTCGGGGTGGATGAGAAAAACGTCACCCGTGACCATCGCCGCATGGCCAAGGCGATCAACTACGGGATAATCTACGGTATGGGTCCCTATGGTTTCGCCCGACGCATGGGGGTAACCACCGAAGAGGCCTCGCTCTTTATCGAGCGCTACCTCGCCTCCTTCCCCCAGGTATCGGCGTGGCGGGAGCAGATTTTGGTCGAAGCACGGGAGAAGGGCTACGTCTCCACCATAGCGGGCAGGGTACGCAGGGTGCCCCAGATCTCCGACCGCATGGATATCGCAGAGCGCGCCGCACTTAACGCACCCATACAGGGGTCGGCTGCGGATATCATAAAAAAGGCGATGATTACGGTGGAGAAGAATCTTGAAAAGGCGGGGATAGAGCCAGGAATGCTTCTCCAGATCCACGACGAGTTGCTCTTTGAGGTCAAGGAAGGCCAGGTGGAAGAGGCGAAGAAGATAATCAAGAAGGACATGGAGTCGGCGTGGAGGTTGACGGTACCGCTGGAGGTGAAGATAGGGGTAGGGAATAACTGGGCCGAGGCGCACTAGGATTGGAAGATTCTAAGATTGGAAGATTGACGGATGGTAAACATTAACGCAACCAAACACTATCGCCCCAATCCCAGTAGGGGCACGACATGCCGTGCCCGGGTGCTTGTAGTGCAACAACCATGTCGTTGCATTCCAAAACTTAATCCGTGAAATCTGTGGTTTAACAATATTCCTATGACTTGGTTGCTGCCTAAAACGCCCTACCTGACCGTTGACTGCATCATAAGATATAAAGGTGGGATTGTGCTGATCGAACGCAGGCATCCGCCCGAAGGCTGGGCCCTGCCAGGAGGATTCGTGGAGATCGGCGAGACGGTCGAGAACGCGGTGCAGAGGGAAATGAAGGAAGAAACCGGGTTGGATTTGAATAACCTTGAACAGTTCCGCGTCTACTCCGACCCGAAAAGAGACCCCCGCTTCCACACCGTTTCCGTAGTCTTCACCGCCGACGGCAAGGGTGTGTTACTAGGCGGCAGCGACGCAAAGGTGGCCAAGGTGTTCAAGCTGGATGAACTGCCGAAGGAGATACCTTTCGACCATAGGAAGATCATTGAGGATTATACCAAGAATTAATCCTTCACTACGTGTATCTCACACTCTGAGAGGCTCTGTTCCAATCTTTCCAGCTGTTCTTCGGTGAATTGGGTGTTGGTGGAGTGTAAGTCTAACTCCAGGTAGGACAAATCAGAAAGGGTACAAAGATGCTCTACACCTTCATCAGTTACCAAATCATCATCAACCTGCAATATCTTCAAGCTTGGAAAATCCTTAAGTATTGCTAGCCCTGCAGGTGTAATTTTGGTCCCGCGAATATCCAGTGCAGTCAGGTTGGGAAGCTCCTTTAAATAAACCAAACCCGAGTCCGTAACATTTGAGCCGGGTATATCCAATACGCACAAGCCATCGAGCTCTGATATATATCGCATCCCTGCATCTGTAATTGTCATCTTCAGTGACCCTAATCTTAATACTCTCAGATTATCAAGCCCTCTCAGATGCCTTAAGCCCGCATCGGTAACTTCAGTTACGAACAGCTCTAGACACCTGAGATTCTTAATGCCTTTTAAGTGCCTTAAAGCTGAGTTGCCGATGTAAACATGTCTAAAACTCAGCGTAGTCAATCTATCCAGATTCTTGAGGTGACGTAAGCTGGAGTTTGACAAAGGCATCATTATAAGCTCCAACTCTCGCAGGCTGTCAAGTTCAGCCAGATGTTTCAATCCTCTGCCCTTGATATTGACGGAACTCAACCTTAACCTTCTTAATCTATCGAGTTGTTTTAGGTTCCTCAAGTCTCTATCTTTAACATCCTTCCCCAGCAGGGTTAACCATCTGAGGGTAGAGATTCCGTCAACTACGTCACCGATTTCCCCTCCGGATAAACCGGCCGAGAGCATAACTTGAATATTGCACGAATCATCAAAAAGAGGCTCAGGTTCTATCCCATACCGCCTTCTATGCTTTTCTTCTATTTTCTCCAACATCTGCCTAGCCCAATTACCCTCATCCCCACCCCCTATGAACATAACATTTACCGCAACATCAGGATAGGCTTTTTGGAATTCTACGTAACTTTCCCTACGGGCATGGTAAGATAACACTACCTTTAAGCTGGGCACCTCCTCATACGACTCCGGCTTCCGCATCTGAGCCCCAACGAGTTCTCCATTAACCCATAAAAGATCGTTCCCCTCGCATCGGTAATCAAGCCTTTCTTCACCTTGCCAAGGGTAACCCATAAAACCGAGGTCCAGATAATCTTCTCCAACCTTCCAATCGGAAACATCCTCCACCACCACCAATTTGCCCTGGTTAGTGATAAGAAGAAGCTTCACCTCTTGATTAAGCTCCTCTTGCTGAACCTGTCTTCCGCACCTGATTAATGATGTTACTGAAAGAATTACAAAGGTGAAGGATGCCACCTGTTTCAAGAGACTACCCGTTTTCAAGATTCCTCCTTTATGTTCGTTTTCACGGAGTATACACACAGGTTTACTTCCTGTCAAGTAAACGCATTGCCTCATCAAAAATCCACCTGACCGAAGGATGACGCTTGCGGAATAACTTGAGTAATTGCCTCATGTAAAAATCCACCTGACCGAAGATCTGTATATGATCGTTTCCAAAAGCAACAATTATAGGAGGCGGTCATATGGCATTGACGTTGCAAGAAAGGAGAGTCGTGACCAAGGGGAATTTTGAGCGCTATCAGAAGGCTCCTAAGAAGGAGAAGACTAAGATACTGGACGAGTTTGTGGCTTTGACCGGCTACACACGACACCATGCTGCTCAGGTTTTAAGAACATGGGGTAAGCGAAGTCCCCCCAAGCATACCCGGTGCAAGCCCCCCATCTACGACCGCAAGGTGTTTGAGGCTTTGCGTTAAGGTATGGATAGTATGCGACTCGATCTGCGGCAAGCGCCTGGCTCCCTATCTTAAAGAGATAGTTCCTATTCTCATTGCTCACAACGAGCTTGAGGTGGATACCGAGACCAGGGATAAGCTTGTCAGGATAAGCGCGGCGACCATAGACAGACTTCTGGCCCCTGAGAGAGCGAAGTATCTCCTGAAGCCCAGGTCAAGAGCAGGCCCGGCGCTTATGAATCGGATACCGGTGAAGACGTTCTCTCAGTGGGATAGAACACGCCCTGGAGACGTACAGGTGGATCTGGTAGAGCAGAACCTGCCCCTTGAACGCTATATGCGTTCATAGGGTACAACGGCGGCGACCCGAGAGGTGAGTATGCGTGCACCCTGGTGATAACCGACGTTTATAGCGGTTGGACAGAGGTTCGTGCAGTAAAGAACAAGTTAATGTTACTTTTTGCCCAAGGCCAAAAAATCCGCAACGGAAAACAGGTAAGACCAACCTGTGAGTTGTGCTTCCTGCGATCTTTTGTTCCGCAGGAACAAAAGGAGCATAAAGGCGTTACAAGAAGAACGACAACTTCTGCGTAGAGCAGAAGAACGGTAACGTAGTGAGAAGAGCCGTAGGTTACGGTCGTCATAGCGGGGAGCGAGAAGTGAGTATGCTGAACCGGTTGTATGAGTCCCTGAGATTGTACGTAAACTACTTCCAACCCATGATGAAGCTTGCCGAGAAGAGCAGGACAGGGAGTAAGGTAACTAAACATTACGACGAGGCCAAGACACCTTATCGCAGGCTCCTTGAGTACACAGAAGTTTCTCCAGAGCTGAAGGAGCTTCTAAACAGACGGTATGAGGTATTGAATCCAGCGGAGTTGAAAA
>JAGMDF010000052.1 GCA_023128825.1 Caldifarciminota bacterium | reverse complement strand
GCCGGGTAGACCGCAGGATATTCAGTGATATAAACCACTGGCTCGCCCAGCGTGATGACTTTACCGATTCGGAAGAACTTCGTCGGTTCGTAAGGAACGCTGAGAAGACAAGCCCTGAGGAGTTCTTCTCTTTATCCAAACGAACCCGTGTTGAACTCAAAAGAACCTCGGAGTATCCCCTGACATATACGTTCCGTTTCGACTCCCCGTTGCCCTCCGGATACGAGGAAAATGACCGGGTGCAAGGTGAGTGTCTTCCTGAATACTTGCTTTCTTCACCGGCGGCAATCCTGCTTTCGGGCTGGCTTGAAGGGGCGAGTGACTATTCACGTCTGGCGAGTTGGGTAGGTCGCTGCGGACGCAACCTGTGGACGATGGATCTTCCCTATCATATGCGCCGCGCTCCCCAAGGAACCCGCTCAGGTGAACTCGCCATCACCCCAGACCTGGTGCGTACCCTTAAGGCCGTGAGGCAGGCGGTTGTGGACGCACGAGTACTCATCTCTGCGATATGGGAGTTGGGATCAAGGGATATAACACTTCTTGGCTTCAGCTTAGGCGGATGGGTCGGCTCTCTGCTTGCACTTTCAGAACCCAAGGTTTCAAAGGCGGTTTTTGTCACACCTGTGGTGCGGCCTGATGAGCTTTTCCTGAACTCACCTTTCTTCAGCTCTCTGCGTGAAGGCCTACAGGTAGGGGATAGGACAATGGTTTTTAACCAGCTCAGGCATCTTTTTCTGCCCAAGCACGGCATGCCCGTTGTTGATCCCCGGCATATCCATCTTATAGGCGCGCACGAAGACCCGCTTGCAACGCCTAGCTCTGTTAATGAACTTTCCTCACACTGGGGATGCAAGAAAGAGGTCCTTTCCGGCGGGCACATTACCCTTTACTTCACCCCCCGGTTGTGGCAGCGAATCTTTACCCTCCTGCACCCCACCAGTTTTATTCCTTTCGGAACCTCGGTGGTGATGCGTAGCGACGACGTGGGGCAGGTTGGTTGACATGCGCGCCTTCCCTGGCTAGACTTTACAAACTCAGAAAGTCCCTAAACCAAGGAGAAAAGATGTCAAAAACACAAGAGATTTTAAGACAAACTGAAAGCTACAGCGCCTCGAACTATCATCCCTTGGATGTGGTTTTAAGCAAAGGTGAGGGCGTTTGGGTATGGGACGTTGACGGAAACAAGTATATGGATATGCTTGCCGCCTACTCGGCCCTCAACCAGGGGCATCGCCATCCAAAGATTCTTGCGGCGATGATCGAGCAGGCCGAGCGCATCACCTTAACCTCGCGCGCGTTCCACAACGACCGCATGGGTGAGTTCTTGGAAAAGCTGTGCAAGTTTGCAGGCAAAGATAAGGCCCTGCTAATGAACACCGGCGCCGAGGCGGTGGAGACCGCTATAAAGGCGGCGCGCAAGTGGGGCTACAAGATCAAGGGCGTTGCCGAGGACAAAGCCGAGATCATCACCTGCCGAGGTAACTTCCACGGCCGAACCACCACCATAGTCGGATTCTCCACCGAAGCCCAGTACAAGGACGGCTTCGGACCCTTCACCCCCGGATTCGTTACCATCCCTTACGGCGACGTTGATGCGCTCAAGAACGCGATCAATGAGAACACGGTCGGCTTCCTTGTCGAACCCATCCAGGGGGAGGGCGGCGTGATTGTCCCGCCAGAAGGATACCTTAAGGAAGCCGCGGTACTCTGTAAAAAGCACAACGTTCTCTTCATCGCCGACGAGATCCAGACCGGACTGGGCCGCACCGGCAAGATGTTTTGCTCGGACCACGAGGGTGTGGTTCCCGATATCTACATCCTGGGCAAGGCCCTGGGCGGCGGCGTCTACCCTGTTTCGGCCATCGCCTGCGACGACGATATAATGGGAGTGTTCCATCCCGGCGACCACGGTTCGACCTTCGGGGGTAATCCCTTAGGCTCTGCCGTGGGCCTGGCCGCTTTAGAGGTGCTCATCGAAGAAAAGCTTCCAGAAAAGGCGGCTGAGCTTGGTTCTTACTTCATGGACGAGCTTCGCAAGATTGACTCCCCCCACGTTGATCACGTGCGTGGCAAAGGGCTGATGATCGGGGTGGTCATAAAAGAAAGTTCCGGCACTGCCCGACCCTTCTGCGAGAAGCTTCGCGAGGAGGGAATCCTTGCAAAAGAAACCCATCATCAGGTTATCCGGTTCGCGCCGCCTTTGGTTATTACCAAAGAAGAGATTGACTGGGCGCTTGAGCGAATAAAGCGAGTGCTCCTTTTTCGCTAAAGCGAAAAAGATCGCAAAAGGAAAGATGAGATACTGGACTTTATTTCTCACTGGCTTGCTTACTGGCTGCGGACGATCTGCCCGATTTTAACTTCCGCGAGGAGATGGTGGATTTCGTGGCGGAAATCTCAGAGTACGCGAAATCTAAAGATTCAACCTTCTATATCTTTTCCCATAACGCGGCCGAGCGGTGGTCTGAATACGGTTACCTCGAGGCGGTGGACGGAATCGGTCAGGAGGAGATCTACTACGGCTACGGCATTGCGACACCTGCCGAGGTCACATATTGAAGATAACCAGAAAGAAGGTAGTACACTTAAAGACTTAAGACAAGTACTGCCTGATTTAAGCTATACACAAGTTCAAATTCTACTTCAAGAGTTAAAAAATAAACCGGATTCATTCTAATGGGCGCACGAAAGGTGCCCGTTGGTACCCTGGCCCAGCCTCGGAATAATTGTGTTTTAAACAATTCAGCAATAATCCAAACACCGAAAAACTTTGACACCCTCCATTTTTCCCCTACACTAAAAGCAAATTGAAACCAAAGGAGGTTGCATGCCCGCCGATATCGAGATAGCAAGGCAAACGAAGTTAAAACCGATTGCCGAGATCGCGGCAAAGATTGGGCTTACCCCGGACGATCTGGAACTTTACGGTCACTACATCGCAAAGGTTTCCGCCGAAACCTGCCAACGGGAGTTGGTGTGCGAGCCGGCAGGAAAGCTGATCCTGGTATCCGCGATTACCCCTACCAAGGCGGGCGAGGGAAAGACTACGATTTCGATCGGCCTGGCCCAGGGTCTTGCACGTATCGGCAAGAAGACTGTGCTGGCATTAAGGGAGCCCTCCCTTGGCCCGGTGATGGGAATAAAGGGTGGCGCTACAGGAGGCGGGTATTCGCAGGTACTGCCGATGGAGGATATAAATTTCCACTTCACCGGCGACATCCACGCAGTGACCGCCGCCCACAACCTTCTTACAGCCATGATCGACAACCACATCCAGCAGGGTGACGAGTTGGCGATCGACGGTCGCACGGTTTTGTGGAGGCGCGTTTTGGACGTGAACGACCGGAGTTTAAGGGATATCGTGATCGGTCTTGGCGGCAGGACCATGGGCTTCCCGCGCGAGTCGGGGTTCGACATCAGTGCCGCGTCCGAGGTGATGGCTATACTGTGTCTGACGGATAGTTTTTCGGATCTCAAACGCAGGTTGGACAACATCCTGGTGGGCTTTACGTTTGATAGACAGCCGGTCACGGCCAAGGGGCTACACGCATCCGGTGCGATGGCCGCACTCCTAAAGCACGCGTTCAAGCCGAACCTGGTGCAGACCATCGAAGGCGTGCCTGCGTTCATTCACGGCGGGCCGTTCGCCAACATCGCCCAGGGTGCCAACTCATTGATGGCTACGAAGTTAGCGCTGCGGCTGGCGGATTATGTGGTAACAGAAGCAGGCTTCGGGTTCGACCTGGGTGCTGAAAAGTTCTTCGACATCGTTTGTCAGGCGGGCAACCTCGATCCAGGTGTTGTCGTATTGGTGGCGACGGTGCGCGCCTTAAAGATGCACGGCGGGGTGGACAAGAAGGAGCTGGAAAAGTCCGGTCCCGCGGCGGTCCAAAAGGGGCTGCCAAATTTAGCCAAGCATCTTGAGAACATTGCGAAGTTCAATATGCCAGAGGTGGTGGCGATAAACGTGTTTGCTCAGGACACCGAGGAAGAGCTAAAGGTGATCGAGCGCTTCTGCGAGGAGAAAGGCGTGGAGTACGCCAGGGCCGAGGTATGGGCCAGGGGCGGGGAAGGCGGCGCCGAGTTGGCTGAAAAGGTGGTCAAGGTGCTGGAAGAAGAACCTGGTCACTACAAACCATTGTATGAACTGGACTGGTCGGTGGAACGCAAGATCGAGACCGTGGCGCACGAGATATACGGTGCCGAGGCTGTGGATTACACCCCGGACGCGCAGCGGGACCTGAGTCGGATCAAGAAGTTCGGGTACGATAAACTCCCTGTGTGCATCGCCAAGACCCAGGCCAGCCTGTCGGATAATCCTAAATTGCTAGGCAGACCCAAGGACTTTTTGGTAACGGTGCGCGACATCGTGATCGCCGCCGGTGCCGAGTTCCTGGTGCCGATTACGGGCAAGGTTTTGCGCATGCCCGGCCTGCCCAAGCACCCAGCGGCCGAGCGAATAGACATAGACGATGAGGGGAATATATCAGGGTTGTTCTAGCACCCCATAAGAATGCTACGCCTTCTTATGGGGACCCCGAAATACATCTCCAAAAAATTGTAGGGGCGAGGCATACCCCGCCTCTACTCAAAAGCCTCTGCTAGAATGGGGCGGGCCGACTTAAAAGTCGGCCCCTACGGAGCCCCGTATCCGTCGTCCTTCGGAGCTGCGCTCCCTTCGGTCGCTCGCAATGACAACTACTACTCCCCCTCCCTGGTGGACAGCGTGCCCCTTGGGATACTAATTTTACTGTATCCCATAGGGTAGGGGGACAAAGGGGGAGGGGTATTGGCCATCAGCCACTCCACGTAGGCGAGGATGTCAAGAATCACCCTTTAAACTATAATATTGCCGAACGGGCTGAGGGGGGTTGACAAAGTCCTGATTATCCATAAACTTTCTTCATCATCAAAGCTAAAGGAGGCTACGAATGAAGAAAGCTTTGTTAGCCGTAATGGCTATCGCCCTTGTTATCGGTTTCGCCGGCTGCGATATATGGCCGTTCGGTGCAAAGTCACCCTACCTCCCGCTCGCGGAAGGCAACAAGTGGGAGTATTCCGGTTGGACCGTCATGGAAATAACCTATCCCCCAGAGACCATAGAGGACTACTACGACTCAACCGCTACATCCAGCACGACGGAAGTTATGGGCGAGACCGAACTCACCGGCGACGAGGCCATCAAGGTCTGGGAAATCAAAACCATTAGTGGCACTGTAACTACAATCAGCTATGTCGACGTTGACAAGGATTGGGTCTACTACTACGACGATCTCAGCGATTCCGAAGAGTGGTACAAGTGGCCGACCGAGCCTGTCATTGCTGACAAGTGGGATATAGTTGTGGAGGTCGTAGACACCCTCGTCGATCCCCCGGACACCACAACCTTCACTACCACCTATGAGGTCGTTGAAGAAGGCGTAGAAGCCTTTGGCGACTATACTGATTGTATCAAGATCAAAGTCCTGGCCGACATCATCAATGTGGATGACTACGAAACCTACGAGTGCTTCGAATACTGGGCGAAGAAAACCGGCTATGTGATGAGCTCCGTAAAGGCTGTCATGATTAGGGTAGTTGGCGAGGATACCACCACGACTCGGATCGAGGGTGAGACCAAGCTCGATTCCTTCACCGAGGGATAATAAGCTCTAAATCCAAAGATTGCAACGCGGGGCTTCGGCCCCGCGTTTTTTTTTGGTGAGTTACGCTTTTCCCCATTTGAAAGTTCCCTCTCCCACATTCTCTAAAAACTCAAACCCTTGACAAATCCTCTAACTGAAGGATACTTTAATCTCAAGCGAAAGGAGGAAAGAATGAAAAAAGCGCTTTTGTGCGTCCTTAGCCTTGTTTTGGCGGCGGGTTTCGTAGTCTGCGCCAAAGAGGAGCTCGTTTCGGTAGACCTTAGTCCAACGGGTGATCATACCATCAACATGGGGGATTCAATCCAGATAGAGGTCACCACCGATCCTGCCGTGGTAGATTCAATTGTGCTCAGCGGTATCGATGTTACGCTTACTGAAGGCTCAGAGGACGCCTACAGCACATGGTGGAAGGCGGAGACCACCGACACCTTGTACATCACCGCAACAGCCTGGCTAGGTGACGAAAACCTGGAGTCCGAAGGCACCTTGCATATAGTGGTCAATGAAGGCTATCTTTCCCCTTATTTTCAGTTCAAGGAAGGCAAAAGGTGGGAGTACGAAGATGTCTATAGCTTCACCATAGATTATTCCGAAGGTTATGGAATGGAAGATACCTCTTGGCAAGATACCTTGTGGTATACGCAGGAAGTTGTCCGCGAGGTTCCCCTCCAGGGCAGCCCGGAAATCAAGGCTTGGGAATTAAGTTGCGTTCTGGATGATGGTGCTCCATCAACTATCTACTACCGCATTACCAAGGATTCAGTATACGTTTACGCGAGTCTTCAAGATTCCACGCACTGGTATTCCTTACCCTCCAACCCTAAGCTTGGAGACAGGTGGGAGACTGGAGACACTAATACCCTAATTCGCACCACATACGAGGTTATATCGGAGGGGGAAGAAGCCAACGGATACAATAATTGTATTAAGATCAAAGTACTTCCACATGAGTATGAAGGCTACGAAGGATACGAGAGCTTTTATTACTGGGTACTGAATGTCTGGGAGGTGTTAAGAACGGAATTCTTAGTCACAGTTGATACCGTCGGAGAGTTGGGAACCATAACGATAATAAGAGAAGAAGAACGTACTCTTGTAAGCTTTACCGAGGGTTAAACCGCCTTACCTTTTATCTCTCTGTTTCACTGTCGTTGACAAAACCCCAATCCTCCCTAACATTAAGCTTATGAACGCAGAGCGAAAATTCAACCTCGATGAGGAACTGGAGCAGATAGAGGATCCGTCAATCCGATTGTTTGTGGCCAAGGCGCTTGAGCGGGTGCCCTCCTACTTCTGGCACGTCGCGGCCTCCGCCTCCGGTCGCTTCCATCCGCTGGATACCCTGGGCGACGGCGGTCTTGTCCTGCATACCAAGCGGGTAGTGTATCTTGCCACAGAGATCGCGAAGATCTTCAAGATAGACGAAGCAAAACTCGACGTCCTTCGTGCGGCAGCGATACTGCACGATTCCTTCAAGAACGGTCTGGTGGATGAGGATCGAACGGAAGCCGATCACCCTTTGATCGTTCGCCATCAGCTGAAGGATCTGGCTTCCGAGACCCCTTACTTTGAAGATATCGTGAGCGCCATCGAGTGCCATCAGGGGCTGTGGGGACCGCAGCCATTGCGCATGCCACGCAAGCCCTTGGAATGGAGCCTGCACATCGCCGACTTCATCGCCTCCCGGACAGCCGTCTATCTTTACTTCTCCGGCTACGAGCCCAAAGAACCGCCTGCAGAGCAGGAATTCGAAGACCTCTCTGAAGACCTTGAGCCTGCAATCAACCGCTACCTCGATCTGCGTGCGAAACGTACGGAAATCGAAAAACAGATGGAGGAGGTGAAGAAGCAGGTAATAGAAGAGATGAACCGGCGTGGAGAACGGAAGATAGTCACCACAAAAGGCTCGGCACGGCTGCAAGCAAACACGCATTTCAAGATCAGCCAGGCGAAGTTAAAGCCCATGCTGGAAAAGCTGGGATTCTGGGATAAGGTAACCATGGTGAACGAGAAGCGGCTGCAGGAACTCTTAAACGACGGGCTCCTAAGCGAGGAAGATCTGGGCGATGCGGTAGAGAAGATTGCGAAGGACTCGGTCCGTATCCTGCCCCGGGAGGACTAGTCACCCCAAACGGATACTGCGTCTCCGGTTGGGGACCCCCAGATTAAATGCTCCTTTGTCCTTTCAGGACAAAGATCGCAAAATCCCGACTACTTATGCTCAAGTGATATGGAAAGGCAGGCTTAGAGATCTATTCTTCTGATCTTTTCTCCGAAGGAGAAAAGGAGGATCTGTCAAAAAATGCCTGCATGACGTCGCGTCGGGAGATCATGCCTGCCAGCTCGTTTTCCTCGACCACCGGCAGCATAAAAAGCTCCTGACGGTGCATCTCGGCCGCGGCCAGCATCAGGGAATCTTCGGGCGATAACGGCTTAACGTCCTCCTTAAAGAAATCTGCCACCAGGAAGAGTCCGCTTGTGGGACCGAAGAACGCCTGGATGTTCACCGCCTCCAGCTCCTCCAGCATCCTCTCCGGGCAGTGGCTCAGGTTGGCGGGCATGAACCCGCGCAGCAGATAGCCCAAAGTGATAAGACCAAGCGAATGACGATCCTCGTCTACCACCGCCAGACCGTCAACACGCTCGGCAAGCATCAGCTCGATCGCTTCACGCAGGCTGGCCTCGGGCGCTATCACCTTTGGGTGTTTATCCATGCAGTCCTTCACTCTCAGCATGTAATTATAATACTCCTTGCCTTAGATGTGTCAATGGGTAGGATGCTGTTTTCGGGGTCCACGCGGCGTTACTCTGTAACGTCGTGTGGTGTATATATCCACAGGAAGTCCGCTATCCGGGAGCGATCCTCGGCAGAAAGCTCCTCGGACGCCGGGGCCAAGCTCACCACCGCTATCTTGAGGTCAGGATGATTCTTGTGTAACTGATAAGGGATACCCAGATGGTGATCTGCATGGAAGCGTCCGCAGAAGAAGAGGATACGACGATCAAGGTAAGGGTGCAGTGAGGCGGCCATTACCGCATCCTTGAGAACCTGTGCCTTGTAGAGTGCATCAACGTTCATCCCGCCCATAGGGCCGCTGGGCGGCATCCCCTGCATGGTGGCGGCGAAACGCTCGAGATACTCCTCTGAATCAAGGTGAAGGGTGTCTGGCAGCCAGATGCTATCCTGGTCCACAACTTCATTGGAGACCTCTCCTGAACGCGCCACCGCCGCCGCAGCCCTGCGCGGAACGTTGGCCGCGACCACCGCAATCTTATTCCCCTTGGCAAACTCCACGAGTGGCCGGTAGTCTGTCTGGTAGTTTGGCCAGGGACGGGATCGGGCAAGGA
>JAGMDF010000051.1 GCA_023128825.1 Caldifarciminota bacterium | reverse complement strand
GTCAAGGACGTTGCACCGGGCCAGTCGGTGGAGTTCTTCGTTGGTCAACCAGATGACGGCTGGATAATCAAGGTCGTCTATTATTACCCCGGTGAAGCCCCCTTGCGAGAGGAGGTAGATTATTGAAGCTGCCCAAGAGCATCGGATTGACAGTGCGTAGTCCGATCTAAAGAGTTTCCGTCAAACTAAAAGATACAGCCGCTTGCGGAGACCTGGAGGTTGAGGGTTATCTCCTTGTGCCAGATTCTGTACCGTCCACTACCTCAGCACCACCGCCTTCCCTTCACCCCAGAAAGTCGTTTCGCTACTTTGCAGGGACCCCGGCTAGCGAAGTAAGACAGCTTTCCTTGTGAGCGTTAAGTCAGCACTTTCCAGCCGCACGAAGTAGACACCGGAGGGAAGAGAAGCAGAGAAGCTCTTTTCTCCGGATTCTCTCACCGTCATCCGCCCAACCCTGCGGCCCGCCGCGTCGTAGAGGGTTAGGGTGCCTTGCTGGCCTTGAGGGATCGAGTAGCTAACGCAAAGGGGATCGGTGAAGGAGCGCACATCAAGGGTGATGGCGTCGGGGTGTGTTACGGGCTCCTCCGCGATTCCCGTGTAGTAGAGGGGTTTTGAGAGTTGGTCGTCTTCGTCCGATTCATCAGGTTCCATCACGGTGCGGATGGTGAGGATATATGGCGCGGGGTGGTCTGGAGTAAACTCGGCGAGGGAAACGATCTCTTCGGTGTCTGAGGGTAGTGAGTAGGGCACGGCGTCGTAGTAGGCTAAACCGGAGGTATCCCATATCTCGGCGATTACCAGAAAGCTGTCTGCCGGTTCTCTGCCGAAGTTCTTGATGCGGGCTTCGGGGGTGTAAGGATGGCTCTCTCTCAAGGAGTCACCCGAAAGTATCTCCTTCACCCCAACGTCGTAGTCGGCGTAGCCGGTCAGCCGTATGCCGTCAAAAAACGCCTTCTGGCCGCGCCATGTGCCCCTATCGAGCCAGCTGGTTCCAAAAAGCAGGAAGGTGTCCAGCTCGATATCCTCCGACAAATCCTTCTCTCCAATAAGGTCGACTTTAAGATCACGCTTAAGGCTATACCATACCCCTTCATTAGCGATGGTGTTTGGGAAATGTTTGTAAGAGGGGTTATCAGGGGCAGGTGTGAGATCAGGTGCCGCCCAGTCATAAACAACGTCAATAAGAATGCCATCGGAGGACCTGGTGAAGTAAAGTCTCGTACCATAAGCCCAGGTAGAGCCCTTGACTCCTTCCTCACGAAAGAGCACCATGTGGAAAAGCTCAAGGCTATCCAAGTCTTTCAATTTCTTAGGATAAGCAAGTGGTTGATAGAACTGGCCTATAATTCCATAGTTGAAAGGAAGATTTTGAGCGGGTCTTATCCGCCCGTCTATTGAACCGCAGTAGTTCCCGATGTAGGCACTATCCGGATCGTGGCGGTTATAAACGGTAGAGTCGAAATCCCCAGGTTTGTTGATTTCAGAACGTTCAAGCCACAGTTCGCTGTCCTTTTCAAACCCGCCGTCCTTGATAAGGTTTACCGGCTCAAGGGCAAGAAGCACTACCGGCAAAAACACGAACGCAAACAATCGTTTCATCTTACGCCTCCTTTTTTGATGATTCCATCATACACTCCCTTTCTCCTCTGTCAAGCGGTGGGAACTAACGCTCCACCTTAATCTTCCTTACTTAATTAGAACCATCTTTTTCCCACCCCACACGGCTGCTTCGCACCCGTGCGGGGACCCCGACCTCTTACTTGATTAGAACCATCTTTTTTCCACCCCACAAAGTCGCTTCGCTACTTTGCAGGGACCCCGATTTCTTACTTGACTAAAACCATTTTTTTAGATGCCTGGTAATCTCCAGCAATAAAGCGCACGAAGTAAATACCTGACGCGCAGCGGCGGTTGACGTCGTCACGGCCTGATGGGGAGTAGCTGGTGGGATACGTCCATATCCAGCTTGACAATGCTGGATTATCCGGCATAGTAATACATGGGTCGAAGGTTGTCGGGCATGCGAGCCGCTGCTGGGCTGGCCGTGATTTTGTTCTCCGGCTGCGCCATGCGGCAGACCTTTGCAGATCTCAGCAGGAAGAGGGGGCCTGCCAGCCCTGAGGAGATCAAAAGGTACGAACGGTTCGTCAAACGCAACGCGCCCGGGGAGGAGGCTTTCGTGGCGCTGGAACGCGTTGCCGAGCCTTACATCCGTGCCGGCGAGTGGGAGCAGGCGGCCGAGGTCTACGAGCGCTATCAGGGGTTGTTTGATACCATGGACGAGCGGTTTGAAAAGGTAATCGCGCTGCTTGAGGCCGAGGAAGAGGGTCTTGTGGTCGCCAACCTGGGTCAGGGCATCAACACCTCGGCTCACGAGGGGTTGCCCGTACCCACAGCCGACGGAATGTACCTTTATTTTACCGGCAAGGACCGCTCAGACGGCTTCGGCGAGGAGGATATATTTGTTTCCATATTCGAGAACGGCGGATGGGGCAAGGCTGAGAACCTGGGTGCGGGTGTTACGGGTGTTACGGGTGTTACGGGTGTTACGGGTGTTACGGGGGTTAATACGATGCGGAACGAGTCGCTTTGCTCGATCTCGGCGGACGGCAACCGGCTTATACTTTTCGGCAACTACCTGGGCAGCTTCGGGGGCGGCGACATCTTTTATTCAGACAGGACCCGGCAGGGTTGGGGCAGGATGCAGCACCAGCCCAGGCCTATAAACAGCATATACTTCGAGTCCGACGGATTCATGACCTCGGACGGCAAGGCGATGTTTTTTACCTCGGACAGGCCTGGCAACATCGGGGAGTTTCATCCCAAGGATGAACCGTTCCACGGCAACACCTGGGGGAATACCGACATATACGTCTCGCAGCGCACCGAGCAAGGCTGGAGCGAACCGATCAACCTCGGCCCGATTATCAACACCCCTTATGCGGAGCGCACCCCGTTCCTTCATCCGGACGGCAAGACCCTTTACTTCTCATCCGACGGCCACTACGGTCTGGGCAGGCTGGACGTGTTCAAAACGGTCCGGCTGAGCGAGACATCGTGGACCGAGTGGAGCGAGCCTCGCAATCTGGGCAAACATATCAACACCGCGGGCGACGACTGGGGGTACACGGTTTCCACATCCGGAGAGATCGCCTACTTCTCGGCCTACGGGGGCAAAGACTCCTATGGGGGCTACGACATCTACTCGATCACCCTGCCCGGCCAGGCGCGGCCCGAGGCGGTGGCAACCATCCGAGGCAAGGTTACCGACGAGCAAAGCAACCCCCTGACCGCGGCGATAAAATGGGAGGATCTGGCAACAGGCGAGAACGCAGGCGAACTTCGCTCGAACCCGCAGGACGGAAGCTACTTCATCGTTTTGCCCCTGGGGGCAAACTACGGCTACTACGCGGAGAAGGAGGGCTACTATCCTGTCTCCAAGAACGTAGATTTAACCGAACAAACCGAGGCGGTGGATATAACGGAAGACATCATCATGGCCTCGATTTCAGAGATCAAAGAGAAGGGGATCGCGGTGCGGATCAACAACATCTTCTTCGAGTTCGACCGCTACAGCCTGAAGCCCGAGTCCTTTCCTGAACTCAACCGCCTTGCAAAGGTGCTCAATGAGAGCCCGGATATGAAGGTGGAGATAGCCGGCCATACCGATAACGTCGGCACCGAGGTGTATAACCTGGAGCTTTCGCGCAAACGAGCGCAGTCGGTGGTCTCATACCTTGTTTCGGTTGGATGCAATCCTGACAACCTAATTCCCAGAGGTTACGGTGAGCAAAAGCCCATCGATACCAATGAAACCGAGCAGGGCCGGGCACAAAACAGAAGGGTCGAATTTAAGTTTCTGAAATGATGGTCCTTGTGGGTCGTGTCCGGCCATCGGCGAAGACGGTATCATCTATATGGGTACCCAGATACACAACGAGGTATCCCCCTGGCCCAAGTACCGCTGCAACAACAAGAACACCGGCTGCATAGCGAGCAAGTAAAGCCTAGATTTATCCAAAAGATTAAGAGGCCGGCCAAAAGCCGACCTTTACTTTATCGCATCTCAGTTTCGTTTCTGCGGAAATCCGGACGATGTCTTAACTCCACCCCCAGCCTATCCTGCACCCAACCGGTTTCAAATCCTAAATCGAACATGTAGGAGGCGGCTTCTTGATACTCGGCACGGGTGATGGTTCGATCGTAAGCCGTACCCTTCATCCTTGACGTAGGGAAGTACTGCCCCATCAAGGAGATAGCAACCTCAACCCCACAAGTCTCTTTTAACACCCGTAACACACCTTTCGTGTTTTCGACCTCACCGGGTATCATCAAGTGACGCACTATCAACCCCTTACGTGCGACGCCCTCCTCCCCCTCATCATCGGTCTCAAGCTCTCCCACCTGGCGCCACATCTCGGCAAGTGCGGCACGGTTTACCTCCGGATAGTCGGGAGCTTCTGAGAGTTTCTTTGCAAGCTTTGGATCTGCGTACTTTGCGTCGGGTAGGTAGATGTCCACGATTCCGTCCAGAAGCCTTAAAGCCTCAAGCGACTCGTATCCCCCGCAGTTGTAAACGAGGGGCAGGCGAAGGCCTTGCTCGGCAGCGATCTTCAGACCCTCCAGCAGCCAGGGCAGGTAGTGTGATGGCGTGACCCAGTTTATGTTATGTACTTGCGCGGCTTGCAGCGCCAACATCCCTTCCGCGAACTGCTTCACCGATATATCCTCACCCTCGCCTTCAAAGCTTATCTGCCAGTTTTGACAGAACTTACAGCGCAGGGAGCAGTGTGAGAAGAAGACCGTTCCGGATCCGCGCCAGCCGGAAAGCACCGGCTCCTCGCCTAAGTGCCTGATAAAGCTTGATACCCGTAACACCCCCTCCGCCCGGCAGATTCCGAGTTCTCCCTCAAGTCGCCTCACCCCGCAGGCGCGCGGGCATAACTTACACAACTGCGCAAGTTGCCAGGCCTGTTCGATACGCTCGTCCAGTTCACCGGACCGCACCAGGTCAAGGTAGCGAGGAACTGTTTTAGTCACGCGGAATTGTATTCATTTATAGAAGGGGGTCAAGGGACTGCAGGTTTTATGGACAAAAGCTGGTCAAAAACTGGTCAGATGTTGGACAAAGTTCCGGGGTGAAATAAGCTGGTCAAAAGGTGGTCAAAAGCTACCCAAAAGCTGGACAAAGTTCCGGGGTCCCCGCGGAAGCGCGCAGCGATTTCGCGGGGTGAAAAAAGCTGGACAAGAACGCGACTTCGTCGCAATATCAAAATGCAAAATTAAGGGGGGCTGACGGCGAACCGTATGGGTCCCACTTGGCCGACGGGGATTCGGCAATATTAACTCAGGATTCCGATATGCCCCAGAGTTTTTAGCTTTGTGCAATGAGATTATTCCCTACGTTCGCCCTTCGGAGCCACGCAAGGTCAATGGAGCGCGGGGTCTCCAACCCGTGCATACAAGTAACGGACCCGTGTAGAGGAGAGCTGGGTGGAGGGGTTCCCCATACCATGCTGCGGTGAATTTTTGACTTTTTGTTGTTGCCGCAAAGACACGGCCTTTGCACTCCAGAATTCAGTTTACACTTTTACGAGAATTTTACATATACAAGTATAGGGAGCAACTTTTGTTGGAACAAGGGTGAGGTTATTGTACTTCTCCACTATAATAGAGGGAGATTTTTTAATAATAGAAATTGACATACCTTGATATTTAACAGAATCATATTATAATAAGTAAGAAAGGAGATGAATATGAGGTGGTTTTAATAATCGAATGGATAGATATAAATGTTAAATCATAAGGAGGCATTTTTATGCACGCAAATGAAAAATATCAAAAATCGTTAAATAGGAGTGATATTATGCTTAAAAAAAATAGCTTCTACGCAAGAATAGAAGTTTCAGAATCTAAAACCATAATCGAAACCTTATCCGCCGATGAGATTAGAAGCAATGAAACCGAAAAGCAAACTCGACATGTGTCGCTTTTGACGATACTAGAAATCGTCAAAATCGCACTTAATCTTCTGAATATCTTGCTATCGGTCATCCCCGGTTTGATTGGCGGCTTCGCTTACATTTCGGGCTGACCTGAAGGTCAGCCCCTACGAACTTAATTGCCAGTTCTGACAGTAGCGGCAGCGAAGGTTGCAGTTGGAGAAGAAGACTGTTCCCGAGCCGCGAAAGCCTGAAAGCACCGGCATATACAAGTAACGGACTAGAGAGTCCGTTCTCCAATTTCCATTGCGATCTTTTATCCCTTCGGGGCACATGTGTCCGAAGGACAAAAGAAGCATTCAACCCCTCCCCCTTGATGGGGGAGGTGGCTTTCCGTTCTATGGGATTGCTTCGGAGCTTCGCTCCTCGCAATGACTGAGGGTCTTAGGCCTTTGAAAATGTGGCACAGGCTCTCCAGTCTGTGCATTTATATTAAGAACGGACTGGAGAGTCCGTTCCACATTATTCCCGACGCCGAGGTGGTCTCTCACATCACTCATTATTCGCCTCTGAGTCAGGCGGTATCCTGATTTTCCCCTACATCCACCTCAGCCGCTGTATCGGTTGGAAGGTTGCTTTGATGTCAATCTGTCCGTTGATTGTATCAATGTCCATCACCTGGATAAGCCCGTAGTAGCCGTCCTGGGTAAGTATGGCGTAGGTTTCGCCTGCCTGCACGGAATCAGCGGCGTTCCCATAGCCCAGCGCCGGAACTACCTCTACGTCTTCGATACCCGATACATCCAGCGCCTCGGTTATACTCGTGGAACGCCAGCCGGTTGCGGCAAGACCCTCGCCGCCCGGGTCTGACGTGACCTGATTTGCACTTACCAGATAGTACAGTCCTCCGAATCCGCCGGAGTAATCAACCCAATTGGTGAAGTAGCAGTCTATGTCATCGCGGTTGGTTGAGTCTGTCATCGTGTATGAGGCTACGCACTTGGCAGCTGGATCGAACCCTATCCCGCTTGGGCCGTCGCCGTTGAGTTCGTAAACGGTAAGCTCAGTTATAGGTGTAGGAGCAATGGAGATTACGGCCGGCTCGGTTTCCCCTGCGGAGCCAAAACCGACTACTTCGATCTCTTTGCCGTACTCGTACAGGTCGTACTCGGTTTCCTCCAGCGAGTCTGCAACCAGTTCGTCGTCCAGGTACAGGGCGTAGAGCCAATCCTCGGTTTTCCCCCAGCAGCCTGAGCTATAGGGAGCAATTGAACTCCAACTGACCTTGACTCCATCGCCACCCGACAGGGCTACGACCGAGATATTGGCTATGTCGGGAGCTACATCGAAGGTGGCGCTGAGGAAAAAGATCGCTCCAACAACAAGGGCAACTATCTTGACGCTCTTATGCATTTATGCCTCCTTATGAGGATTGTCGGCCTGAATACTTTTTTGTCAAGGCCTTACCACCACACCGAGAAGTAGGAGCAGCGGTCGCATGGTGATGGAAGACGTCCGTCCTGGGCCAGGTGACGCTTGCGGTAATGGTTAATCGCCTGGTCTTGCCATATCTGGGTAAGGCTTTGCTCACCGAACCGCCCTACGCGTCCCTCAGCCTCGTAATCCAGACAGCAGATGGGCACCGTGCCGTCCCAGTAGACGCTCAACTGGGTGAATGGATACATGCACGGCGGCCATAATCTTCTCCTGCGACCGCGATGCGGGGTGTAGACCTCCGGCTCAAGCTCTATTCCTCCGATCCAGTCTTGCGGCTGTCGGACGACGATAGAATCTACAATAGCACCCCAATCGCGGCGGGCGAGAGCGACCTGATCGCGGTTGAGGCTGCCGATCAACACCATCTCAAGGTTCAATGCTGGTTTGCCGCCGCGCTTGAGTTGGGAGAGCCTGCGGATGTTTTCTGCCACCACATCGAAGTCGAGCCCTATGCGGATCTTGTTATAAACCTCTGGGGTGAAGCCGTCAATTGAGATGTTTATCTCGTCCAGTCCGGCCTTGATGAGTTCCTTCGTGCGGCGTTCATCCAGGAGTGAGGCGTTGGTGACGATGGAGGTGCAGAGCCCCTTGGAGTGGGCGTAGGCTACCTTCTCAGCCAATCCCTTGTCGGTGAGCGGTTCGCCGAACCCTGAAAGGTACACGACTTCAACACCATGACGGGCGCATTCGTCAGCGGCATCGGCAAAGAGAGTCCAAGACATTAGTCCCTTAGTTCGTCTCATTATAGGGTAAGTACACATGATACAGCGGGCGTTGCAGAATGCAGAGGTCTCCAGGGATACGGTTCGGGGGAAGTCGCTGTAGCGCTGGATGACGTGTTCTATTCGTTTGCGGTAGGCGTGGCGGTAGATCGGGTTGCGGTTGAGCCATGGGGCTTTAAGGATTCGATAGGCCGCTCTACGCGGGACGGTTGACGTCTGCACCCAGGCTCTGATCTTATTCAACATCCAGTAGCCTATCCCCTCAGCACCCCAAAGTCAAGTCCATAAAAAAGAAGGCCGGGGGCCTTCTTGGAATTTTTCTCTATGCCTATGATTAGACCTTGGGCCGCCGGAGGCGGTTTAAGTATGTGTTTACTTTACCAGCTTGCGCCTCGGCTTGGATAAAGGCATGTCCATCTTTGCGCGCAGTTCGTCCACCTCTTTGTAAAGCGCTTCCATATTCCCGTGGAGAATCTCGTCGTTGGCGTTGGCTTTGGAGACATTGCTTTTAAGACTATCGAGCGTTGTTTCTATACTGCTCAATCGAGTCTCGATCTCGTCCAGACGAGGGCCGTAGTCGGCCTGGATCACGCGGCGAGGCACGCATCCGGCCAGAAACAAAACCCCTACCAGCACTACCCCCTGAAGTATCTTTTTTGTCACGTTACACCTCTCAACTTAAAGGAGGGAGAGGCGCAGCCTCTCCCTCCGGGATTTCACGAGTAAGGGAGTTAGTCCTTAGAACAGACGGAGTTCTTGAATCGGCTGGAAGGTAACCTTGGTTTCAACCTGTCCGTCGATCTCGTTGATGCTTATTACCTGAACGAGTCCGTAGTAGTCATCCTGAGTTGAAACAGCGTATGTCTCGTTGATAACAACCTGGTCGCTGCGGTTATAATAAGAGCCGGAGCCAGGTGCTATCTTTACGTCTTCGATGTTACCACCTACGGGGTTACTTATTCCGGAAACGCGCCAACCGGTGAAGGAAGGATCGGGATCACCGGGATCCACAATCACTTGATCGGGACTGGCTAGATAGTACGGAGTATCGAATCCGCCTGATTGACCGGTGAAGTTAGAGAAGTAGCAGTCGACCTTGCCGCGATAGTCCGAGGTCGCACTCATAGAATAGGTGGCAACGGCTTCACCCTCGATGTCAAAGCCGATACCACTTTTACCGGTACCGTTAAGCTCCCAAACTGTAACGGGAGTTACATCGATAGGGTAGACATCTATTTTGACGCCTTCGCTTTCATCGTTACCGGTGACTACAGTGACTTCGTACTCGCCTGCTTTGCCCGGCTCGAAATGCTTGTATTCCGTTACGCTGATTTCTTCCTCAACGAGGGTTTCGTCGAAGTAGACGCTGTAGGTTTCGTCTCCGGTTGCATCTGTGGGTTCAGTCCAGGTAAGCTTGACGCTTGCTCCTTCATCAGCAGCCTCTGCAGCTAGATTCCTCACTTCACCGGGAAGTTCGCCGTCGCAACCCGTCATGAAGACGACGAACGCCCCTACCGCAACCAGCAGGGTTATACCTAGTACCTTTTTCATAATAAATCCTCCTGGGCTTTCAGTGATTTACTTGATTCTCTCGCGTGGGGGTGGTTTTGCAGCGCCGCCGGTGGTGACGACCGGTTTGCGCTCCGCCGGCTTCGTGCCATGGAACTCTTCCATGTGCTCATCGTACTCGTCCTGGAGCTCGGTAAGAGTGACGGCAACAGCCTCAACATCGGCCTCGAGGGTCTCGACCCTGTCCTGCAGGTCAGTTATCACCTCGGAGCCCTCGCCGCCTATCTTGCCACAGCCCAGGACTGCGCCTGCGGCTATCACAAGACCGGCGATAGCCAGAATAGCGAAGAGTTTCTTCATTGGTAAACCTCCTTGGTTTTTGGATTATACAGTCTCACCTTAGACTTGTTTTTATGCTCGATCGACTTCAATGCCTAATAATAGGAAGAATTCAAGGACTTGTCAAGCCCCTTGACAACCAACTTGATTGACCTAGTATTGTTATATGAGGAAGTCAAAAACAACCGCAACGGTGCTGTTTTTCGATCTTAAAGACTGGTACAGGCAGAATCAGGGCAGGGATGCAGCCGATATTGCCGCCGAGCTTGATTCCTTCTACGGAATGGTCATAGAGTCGGCAGCCAGGCATGGCGGTCGAGTCGTGAAGTTCATGGGAGACGCGGGGCTTCTGCTCTTCGAGAGTCCAGATAATGCGGTTAGCTTTGCCCGTGATCTGGGCAAAAACCGCGAGGTTCACGTAGGGATCGAGACAGGCGAGGTGGTTTCAGGGACGTTCGGCAAGGGTGAGCTGCAGTGGTTCGACGCGATTGGAGAACCGGTCAACCGGGCCGCAAAGAACATGCAGCGCGCGGCGAAAGCTGAAAAAGACATCCTCCTCGGCCCCTCGGCATGGGAAGCGCTTTCTGTCCCTGAACGCAAAGACCTGGCCTGCTCAGAAAACCTTTAGTGCTCCTTTCGTCCTTCGGACGAAAGATCGCAAGAACGGAATAAGACACAAGGGGCTTAAGCCACTTGTCTATCATCTGCCGTTGGCAAACCTTCTTATTTTTCCTTTCGGGGTCCACGCGCTGAGACGAAGTATCAGCGTGGGGTTCTAAAAGTATAGAGTTACGTCGGCCTTGATACCCTCAAACGGAAGCTCGTAGGAACAAACCCCGTTCTTGCAGATGTAGGAACCCTTGAACCGCCCGTAAGAAATGGTGAGATCGAAGGGGTAGGCGTTGTAGCGTAGAGCACCCCAGGGCCACAGCTCCGTCTCTTCCCTTAATTCCGCAACGCCTCCGCCGGAGAGAAGTAAGGGACCCCAACCCAGCTCTGCAAGCGCGCGCGGCTCGGCCCAGCTCTCTGTGCCCTCTGCAATGCTGCGATAGGAGCCTTTAAGGTGCAGGAATACCTCACCGATCAAGGTCTCGTAAGAAAGGCCCGCTTCCATTAAGTCGTTCTGCGGGTTCACGGCGCCGGGTATCTCGCGGTCTATCATGATAAAGAAGGGGATAAAAGTATGCCCTGCCAGATCAATACGCGGCTCGACCCCTATGCGATCCAGTGTGCTCTCCCTGGTAGAATCCCAGGCTGACGAGTATGATGCGTCAATCCAGAGCCAATCCCATGGTGCAAGGTTCAGCGCAAGGTGGTATCCCTGCTCGTCCGCACCCTGGTTGACGGACTCCGCGTCAGGGTTGCACGGGGGCGGTGCGTTGATCCCGCCTGCAAGACCCCTGTAATCCTTTGCCTCAAGAAGGATGCCTATACCTTGCTGGGAGTAGGAAAGGGAGGCGGTAAGGCCAAGACCGTTGATGTTGTCGGTACCGATCCAGCCTTCGGCAGATCGGCGTCCCCAGGTGAAACGCTGGGCAGCGGCCGCGGTGAGATCGAAGCGCCACAGACGGAGCGTAAGATTCTCCTCTGCCCACTCCTCGAACGCTCGTCCGAAGAGGGTATCAGCGTCCCGGGTCGCGTCGCGCCGCAGGTATGCCGCACCCAAATCCAGTGCGTCAATCGGCCAGACCTCCAACTGGGCCGCGTATATCCAGTCGTCTCTCGTTACCTTGTCTTCGGCAAGCATCCGGCCCGCCAGAAGCCCGATTCCAAGAAAATCGTTCTCCCAGCTCAACCGGCCGCCGTCCAGGTTGCGGTCTATGCGCAGGGGTTTGTCCTCAAATGAGGAAAGCACGAGCCCATGCCCCAGGGTCTCGTAGTAGTTGCCGAGCCACAGGCTCACAGCGTCCTTTTCATACCCAAGGTAGCGCTGGCTTATCACTATCCTCTCCAGGGTGTCGCGAAGGTTCTCGGCATCAAGAAGGAATCGTCCGCCGATGCGGAAGCGATCAACGAAAAGATCGGCCTCGGCTTCGTTGTAAAACTGGGATGACCAGTGCGGGGTCTCCAGCCACAGATTGGTCGTATTGACGCCCGACAGAGAAACCTCTCCGATGAGTAAGAAAATTAGAACCATCACATATTATCTGAGACGGGAAGGGTTTGTCAATGCTTTGCTGATGCTGACCTTTATTCCTGGATTTGAAGAACAAAGGTCTGTTTATCAACCTCCTCCCCGCCCGTGACACTCATCACCACCTTGCCTTCGGTCCCTTCGGTACCGCTGGCTATGGTCAGGTGAAACCCCTGTGAGGTTCCTTTAGCAGGAACCTGCACGTCGAACGGTGTGGGATAACACCTACCTTCATCGCAGATTGAGGCACCCCATCCTGGCGGAAGTTCCAACGAGTCAGGAGGAAGGTCTACGGTCAAGGTCAAAGCGTTACCGGTATGGTTCTTTAGATCAAAGTAGTAGTAGCCGGTGTCTCCGAGTTCGGGCTTTGTCTGGATCGTATCACTGGCTACCTCGATACTGAACTCGCCCTCGCTGGGGCTGCCCCCGTCGAGCTCGTATGAAGCGGCCTGATAGACCTTTAGGTCTTCGGCCTCTATCCAGACGAGGGCGGCAAGCGGTCTGCCCCAGGAGCCATCGAGCGGCAGGGCGCGATGCAGGTTCACGGTGTCGCCCGGCTCAAGCGTTAAGGCATCCTCGCCTGCGGCCTCGGGCAGGCGCCTGACGGTATGGTGAAGCAGTCCTGCCGAGGCGTCGGTTAAGGTATCCTCAACCAGGGCGATGCGCAGGTTCGCTTCGATGGATTCCTCGATCTTTGCGGATGTGATTACGGCAATCTCGTATAAAACGCTGTCTGCGGTCAAGGACGCTGAGAGTTCAAGCTTTATGGTCGAGCCGAGCTTGCGTCTATCCGCAAGTATCGCCGCCATCTCATCGACCTCTCTGCCCGACTCCTCAACCCCGTCGAAGATTATTGTAGGGAAGGCCGCAACACCAAGGCTGGTAAGTCGCGCTTCTGTCTCGGAAGAAGAATAGTCGTCCTGGGCGTGTAAAGCGAGAACAATAAATTCACCTGGGTGAGATACGGCGAGCTCCTCGATATTCTCTGCCGCCTCAGGGCAGTAGGTGCACCACGTGCCGGTTCCCTCCTCGAGCAGGACCGTGCGTTCAAACTCCCCTCCTTGGCCGGGATCAGGGAAGCGCTCGCCGCAGCTTAAGATCGCTGCTGTAACCGCGAGAAGGATCGCTCCCCGTAAGACCCTCTTTAGTTTCGTCTCCCATACACGACGTCCGCCGACCAGCATCTTAAGAGGAGCAGTTGCCGTGGACCGCGTTGCGGATTGTCTTTATGATTTCGGCCGCGTCCTTCTTGGTGTAGCCGATCACCGACTTCAAAAGCTTCTTGTCGGGCATCAAGTAGAAGGTGTGCGGGATCGGGCTTACCTTGAAGAGCCGCATGAGTTCCCCTTGAGAGTCCAATAGCACCGTGAAATCCCACCCGTAGCCTTCCACCATCGGCTTGACCCTTGAGAGGGTTTTGCGGCTGTCTATGTTTATCCCGATAACCGAAAACCCCGAATCCCCGTACACCCCGTAGAGGCTGTCGAGGAGTTTAAGTTCTTCCTTACAGGGTGCGCAGGACGTGCTCCAGAAGGATATGATGGTGAGCTTCGATCCCAAAAGCGAATCAAGGCTCCAGGCCTTCCCATCAAGGTC
>JAGMDF010000050.1 GCA_023128825.1 Caldifarciminota bacterium | reverse complement strand
CCCGCTGTAAACCCTTGCTTTCCAATATACCGAGGGGTCGAATATCCCTTTAAACTTCAGGACGCAAACGTTTAAGTTCGATAAAGGGGCCTTGCGGCCCCTTTGTAATTCAAGTTGGCAGTTAATCGTCAATCCAGGATAACCAGTTTGCCTGTCCGGTTGTATGCTCCTGCGGTTGCCCTGATGAAATACGCTCCGGCTGGCAGGGCATCGGTCCGGATATCGATGAGGTGGGTGCCGGCTGAGAGACTGCCCGCATAAAGCGTTCTCACCAAACGGCCGGTTGCATCGTACAGGGTAAGGCTGACCTCGCAAGACGCATCAAGGGAAAGCTCGATACAGCCGTGTCCCTTAACAAGCGTGGGCACGTCCAGGGAGAATAGGGTCGCTAGGGCGTCCTCCTCTATACCTTCAAGGAGCGGATTCTCCAGAGGTATTACCGCGGCCTGCAGAATCTCCCTTAGCCTTCCTTGATATACGGTGGTGTCTTGAACGAAGCAGCCGAACTCGACGTTGCCCAGGTCATCTGTGTGGTATGGCCATGCGGGGTTAATCTCGTAGTCGCGAGTGATGGTGGTATCGGCTCCCGCTGCAAGGGTTATCTCGGCTCCCGAGGCATCGGGCAGCATGTCGCGTAAGGCAAAGTTTACCCATTTCTTGTCTTTTACCCATGAATAGCGGATGTTGGACTCGGTTATGGTGAAGTGCACCCTGCCCGTAATCTCCGCGTCGCTCGTGTTCGTGATGGTGGCGGTGAGTGTTCCCCCGCTCATATAGGCGTCCTCGGTCTTCTCCAGGGTGATCTCAAGCGGCGCGGCGCTGTCAGCTCGAGCAAGGAACGTCGAGTCGTAGCGTGAAGCGGCACCCGGCCCCACGTATTTGACTACGCCGTCGAAGAAAGCGGCAGGGATATAAACAGTATCGCCGGAATAAAACACTGCACGGGTCACAGATTCGTTGTTCTGGAAGGGATCGGAAAGGTGGTATTCAACGAGCAGCACCTCTCCGGGATGGTTCTCTGCTACTGCATCGGCACCAATCGCGGCCCCAGGACAGTATACGCATGCGGTGCGGCAGAGTAACTCAAGCACCACAACGCGCTCTGCTGCAAACAAAGCAAGCGGTAAAGCAACAAGTGCTGCAACCAGGAAAAGGGTTTTCTTCATAGCTAATTATCTCCTCTCCCCGTTCTTGGGAACGGAGTTTTTTGCCCACAGCCTTTTGGCTAAGTTAATGAAGGACGGTGCTGGGACGCACCGTCCTTAACAAAGTATCTAAATCCTCAATGCAGGATTACGAGCTTTCTTACCTGGTTGTGCCCGGCAACAATAGCCCTGATGAAATACGCTCCGGCTGGCAGGGCATCGGTCCGGATATCGATGAGGTGGGTGCCGGCGGAGAGAGCGCCTGCATAAAGCGTTTTCACCAAACGGCCGGTTGCGTCGTACAGGGTAAGGCTGACCTCGCAGGTCGCGTTAAGCGAAAGTTCCACCGAGCCTTTCCTGCCCACAACAGCCGGTATGTTCAAAGAGAACGCAAGGTCGCGATCCTCCTGGAGGGAAGTGGGCTCCCCGAACTCAAGAACTGCTCCCTGGTATATCTCCTTGTCTGCCCCCTGCACGAAACAGCCGAACTCTATGTTGTCGTCCTCGGTGAAGTAGGGCCAGGTTTCGTCTATGGTGAAGCTGCGGGTCAAGGTTATATCCTCGCCCGGAGCAAGGGTGATCTCTTCGCCGAAGGCGTGGGGCAGCATGGCCCGTTCCACGAAAAATAGGCTGTCCAGCCCCTGCCAGGAGTAGGGGATGTGAGATTCGGTTACCGTGAAGTGGGCATTGCCGGATACCTCCTCGTTGCTTACGTTGGTGATGGTTGCTTTAAGGCTTCCCGAGGTTGACGCGAGCGCGTTGGTTGTTCTGGTGAGGCTTATCTCAAGCGGCGGTTCGATGGCTGTGCGTGCCATGTACTTTGCGTTATAGGTAAAGAAGTTATTGCTGCCTGTACTGCCTACCACTTTTTCTACTCCATCGAAGACAGCGGTGGGTATACCGGTAACCCCGTAGAAGCTATTGCGTGTGTTTGCATAGTTGTTGGAAAAATCATCACTGTTGTGGTATTCAACTATCAGAACCTTACCGGGGTGTTCTTCGGCCAGACCCTCGGCACCTCTGGCAGCCGCCGCGCATGGCGGGCACCAAGTGGCGGTGCCTATCTCAAGAAC
>JAGMDF010000005.1 GCA_023128825.1 Caldifarciminota bacterium | reverse complement strand
ACCCACACGCAGGTCAACTCCCAATAGGGGGGAATTACCTCAAGCCAGGTCACTGCGAAATCACCCCTGTTGTTGAGGCTCAAGTCAATCGGACTCCTCTTATATAAGAATACCCGCGCCACCACCGTGTGCGCAGAATCCACAGGGCTGCCGTCAGGGGCGAAGCGCTGGAAGCGCACGTAAGAAGGCTGCTCCGCACTTCGGGTCTTCCTGTCCACCCAAAGCAGGATGGCGTTGCCTGCCGTATCCATCTCAAGCCAGGGGTAGTAAATCCAGTTGGTGTCCGCCATCTTTGCGATTTGATACGGTTCAGTCATCGGATTCCCGTCCCGATCGAAGAAGCGAACGAAAAGATCCAGCTCTAAATCCTCGGGGAATACGGGGTGCCCGGATGCTATGCTGTCTATCCAGGCCACGGCAAAATGCCCGTCAGGGGCCATGGCAGCACACGGATAGGTCTGGTGATGGCCTGGTTCGGCCTGGGCGATACGAAAGGGTTCTACAAGCGTCCCTGCGCATAACGCCAGGAATAAAACAGTTGTTTGTATCATAACAACCTCCTTTAGGTTCAGTGTAAGCCGGTTCTTCGGCAATGTCAAACTGTTTAGGGTTGGTCAGATCAAATAGTATCAGAATTTTAACGATAGGAGCCGCCGTTTTATGGGTATATGTACTGGCGGTTAAGGATTCTTACCGCGCCTTGCGTTTGGCAGAGGGTTTGCGAAATTTTGGGACCTTGCCCTTGGTTAGCACCTCTTCGCCGATGGTGCACTCCACGTAGCCTTTCTTCTTGCGATCGGGCAGCTCGAACATGATGTCGAGCATGGTCTGCTCCATGATGGAACGCAGACCTCGCGCACCTGAGCCGCGTTCTGTGGCCCGCTGGGCAACCGCCTCGAGCGCCGCGTCTGAAAAGCGCAGCTTTATGCCCTCCATGTCGAAGTAGTGCTGGTATTGATTCAGGATAGCGTTGCGCGGTTCGGTCAGGATGCGCACCAGGGCGGCTTCGTCAAGGGACGTCAAAGAGACGACAACCGGGATGCGTCCCACGAGTTCCGGGATAAGACCGTAGTGAATCAGATCGTCGGGCTCCACCTTGGCAAGTATCTCGTCGTCTGAAAGGTCCTCCACCCTGTCGCGTTGGATACCGAATCCTATCGCGGTCTTACGCAGCCTGGAGCGGATGATAGGCACCAGGCCGTCGAACATCCCGCCGAAGATGAAGAGTATGCCGCGGGTGTCCACCGGTATGAACTGCTGCTCCGGATGCTTGCGTCCGCCTCTGGGCGGCACGTTGGCCACGGTTCCTTCTATGATTTTGAGAAGCGCTTGCTGGACTCCCTCTCCGGATACGTCGCGGGTGATCGAGGGCGAGTCAGAGCGCCGGCCCAGCTTGTCTATCTCATCAAGATATATGATACCAGTCTGCGCTCGTTCCAGATCGTAGTTGGCGGCCTGAAGAAGTCTGAGTATGATATTCTCAACGTCTTCCCCAACGTAACCCGCTTCGGTAAGTGGGGTTGCGTCGGAGATCGAGAATGGTACGTTCAGGTGCCGCGCCATGGTCTGGGCCAAAAGGGTCTTGCCAACCCCGGTAGGGCCGATCAAAAGGATGTTCGATTTCTCAATTTCAACGCCCTTGCGTCTTGTTATCAACCGCTTGTAGTGGTTGTAGACCGCTACCGAAAGCACCTTCTTTGCCCGCTCCTGACCGATCACGTAGTTATCGAGATGCGCCTTGAACTCGGCAGGTGTAGGCAGATTGGTAAGAGAAAGTGTTTGCTCTGCCCGCTCCTCATTCTCGATGACACCTGCAAACAGCTTGACGCACGAATCGCAGATGTAGCCGCCCCGGCCTGAGATCATGCGCTTCACGACCTGCTTTGGCCGGCCGCAGAACGAGCAGACTACCTCGTGACTAGCTCTTTTTTGATTCTTTTCGCTCATGGGCAGGTTCCAGTATCTCGTCTATCAGACCGTATGCCTTCGCCTCTTCCGGGCTCATAAAGTAGTCTCGGTCGGAGTCCTGCTTGATCCTTTCAACGTTTTGACCCGTGGTATCGGCAAGTATCTCGTTCAGTTTCTTTCGCCACTTCAGGAGCTCCTTTGCGTGGATCTCCACGTCTGCCGCCACCCCTGAAAGCCCTGAGATGGAGGGCTGGTGCAGCATTATGCGCGAGTTTGGCAAGGCGTAGCGTTTACCTTTCTTGCCTGCGGCGAGAAGTACCGCCGATATCGAAGCGGCCATCCCAACGCAGATGGTCACGATGTTTGACTTGATGTAGTGCATCGTGTCGTAGATGGCAAATCCTGAGGTAACGATGCCGCCCGGGGAGTTGATGTAGAGGTTGATGTCCTTCTGGGAGTTCTCGGCATCCAGGAACAAAAGCTGGGCGATAACCAGGTTGGCGACGTTATCGTCCACCGGCGAGCCCAGGAAGATGATGCGGTCCTTAAGCAGCCGCGAGTAGATGTCGTAGGCTCGTTCACCGCGGCCCGTTTGTTCAATGACTATCGGGATATACAATTAAACCTCCTTCTGCTACTTGTTCGAGTAGAAAATCAATGATCTTGCGCTTGCGCGCTTCCTCGATTGCCAGTTCACGCCTCCACAGTGCCTGCGCCTGTGGAAAGGGAATCCCCATCTGCTTGGCGCGTTCTGCGAACCAGGCCTCAAGCTCTTCATCGGAGACGCTAATCTCTTCTTTCTCGGCGATTGCATCAAGGATGATGTCGAGCCTGACGTGTTCTGCCGCCTTAGACTCGACTTCCTGACGTGCCTCGGGTGTGTCCGGGATGCGAAGGCGTGCCAGGAGGTAGCGGGTACGTTCGGCTACCAGGACGGGAGGAGGATCAAACGGATGCAACTCCAGAAGCTGTTTGAAGATCTGATCCTCGCGCCGCTCATTCATTATCCGTTCGGTTTCTTCGGTTGCGTCGGAGGCCAGCTTGGAGCGCATCGCCTGAAGCGTCTCGAACCCCGTCTCCTTTGCAAACTCGTCATTGATCTCAGGCAGGCGGCGCTCCTTGATCTCGTGGATAAAGAACTTGAAGGTAGCCTCTTTCCCGGCAAGTTCGCCCGCGTCGTCAGGGTATTTTACCACGGCTTCCGCGATCTCATGCGCCTTCTTGCCCATCAAAGCGGCGTTTATCTGGGGGAGGTTCTCCCTGTCGCCTATCTTCACAAGCACCCCTGTCTGTTTGTTCTGTTTCTTTCCGTTGCGGTAGACCGAGTAGTCGCAGCGGACGTAGTCGCCTTCCCTTGTCTCACGGTCCACCGGCTCGAAACGAGCAGCGCGTTCCTGCAGCGTTTCTGTGTGTTTTTCTACAAGTTCATCCTTCGATGGTGGAGGAATCGGTTCCAGCTTTAGTTTGCGGTATCCCTTAACCTGGATTTCAGGCATCACCTCTGCCTCGACCTCGAAGCGAAGCTCGTCTTGCTCTATAAAGTTCCAATGCGTCAGGCGTCCCTGGGAAAGCGGACGGATCTTAGCCTCCTTTAGCGCTTCGCGATACGCCCTTGATGCGAACTCCTCGACCAGCTCGACCTTGACGTCTTCGGCATAGCGGGCCGCCACCATGGACATAGGGGCCTTGCCCGGCCTGAATCCCGCAAGTTTCACCCGGCGCGCGAACCGACGCAAGAGCTTCTCGCGCTCGGCACGAACCTCATCAGACTCAACCTTGCCCTCGATTGCAAGAAGCCAATCCGCCTTGTGAACCACGTTCGTTTCCACTTTAATTCTTTCCTTTCATTATAAAGTATACCCATGCGAGGAGGGGGAGTTGAACCCCCACGGGTTACCCCACTGGATCCTAAATCCAGCGCGTCTGCCTGTTCCGCCATCCTCGCTTTGAAATTTAATTATAGGTGCGGCCAGGTAGGTGTCAACCACGCGCCAATAATCAGAGTTAATGATAACGAACCAGTTGAAGAGTTACATTGAAACCTGACGATTTATCCTCCTTAGGCTCCGATCTTTCGTCCAAAGGGCGAGAGGAAGACTTGACGTATTGACATCCTGATTCATTGGGTTATCATCCGTCGTGATCTACAGGATCGAGGTTTCAAAGAAAGGCACCGATCCTCAGGTGGAGGGTCTGGCACGCTTGCTTTTAGAGGAGGGGCTTCCCTCAAAGGGGCTTTCCATCATACGGGTTTACTTCCTTAAATCCAAGCTTACTCGCAGCCAGATCGAGGGGTTTGCCTCGGGGCTTTTCGCCGATCCTGTAAGTGAGAAGATCTGCTTCGGTCGGTCCCAGCCTGTAGGTATGCGCGCACTTGAGGTTTGCTACCATCCTGGGGTGAGTGACCCTGAATCCAACTGGGTCTTAAACCACCTTAAGAACCGGCAGATAGCGGTGGATGACGTTCGCCGGGCGACGCGTTTTTTATTCACGGCGTCGGTGCCACGGGCAAAGCTTGTGCGATTTGCGGAGCGCCATCTCTTCAATCCGTTGATCCAGCACCTGGCCGTAAGGGGCGAAGAACCTTTCCCAAGACACAGAGGGACGAGATTCAAGATAGAGGAAATCAAGCTTGCCGGTCTTTCAGACGCAGAACTTCTCGAGCTTTCCACCAAGCGCGACTGGCACTTTGATCTTGCCGAGATAAAGGCGATAAGGGATCACTTCGCAAAGCTCGGACGCGATCCGACCCTTACAGAAATGGAAACCTTGGCCCAGACCTGGTCAGAGCACTGCGTGCACAAGACCTTCAACGCCGCCTTTGAGGTTGAAGGTGAGCGCTTCTCAAATCTGCTTGCAGAAACCATCATGAAACCTTCGCAGGAGCTCAATCATCCCTGGTGCCTTTCTTTGTTCTCCGACAACGCAGGGGTGGTGGAGTTTTCTACTGACGCGGCACTGGCGTTCAAGGTTGAGACCCACAACCATCCCTCGGCGATCGAGCCTTACGGCGGAGCCGCCACAGGGATTGGAGGGGTAATCCGCGACGCGCTTGGCACCGGCCAGGGAGCCGATCCTATCCTCAACACCGACGTCTTCTGCTTCGGCCCACCCGGCTTCCCCTCAAGGAAACTGCCTAAAGGCGTTCTGCCTCCTCGTCGAATACTCGAAGGGGTGGTTCGAGGGGTGCGAGACTACGGCAACCGCATGGGCATCCCTACTGCATCAGGTGCAGTCTACTTCGATGAGCTCTACCTTGCAAACCCGCTGGTCTACTGCGGAACCCTGGGCATCTTACCGAAAACAAAGGTTGCAAAGAAGGTCTCCAAAGGGGATATGATAATACTTGCAGGTGCGCGTACAGGCAGGGACGGGATGCACGGGGTGACCTTTGCCTCCACCTCACTTGCAGGCTCATCGCATGTAAAGCACGGCTCCGCGGTTCAGATAGGCAATCCCATAGAAGAGAAGCTCCTGCGCGATCTGGTGATTGCGGCAAGGGATCGAGGATTGATCGCCTCGATAACCGACTGCGGAGGCGGAGGACTTTCCTCCGCAGTGGGCGAGATGACCAAAAACAAAGGCTGCGTGGTCGAGCTGGACCGCGTACCACTGAAGTATGCAGGTCTTGCACCTCACGAGATATGGGTCTCCGAGTCCCAGGAACGCATGGTCATATTCGTAAAGCCAAAGAAGGTAGCGGAGTTCATGAGTATTGCAGACGAGATAGGGGTTCAGGCAGTCGTGATCGGTGAGGCCACCGACGACAAGATACTCAGGCTGCGTTACAGGGGGAAAGAAGTGGCGGTTCTCGATATGTGTTTTCTGCACAACGGGTTGCCTTCAAGGAGCCATAAGCTCAAAACCCCGCAGCCAGAGGAGCGCAAGGAGACCGATGTGCTGGTGCCCCGGGATCTGGGGCAGACGCTTCTGCGGCTTCTGGGTCAGATCAACGTCGCATCCAAGGAATGGGTGATCCGGCAGTACGACCACGAAGTCAAGGGTGGAACGGTTCTCAAACCCCTTATAGGAACAAAGCGTGACGCACCATCGGACGCAACCGTTATTCAGCCCTTGCTGGATGATAACACGGGGATCGCGGTTGCCGCAGGTCTTGCCCCGCGCTACGCCCTCATCGACGCCTACGCATCAGCAGCGGCTGCGATAGACGAGGCGATCCGCAACCTGATCGTGGTCGGAGGCCGCCTTGATCGCATCGCTCTCTTGGATAACTTCTGCGCTGGCGACGCCTCGGACGAACGCATACTCTACGAACTCCTTCAAGCCGCAAAGGCATGCAGGGACGCAATCCGCAATTACACAACGCCCTTCATCTCGGGCAAGGACAGCCTTAACAACTTCTTTACCTCTGCCAGGGACGGGAAGATAAATATACCTACCACCCTTCTTGTCTCTAGCTTGACCCTTGTACGCGATACCCGCAAAACCATTACGAGCGACTTCAAGCAACCGCGCTCGCGCATCTATCTCGTCGGCGAGACAAAGCGAGAACTGGGCGGCTCGGAGTATCTGCGCATGCACAAGAAGCTGGGCACGAGGGTGCCCGTGGTCGATATGAAGAGAGCACGCAAGCGCTACCGCAAGATCGAGCGAGCTATACGAGCGGGTCTTGTTCTTTCGGCACACGACCTTTCCGACGGCGGCCTGGGCGTGGCGATTGCTGAGATGTGCCTGGGGGGTGAGATGGGCGCAAGGGTTCACCTCGGTGCCGTTCCGGTTGCGGAACCCGTCAAGCGCGGCGACTACCTTCTCTTCTCTGAAAGTCAGAGTCGAATACTTGTTGAGGTTCAAGAATCCGACGCTACGGAGTTCGAGAGCATACTCAAGGGTGATGTCTACGCACAGATAGGGGAAACCGCCGCCGAGCCACGGTTGGTTTTAGACGAGGACGGCCGCCGCACCATCGCCACGGCCTCGGTAAATGAGATACGCGCAGCCTGGACCCAGGGTCTCACCCGCTTCCTTGACTAAAGCTCTCAAAAGATGCGTGTAGGCGTTCTTCAGTTTAAACCCATCCGGGGGGACAGGGAATCCAACTTTCAGAAGATCAAAAAGCCCTGCAATGGTGTTACGCTTGATCTGCTTGTATTGCCCGAACTTGCCACAACAGGTTATCTCTTCGGTTCCAAAGCCGAGCTGGCCCCACTGGCAGAGGCCTTTCCAGGAGGCCAAACTAGTCGGTTCCTTACCGAACTTGCCGGAACGATCGGCGGGCATGTAGTCTGCGGGGTGGCTGAGAAGGAAGGAGAGATTCTTTACAACTCGGCGGTGCTCTTTTCTCCACAAGGACACCTGGGCACTTACCGTAAGGTGCATCTGTTCGACAAGGAGAAAGAGGTATTTGAACCCGGCAACCTGGGCCTTCCTGTTTTTGATCTGGGCGAAGCCAGGATCGGCATGATGGTCTGTTTTGACTGGATATTTCCGGAGTCCGCCCGCTCCCTGGCACTTG
>JAGMDF010000049.1 GCA_023128825.1 Caldifarciminota bacterium | reverse complement strand
ACCAGTAAGAGGGTTTTCTTCATTGCTATTTCCTCCTTCTCCGTTCTTGGGAACGGAGTTTTGATATCATTTTATTAAGTTATTAATGAACAAGGCTTCAAGACCTCGTCCACTCCACTTATCTGGATCCTCAATGCAGGATTACGAGCTTTTGGACCCTTTTGTAATTGCCGCAGACAGCCTTGATGAAGTAAGCACCATCCGGGATTCCCTCGAAAGCGAGCGCAACGAGATTCACCCCTGCGGATGCCTTACCGGCATAAAGGGTCTTGACCACACGTCCGCTTGCATCCAGGCAGGACTTTTTTAGCCATAACTATCCTCCGGTTTTTAGAGTTAACTCATAGATTGTATCCAAGATTTCAGCTTGTCAAGCCCTAAAATCCTCCTTTTCGCTTGCGCGTAAGCGCCCCAGCGAAAAGGAGTACCTATTTGGGGTCCCCACGGTTTTACGAAGTAAAACCGTGGGGTGTATTGACCTTGACATCGGCCATCTATTCACTAATCTTAGATGCTAAGACACGAAGGAGGTCCGCCATGAGCATGAGGCTTACAGGACGCCGCATCGAGATTTCCCCTCAACTCAAAGATTATATAGACCGCAAGATGGCGAAGCTTGACCGCTACTCGGTGCACATCGTTGATTCGGAGCTAATCCTTTACTATGAGAACAACTTCGCCTGGGCCGAGGGGATCCTCTACCTTAAGAACGACAAGATAACAACCCGGGCCAAGGCCGACACCCTAAAGAAGGCGGTGCATGACCTCACGGATAAGCTCGTGAGGCAGATGGAGCGTTTCGAGGGTAAACATCGCGCCAAGATCAAACCGCGGCGCTCTCCCCCAAAAAGCAAGGAGACAACCAAGGCATGAGTAAACCCAAAAAGCTTTCGGTTGCCGAGCTGTTCGATGATCGACAGAAGGAACTCAAGCTTGGTGTGATTGCGGGCAAGCAGGGGATGGAAAAAAGCTTCATCTCTTCCTTTGACATTCACCGCCCCGGTCTTGCACTGGCAGGTTTTGTAGGCGGATTCCCGGCAGACCGGCTGCAGGTCCTTGGCGATACAGAGATGGTTTTCCTTGCTACCTTTGATCCGGCGGCCAGAAGGTTGGCGATTCAAAGGGTCCTCGAGCTGAGGCCGCCTTGCTTTGTTATCACCGCTGATGCTGACGCGCCGAAAGAGCTTTCGGATGAACTTGACGCTGCCGGCATCCCCCTGTTTGTTTCACGTCTACCAAGTGCAGACTTCATCCATCTCGTCACCGACTACCTTGAGCTGAGGCTGGCGCCTGAGACCCACGTGCATGGAACCCTGGTTGACGTCTACGGCATAGGTCTCCTGCTTGTCGGCGCCTCGGGTATAGGTAAGAGCGAGACCGCGCTTGATCTCGTAGAGCGAGGGCACCGCCTGGTGGCCGACGATCTTATACGTATCCGTCGTCGCCGCACGATCCTTATGGGTGAGGGCGCGGAGCAGCGTCCCGCCTTCCAGCATCACATGGAGATACGTGGTCTCGGGATCATCAACCTCTACTCCATCTTCGGAATTCGCTCAATCCGTCTGCAGAAACGAATCGAGGTCGTCGTTGAGCTCAAGCGCTGGGAGAAGGGGATGGACGTCGACCGGTTGGGACTTGAACGCAAATCCCGCAATATTCTGGATGTAAGCGTACCGCTTATCACGATCCCGGTGCTCCCGGGTCGCAACCTGGCGATGATCTGCGAGGTGATCGCCATGAATCACCTCGTGCAGCTGAGAGGCTATCATCCCATGCAGCTCTTCGACCGCGAGCTCAAGAAGCTTCTCTTGCAGAAGGCCAAAGTGGCAAAGGAAATAGAGGAGGACGTTGAGTAGCCGGATCCACACCGCGATCGTGGGACACGGAACCTTTCCACAGGGACTGCTTTCCGCGGCCGAGCAGATCACAGGCAAGCAGGAGGGCGTGGTGACCGTCTCCAATCAAGGTCTGGGGACGGCAGAACTTACCAAAAAGCTTGAGGAGGTCTTGACAGAAGCGGATAATGCAGTATATGTTTTCATTGATCTTGCAGGAGGCAGCTGCTTTACGGCCTGTCGCGCTTTGATGCGCAAGCACCCTGAGTGGGTTTTTATTACAGGTGTAGGCCTGCCCGATGCTCGTGACCTGTTTAAACTATCGCGCGCGGCTTGCCGGGGAAGCCCTGATCGCTAAAACCCTGGAGGCCGGCAGACGCGGCATGGAGCGGTTCTCACATGAACTGTTGACGAGAGAGGAGACAGAGTAATGGAAGTACCTACTGTTCGTGGTCCACTTAAGGTTGAAACCCTGCCGAGGATGTTTAAGAGATCGGCGCAGGCACATCCAGACAAGGTGGCTCTCCTTATGGAAAGGGAAGGAACAAGACAGGAGTTCACGTATAGGGAGCTCGAGCAGCGCATCGAGCATCTGGCTCGTTCGCTTCGCAAAATAGGCTACAGGCCCGGTGATAAGATCGGCCTTACAGGAGAGAACTGCCCTGACTGGGAGGCTGCTTACCTTGGCATCCAGTGGGCAGGATGCATCGTGGTGCCCTTAGACAGGATGCTCAAGGTTGCAGAGGTTCGTCACATACTTCGCAACTCGGATTCAAAAGGCGTTATCTCTACCGAGGCCTACACGGAAACAGTTGATGAGGCCCTAAGCGAGATAGACCGCAGGTTCAAGCGGGCAGCCATAGGGAAAACACCTAAAGGCTGGCTCTCCTTCGAGGGGCTGATTACCGAGGGTGCAGAGCTTGCACCGATCGAACCGCCGGATGACATAGAGGACCTTGCCGCCATCCTCTACACATCCGGCACCACGGGTCAGGCAAAGGGAGTCATGCTTACCCACGCGAACATCGGCTCCAACGTCTGTGCCGCCTACCAGGTACTTGACTTTGGCGAAGAAGACACCTTCATTTCCATCCTTCCCCTTCACCACAGCTTCGAGGCTACCTGCGGCTTCCTGACCCCCTTATGCTGCGGTTGCAAAATAGTCTTCTCGCCAAGCCTCAAATCCAAGGAGATACTCGATACCATGGCCGCCCACGACGTTACCATGGTGCTCGGGGTTCCGCTTCTCTACGAGAAGATAGTTGAAGGCGTGCAGCGTCAGGTACGCGACTCCTCTGCCTTCAAGAGGTTCGTCTTCGATGCGGGGATGAACATCGGCAAGATAGCCAAGGGCGTATCCAAGGCGATGTTTTCAAGCGTGCGCAAGGCTATGGGCATGGAAAAGGTTCGCTATCTCGTTTCCGGTGCGGCTGCCCTTGCGCCCTGGGCATCGAGCTTCATGGAACGACTGGGGCTTCCGGTCCTGCAGGGCTACGGACTTACCGAGACCTCACCGATCGTCTCAGTAAACCGGCTTAAGAATCCGGACAACGTATCTGTAGGCCCTCCTGTTCCGGGATTCGAGGTTAGGATAGACAACCCGGACTCCGACGGCAACGGCGAGATAGTGGTGCGCGGCCCCTCTGTAATGAAGGGTTACTACAAGAACCCGGAGGCCACCCGCGAGGTGCTTTCCCCCGACGGCTGGCTGCGAACCGGCGACGTGGGGCGTCTCGACTCGGAAGGTCGCCTTCACATCACCGGCCGGGCAAAGAACCTCATCGTCACCGCCGCGGGCAAGAACGTATATCCGGAAGAAGTCGAGGCGGTTGCGGGACAGAACCCTTACATACAGGAGATCCTGGTGGTGGGCCAGCTCAACGAGGCTACAGGGCGCGAGGACGTCCACGCCATCATCGTGCCCAACTACGAGCTGATTGATGCCGAGAGGCCCGAGATCACCGAGAAGGAACTTGAGGAGTGCATACGTGAGCAGGTCAAAAAGGAGTGTGTCAAGCTTGCCGACTACAAACGCATCAAGCACTTTGAGCTGCGAGAGGAAGAGCTGCCCAAGACCACTACGAAAAAGGTCAAGCGGTATCTCTTTGCCAAGAAGCCTGTCAAGGTTTAAACGTTTGATCCGGGCAAGGAAAACCGGGGAACGAGGACGGCGTTCCGCAATAGCGGGCTCGGAGCCCTCTGTCGAGTTTATTGTAGAAAGAGAGGCCGGGTTTTGATAAAAAGCCTGTTCGCGTGTAGTTTACTTCTTCTTGCCGCCGCGCAGGCCGGGGGAGTAGACTTCCTGAGGGCTGGTGATTCTTATGCGATCTCCGCCGATGCCGAGGGGGCCAATACCTGCTACGACGCCGCGATGCTTGAGTACCCCAGGCTTTCACTTGACATGGAGTTTCTTCTCAGAAAGAGCCGCGTTGGTCGAGAGCTGGGTGATGAGGAGCTGGCCCAGGCCATACTTCTGCGAGCTCAGAACCTGGCGGTATCCGGCAGTGAGATCGGACGAACGAGCTTTCTTCTGGGGCTGAACGCGTTCTTCGTTGACGACTACGCCTCGGCTCAGGACTTCTTCTCCAAGGTGCTTCTTTATCATCCCGACCCTCCGCTTGAGGTGCTGTACTATCTGGGCTGGACACTCTACAAACGAGGCGACTACGATGCGGCGCGGAATGTGTTTCTCAATCTGGCTGACCTTAACCAGGGGCAGTTCTCTTCAGAAGAGCTCAACACCCTTCTTGCCGCAACGGACTTCAACACGGCCAGCTTGGGGGTAGCAAAAACGCGCCTCGAAGACGCAGCTTCCTATCCGAGGGGTGTCTGGTACCGTGAGGAGGCCCTTTACCTTGCAGGATATTCGGCGTTTCGCATCGACAGCATAGACCAGGCCAGGGGTTTCTTCTCCGAACTCGAGGACACCACGCGGCGCATTTACAGCCTTGCGTGTCTTGAACTGGCGGACGGGCATTTCGAGGAGGCCGCCTCTCTGTATTCCCGGCTGGACGCCGAGGCCTTCAGGTACGGACAGGCGGTTTCCCTCTATCTGGACGGCAGGTTGAGCGAGGCGGAAAGATTGGGGAGAGACTATCTGGATAAAAATTCCCAGGGCGCTTTCGCGGCTCAAACCTATCTTTTACTGAGCGTTATCGAACGCGACCGGGGTCGGCTCCGCCAGGCGACAAGCCTGATCGAACGCGGGCTCGAGCTGGACTCCGAACACCGGCCGGTTCTGCTGCGAGCGCTTGCCGAGACCCAGTTCGCCCGCAAAAGATACCGAGACGCGCTCGAGGCTTTCACCGAGCTGTTTAGCTCCTATCCAGAGAGGCTCGGCGATGAGACCGCCAGACTGCTTGCGGCACGCAGCCTGTTCTATCTCGGGGAGACCGACTCGGCAGAGGCCAGCCTGAGGGCGCTTCTCGGCGTGACCCGCGATGAGGTGGTTGCAAACGAGGCCCACTACTATCTGGGTGAGGTTGCCGCACGCAGAGGGGATTATCTTGCGGCCGCCGAAGAGTTCGCCTGCGTAAAGGAAGGTTCCCTTTATGCGCGTGCTCTTAAGAGAAAGGGAGAGGTGCTTGCAAAGGGTGGGCAACACACCAAGGCCATAGGAGCTTTCCGGGCAGCACTTGATGTGACAACCTCCAAGGACGAACGGGATGAGATCCTCCTTGCCATAGAGGAGAGTCGCCTGGCACTTGGGGTCTATCCTGATCGGATCACGATGCTCAAGCAATACATAGAACGTCACCCTGACGCTGTCCGCAACCCCGAGCTTCAGTTGCAGGTTGCACTTGAGTACGTTGAGAATGGCAGCTACATCGCCGCCATGCATGAGATCAACAAGCTGCTTGCTCGCTACCCCGACTCCGAGGCCGCGGCGGAAGCCCTTGAGTATAAGGCGCGCTGTCAGCGCCGTCTGGGTAAGATAGATGAAGCCATCGCCACCTATCGCGAGATTCCCAAGCTTTCGCCGCCCTCCGCCGTGCTGATGCGCTCCCAGACGGAGCTGGCCCGGCTTCTCTGCTCCCTTGGGCGGGACGGCGAGGCCCTTGCCGTTTACCGCGAGCTTTCAACAACCAGCCGCAGCGCCGCAGACAGGGCAACCTTCACCTTGGCTATGGCAGAGATCTACTACTCCCAGGGTAACCATCAAACCGCTGCGGACCTTATCCGGGCCGCGATCACCGAAAGCTCCAGCTCCTCGGTCCTGAAGCAGGGGTTTCTCTTAGGGATAGAGGTGGAGCTTGCACGCGGTGATCTCATCGCTGCCGGTTCCTACGCCAGGCATTACCGGAACCGGTTCGGCGAGACCGCGGACTACCTTTTCCACCGCGCTGCGCTCGACCGCGCATCCGGGAAACTCCAGAATGCCTTCTCAGCGTATAAGGCGGCGGCGGCGCGCTTGCCTGATGGATCTGAATCCCGCATAGACGCCTTGATCGGTGCGGCCCAGGTCGCTCGATTGCTTGGGCGCACGGACGAGGCAAGAGGGCTGCTGGAAGAGGCGGCACTTGAGGTCCAGATAGACCGTCAGCGCATTGAGATAACACGGAGACTGCAGGCCCTTGAGTAACAACATTCCACCTCGCGTACAGAAGTTCCT
>JAGMDF010000048.1 GCA_023128825.1 Caldifarciminota bacterium | reverse complement strand
CGGGTGCTCATCAACCAAAAACCGGCCAAACCAGGGGATACCCTGCGGGAGCAAGACGAGATCACGGTGCTTGACGTGGATAGAACCGTGATCTACCGCGCCACCCTCAGAGGGGTCTGGGATGAACGCTCCTCTAAATGGCTCAAGCGAGGCTTTGAGTACTGGGCCGTCAATAAGCCGCGAGGGGTGCTTGCCTCCACACGCGACCCTCATCACAAGAACATGGTTACGCACCTTGTCCCTTCTGCAACGAGGGTTTTCCCCGTGGGGCGTCTGGACAAGGAAAGCGAGGGATTAATCCTTTTGACCTCTGACGGTGAGCTATGCCACCGCCTTACCCATCCACGGTTCGGCGTCATCAAACGCTACCGGGTTACACTCGATCGGCCCCCCTCTCGGGATACGATTGCCGCCGTTGAGAGGGGCGGGGTTATGCTGGATGACGGTCCCACGCTGCCCGTGAAGGTCAACGTTATCTTGCCCCGCCTTCTTGAGCTTTCCATGCGGGAGGGACGCAAGCGTGAGATCCGCAGGATCGTCGAACACTTCGGATATCGCGTCGTTCGACTGGTCAGGGTGGGGTTCGGACCTGTTGAGCTGGGTGATTTGCCTCAGGGTAAAGCCCGCGAGCTGACCTCAGATGAGGTAGCCGCGCTGCGCCGGGCGGTAAAACGTCCTCACCAATCGGTTGAGAACAGAGCCACTGAAAGGCTGAACCGGCGTCCTGCGTCCGGCAGACCGGGCCAGCGCTGGGGCCGGCGGTCGAGTAGATCATCCGCGCGCAGGGCGACGCGAAAAGGCTCCCGTTCGTAGAGAACCCCGCACCCAAGAAGCGCGTAAGAGGACTCATAAACCTCTCCGCTTCGGCGTTCACCGCTTGCCCCTATCAACACAAACGCTTCCAACGGGGTAAACTTCACAGACATCGAGTCGGTTAGCTCCCAAAGCGGCGTCCATGGGGTTTGAGGTTCTGAAAAGCCAACCCGGAGCTTCCCGACAAGGGAGAGCTTGTCTCGTTCCAGTTTGGCTCCCACCTCGCATCCCGTTTGATTGAAATCAAACAGTCCAACCTGAGGAAACCCCTGGGGTCCTGCCTGCCAGAAGAGGGCCTGTCCCTGTTCGGTGAAGATGGACACCTCTACCCCTTCGTAGCCCGCTCCTATGTGGAGGCGGTCTGCAAGGATGTGTCCCTGCACTTGTGGTGCAAGGGTTGCCTGAACGGGTGCAAAGAGCACGGAATCCAGCAACAGCGTGGTCTTGCGGCGGTAGCAGCCTTCGAATTTAAGGGATAGATTGCCAAGCACTGCAACCAGGTTCAGGCTGGCGCCTGCTCCTGCCGGATTATTCTGCGCCGGGGCGAGGCGTCCCTCTAGGCTCGGGGTGATAAGCATGAAGCCCGCCTGATATTGGAAAATGGCATCGGTTAAAAATTCCATTCCTTCCGGGTTCAGCATGACCTGAGTCTTTGAAAGCATCTTAGCCCACGGTCTCGCTGCAAAAATTCGCGCCGTAGCCTGGCCTCCGCTGCGTTGGGCTCCGCTCATCGTAGAGGTGTAGGCCTGCGTCTCGACTCCTACCAGGAGATCGGAGTGATGCCAGAGGCCTTGAAGCGAAGCGTCTGCATACGAACGAGATTCCATAGCAGGACGGTCAAACCCTTCGGGGAGGGCGGTATTCTCGTAGCGCAGACCTTGTATTCCCGCAGCAATCTGCAGCGATTTGATATTGGCTACAAGCCGGGTCTTTCCCAGTTGCTCCAGGCCGTGGAAGTGGTCTGCCCTCTCATGGATCGAGAGTGCGGTGTGGCTTGACAGGAAGGGGCTGTCCTGACGGGCCAGAAGTTCGAATCCGAACGGAGCGCCCAATGCCATACCTACACCCAGGGTGTCGTGTTCGAGAGGTATAACCACCGGTCGTTCGTGGGGGGGCTCAAGCTCAGGTGGAGGAGGCAGTTCAGGCAGGATCGGTTGTGTGAATAGCAGTACGGTGAGCAGTGCATTCATTTCCGCAGGCTTTTTGAGTAGGGGGCGGAAAGGACGCCCCTCTCAGTGACGATCCCTCTGATCAATCCTGCAGGGGTTACGTCGAAGGCGGGGTTTGCTACAGAAGCATCCCTGGGGGCCGTACGGCAGGAGGCGAACGCTCTGACCTCGTCCGCAGAGCGCCTCTCTATCGGAATCTTGGCTCCATCCTTCAGGCTCAAATCCACACTGGACGACGGCGCCACAACCCAGAAGGGAACCTTGAAGTGCCTGGCCAGGATAGCCAAACCGTAAGTCCCGATCTTGTTGGCCGTATCCCCGTTTGCAGCGATGCGGTCTGCTCCCACGAGGATCACGTCAAGTGCTCCCATAACGCTGGCGAGCGCCGATTCCGTTACCAGGGTATATGGAATCTTCCACTGCGAAAGCTCCCATGCGGTAAGGCGAGCGCCCTGCAGCAGCGGGCGCGTCTCAGGCACCACCACCCGAATCCTCTTGCCTGAAAGATGGGCCTTGATTATCACACCAAGTGCCGTGCCGACCCCTGGTGCGGCCAATGCACCTGTGTTGCAGTAGGTGCCTACCTTCATGTCTTTGCGTATGAGTCTCTGACCGTGCTCGGCCATGGTGAACGAACGTTCTTCCTCCTCCTTCCATATTGCAAGGGCCTCGGCAACGATCTTATCCCTGGGAGGTCTTCTCTCAACTAAAGCCTTCATCCTGTCCAGAGCGACAAAGAGATTGAGGGCGGTTGGCCTGGTTGCGGCAAGTTTCTTGATCCCTCTAACCAGCTCTTGCTGAGTAGCGCCCTTACGTGCGGCGTGGGCTACGGCCAGTGCTGCCGCCACCCCGATCAGCGGGGCACCGCGTACCGCCAAATTCCGGATGGCCTTGCAGGCCGAGTTTATATCCGCAAGCTCCAGGTAGCGTTTTTTGAGGGGCAGTTCGCGCTGGTCAAGGACGGCAAAGCTGCGTTGATTCCACCTCAATGCGTTGTAAGGGGGTTTTAAAGAATAAGGGGGGCGCTTCGGCCCCCCTTGTGTTTGGGACATTATTTGTCGATTGCCTCGCGAAGGGCCTTTCCGGCCTTGAAGACCGGGCGCTTGCGAGCCTTGATCCTGATCTCTTCGCCCGTGCGCGGATTGCGGCCCTTACGTGCTTTGGTGCGACGCACCATGAAGGTGCCGAAGCCGACGAGAGGTACACGCTGGCCCTTCTTAAGAGCCTTCGTGACCTCATCTATCATCGTATTTACGGCTGCTCCGGCCGCTTTCTTAGTGACGGTCGCGTTTTTCGCGATCTTTTCAATCAGTTCTGCCTTTGTCATTTATGCGCCTCCTTGATTAAAGGTTACTTAAATTATAGTAAAGACGGGGCTTTTGTCAAGCCCTCTCGCGCTAATTCGCTTGAGTCAACACTTTCTCTATCTTGGGGCAAATAGAGTCAATATATAGTTGAATTTGCCGATAAGTGCGTTTGTAGATTCCCGGAGAACCTCCTATAGGATCATCTATGTTCCGGCCGTGGGGCCATGGTTGGGGGAATCCGGTTAGAAGGAACGTGCGGTCGGAGAAACGCGCGTACCGTCTGCGGATGCGTAAAAGATGACCGCGGGTCATGGCCAGTATGAGATCGGCCCAGGCGGCAAGCTCGTCGCTCAACTCCTTTGAACGGTGATCTTCAAGGGAAAGCCCTTGTTCACGCATGACAATCCTGGCGAGCCGCGCGGCTTGTGATCCTTTGGCGGCTGACAGGCCCGCGCTTCGGACGTTCACGCGAGGCGAGATGCAACGCGCTCGAAAGAGGGCCGCCGCCATAGGAGAGCGGCAGGTGTTGCCGCCGCACACGAAAAGCACGTTGAGTTCCTGAGGGGAAGCCAGGCAGGGGGTTTTATTCAGACGTCTTGCGACCGTCCAGATCGAGCAAGCACCCTTGCGAAGGATGGCCGGCCTTTTCCCCGTAAGATCGACAACAGTGGAGGCGATAGGCTTTGAATCCAAGCCCTCCTGAGAGGCGTCCTCTTCCACAAGCGCCACCCCCGCAACCAGCCCATCAGGCAGGCTGGCTGGATCCCGCAGTTGATGTCCCGAAAGGTTGGCCGAGGTGGCGATCAACGGTCCTGTGCGGCGGGCGAGCGCACGAAGCGAGGCGTCCATGGGAAGTCTTACACCGATGGGCTCGTTTCCTTTCTTTCTTGCGGGAAGGATCAAAGTTACCCTGCCGGGCAGCAGGCGTTCGAGAGCCAGTTTTTGCATCTTACTTTGAATGTTAATCCTTTCGGCAAGCTGCTTGCGTGAGCCGAACATCCGGGCAAAGGGTTTCATACTGTCCCTTCCCTTCAATCCCCTCAATCTTCGTTCACCTTCAGGGGTATCCTTTACAAAGATGCCGGGCACGGTATCGGTGGGCAGAATCGCGAGCTCGCCTCGCTTGAGCACCGCTGCGGCGCGTTCAATCGCTTGCCGGCTCAACATGAACGATCACGTCCTTCAGACGGCTCTCACGCTTCATGAGCTTTGAACGAACCCTCTCGGCTATAGAGTGTCCATCTTTAACAGACAGCTTCCTGTCTACGGTTATGGTGATCTCGAGGAAGTAGTAGGTCCCTACGGGGTGGGCTCGCATGTGGCGGACCTCGCGGACATCTTTGAACTCAGCCAGTCGGTTCTTTAAAGGGGTAAAGAATTCATCGGAGGGTTGAGCGTCTAAGAGCACCTTAAGGTTATCCTTGACGAGCTTTATTCCGGTCCAGATGATAAAACCGGCTACGATCACGGCTGCCACCGGGTCAAGGAATCTTACTCCAAGAAAGGCAAAGAGGATGCCAAGAAGCGCCGCCGAGGTGGCCAGGATGTCGGCGCGGTGGTCTGCAGCTTGTACCTCGACCGCAGGTGAACGGTAACGTTTGGCCGCCGATCGGGCGTAGAAGTAGAGACAGAGCTTGGCTGCGATGGTAACCGCCGATGCGACTAACGCCAGCCAATATAACGAGGGAAGCTCTTGCATGGGGGAAAGGATGTTTTTTATACCATCATAGACTATAAAGCCACCAGTGGCGATGATTATGAGCGCGGCGATGAAGGCGACCAGAACCTCGATGTTGCCGTGTCCGTAGGGATGATCCTTGTCTGCAGGCCTTGCTGCCATGCGAAAGGAAACAAGGATCATCACCGAGAAGAATATATCCAGGGTGGAGTTCACGCCGTCGGCGATGAGAGCCCGCGAAAGCGTAAGGTAGCCGATTCCGAGCTTCATTCCCATAAGCAGTACGTTGGCGACGGTGCTTATGATCAGTACCGCTCGGACCCTCTTGTGGCTCATGCAAACCTTGGGCGTCAGTCCTTAACGCAGATTTCCTTCAGCCTTTGGCAGAACCGCGCGGCGTTACGCGCGCCTGCCAGCCCCACGCTCATGGCAGCAACAGGAACGCCGTTGGGCATCTGCACGATCGCAAGAAGCGAGTCCCAACCGGAAAGAGGGGAGGTATCAAGCGGAACTCCGACAACCGGAAGCGAGGTGTAGGCCGCTATCACTCCGGGCAGGGCGGCCGCATAACCGGCAAGGGCGATTATCACCTTGAATCCCCTCTGTGCCGCGGTCTTTGCAAACTCAGCTACTTCTTCCGGTTGTCTGTGTGCCGAGATGTAGTGGGTCTCGTATTCGATCCCCGCGGCTCCAAGCTCCTCCTCGGTCAGCTTCACGTAATCCGCATCATTATTCGAACCCGCAACTATCGCCACCTTAAAACTCATGCCAGCCTCCTTATGCCTTTGTCGCCTATGTCCCGTCGGAAGTATATGCCGTCGAAGTAGATCTTTTTGTGCTCAAGCGGTGCGTATGCACGCTCCTTGGCTTTCTTAAGATCGGATGCGAACGCTGTGACACCAAGCACCCGGCCGCCAGAGGTCAAAAGCTTTCCTTCCTGTGCCCTGGTCCCGGCATGGAAGCAGACGAGGTCTGAGTTCTCCTCTACATCCAACCTTATTCGTTTGCCTTTTTCATACGATCCCGGGTAGCCTTCGGAGGCCGCCACAACGCAGAGTGCGCTGCCCGGACGGGTCTTTATCCTGCGGGTTCTAAGCCTACCCCTTGCGGTATCCATGAGTAGCCCCAGCAGATCCTCGTCCGTAAGCATCATCAACGGCTGGTTTTCCGGATCGCCGAACCGGCAGTTGAACTCCAATACCTTTGGGCCTTCTTGGGTCACCATCAGTCCCATGTAAAGCGCGCCTTGATAGCGAATATCCTCATCCCTCAGTCCATCAAGCACCGGCTGGATTATTTCCTTCTCGATTCTTTCGGCAAGCGCGGCGTCTACCAGTGGCGCAGGGGCGTACGCACCCATGCCGCCGGTGTTTGGGCCGGTATCTCGCTCACCTATCGGTTTATGATCCTGCACAGGAGGAAAGCTGATGTAGTTGATGCCGTCCGTCAAGATCAGGATGGATACCTCTTCACCCACCAGCCGCTCCTCAACAACGACTCGATCCCCTGCCCGGCCGAACTTGCGCTCGGCCATCATCTTATCAACGGCGGCAAGCGCCTCTTCGGGGGTGGAGCAGACGATCACCCCTTTGCCTAAAGCAGGGCCGGATGCCTTAACGACCAGGGGAGAATCTTTGCCTTCCACATAGTGTTTTGCCGAGGCAATATCGGTGAAGACCTTGAAGGAAGCCGCAGGGATGTGGTGTCTTTGCATGAACTCCTTGGCAAACACCTTCTCCTGCTCAAGCATCGCGGCCTTTGTTGAGGGCCCCAAGACGCGGAAGCCCTCCTGTGTCAGACGATCGGAGATCCCTGCAAAGAGTGGTGCCTCCGGACCGACAACCACGAGGCCTGGTTTATGTTCCTTTGCAGCCGCAAGAACCGCATCAACATCCGTTGGAGAGATAGGCAAATTCTCGCCCAGCCTTGCCGTTCCCCCGTTACCTGGCAGGAAGAAAAGCCCATCTACATCAGCCGATTGCGCAAGCCTGTAGCCCAATGAATGCTCTCTCCCGCCCCCTCCAAGCACAAACACCTTCATGGCCTTACTATATCGGTGCAGGCAGGGAAGTCAAGGGATCGCTATGGACGCAGTTCAAGGCTGTCAATCGTCCAGGAGTTTTCGTTCTCCGAGGCGGTTATGATTCTTTCCCGATAGAAGAGCTCGCGGACAACCCCCTGTCCAGGCAAACGCATTATTCCTATGGTGTCGAAGGCTCCGACAGCGGAGCCTTCGTATCTTCTTCCCCAGTGGAAGTGGACAATGAGGGTTTCGGCGTTCCAGGAGACATCGAATATCGAGTCGTGCCAGATGCGGAAGATTGTATCCTCCGGGTAGAGCTTGCTCATAAAGAAGTGGGCACCGAACAAGGAGTCCTGCTCGACAGCAACGATATTTCCCACGTCCCACAAGGAGTCCGAAAGCGTCCAGATGAACCGGTTTCCCTCGCTTGTAACGTCATCCACGGTGATCGTCACCTGTTCGATCGTCCAGACGGTGGTATCCCATACCGGGTCGCCGATCCTGAAGATTCCTTCGCCATGGAACCAGTTGTAAGTCTGGGAACGTCCCACGTAGAGAGGGAAGTAGGTGTCCGCCATGCGGTAGCTAACCAGCCTCCTTACAACCGACCAGGAGCTGAGTGGTTGGTCTGCATCAAATGCCTGCACGCGCCAGAAGTATGTGGCAGGTGCGAGGCTGTCAGGCCACTGCAGTGACGTGGAGCCTGTCGTTGTATCGAAGAAAGGCTCCCTGAAGTCGGCGTAGCTGGAGAGGACAAAGTTGTAGGAGGAGGCACCAGGGTAGCTTTCCCATGAGAACTCCGGGGATGCGGTACTGTCAGAAGGCTCCGGGGTAAGAAGCTTGACCCCTTCCTTAACCTTAAAACTCCACGCCTGGCTCGGATCGCTTTCATCCCCCTGAAGATTACGAGCGGTTACACGCCAGTGATACTCCTGACCCAGCTTTAGGGTATCGGCCAGAATGAACGAGGTGTCTTCGAATACAATGCTATCGATCGTTTCGGCAAAGCTTTCCTCAGCAGATATCTCCACAGAGTAAGATCGAGCATTGGACGCCGGATGCCAGATAAACTCAGGTGTTGCCGTTAAGAGCGTTTCGCCGTCTACCGGTGATAGGAGCTGGGGAACCTCAAGCCGCGTGCAGAAAAGCGCCAGGAGTGCCGCGAGCGGAAAGATTTTCTTCAAACATACCTCCATTCGTTAATCATTTAGAATAGGAAAAAACCGGATGATGTCAAGCCTCTCCAGATGACAAAAGCCCCTCAAGCTGCTCGTGCAGCCGGTCCAGTTCCTGCTTGAGCTGACGATGTTTTGCCGTCACCTCCCGCACCTTATTGATGTCTTCGTAAAACCGGGGGTTGCTCATCTGGAGCTCAAGCTCGGCCATCTCCTTCTCCTTTGCCTCGATCTCTGCAAAGGTTTTGTTGGCTTCCTCCTCAAGGAGTCTTTTCTGTCGAGCATTCTCTTGCTTTGATGGTCGTGTGTACTTTTTCTTAGGGGTCGGTTTCTTTCTGTCCTTGTTCGTTTCTTGGGTGCCGGTGGCTGGTACCTTAGCTTGAATCCGGAGCTCCTCGCGCCAGCGTTCAAAGTCGGTCCAGTTGCCCAGATGCAGTATTGCCTTTCCATCCTTGACCTGGACCACCTTGTTGGCGAGACGATCTATCAAGAAGCGGTCGTGCGCGGCGAAGACAACCGTTCCCGGATAGCGGCGTATGGCCTGCTCCAAAACATCACGAGCGGCAAGGTCAAGATGGTTGGTAGGCTCGTCAAGTAAAAGAAGGTTGGATGGTGAAAGGATGATCTTGGCAAGGGCCAGGCGTGACTTCTCACCACCTGATAAAACACTCACCTTCTTGTCCGCATCGTCGCCTGAAAAGAGGAACGCACCGGCAAGAGAGCGCAGAGCGGGCAGCGACTCGCCGGGCGCCGCCTCCTCAAGTTCGGCTAAGATAGTATGTTGCGGGTTCAGCCGCTCCTCCACGATCTGGGTGTAGAAGGCTGTTTGCAGCTTTGCAGACCGCCATATCTTTCCTTCCGATGCGTTCAGCTCACCCGCAATGATCCTTAAAAGGGTGGTCTTCCCCTCGCCGTTCGCCCCGACGAACGCAATCCGATCGCCCGGCTCTACCGTTAAGTCAACGCCGGAAAAGACTTCGTTATCACCAAAACTCTTCGCCACACCTTCCAGCGCCATTACCCTGCCCGAGATGCGAGGGACCTCGGGAAAGCGAATCGCCATTCCTTTTTTCGTCTCCCTGTGCAGCTCCACCTTGGGCAGCCTCTCAAGCATCTTCTTGCGGCTGCGCACCAAAGCCGCCTTCTTGGGATAGCCCCTGAGGCGGTCTATGAAACGCTGTAGATGCCGGCGGGTCTCGGCAATCTTCTTCCGTTCCTTCTCCATCTGTTCGGCGCGCTCCCTCTTCTGTTCCGTAAATCTTGTGTAGTTGCCTTTGTAAGATGTAATGGTGCCGTAATCGGTGTCCCATATCTCATCCACCACCCGATCCAGGAAATATCTATCGTGGGAGCTTATGAGCAGCGCCCCTTTAAAATTCTTAATAAAACCCTCCAGCCACTCGATTGAGGGCAGATCGAGGTGGTTGGTCGGCTCGTCAAGCAAGAGAAGATCAGGCTCGGACAATAAGAGTTTCGCCAGCGCTATCCGCATCTGATACCCGCCCGAGAACTCACCGCAGGGCCTTGAAAAATCCGCCTCCTTGAATCCAAGACCTGTCAGCACCTCGGCTGTCCGCGCCTCGAACGTATACCCGTCCTGGGCGTAAGCCTCCTGAAGCCGGCTGTATCTTGAAAGAATCTTCTCCATCTCCCCAGCTTCCATGAACGTATCCTTCATCCTCTGTTCAAGCTCGTGCATCTTGACCCTTATATCGTGGATATGCCCGAACGCCTCCACCGCACTGTCAAACACACTCTCCTCTTCAAGTACGATCTCTTCCTGGGGCAGATAGCCTATCCTTAGATCCCTGGGCATATCAATCGAGCCCTCGTCAGGGGGACGCTCGCCTACAAGCAGTCTAAACAGCGTGGTCTTGCCGGTTCCGTTTTTCCCCACCAGACCTATGCGGGAGCGCTCCCCTGCAGCAAGGTTTACCTTGGCAAAAAGCCCTCGCGCGCCGAAGGAAACCGAAACGTCCTTGAGCTGGATCATAAAAACTCCTAACCCGTAATTCTATCCATTAATGCGGATCACTGCAACCTCCGGGAGACTGGCTGACGACTACCGGCTTCCCGCTACCGGCTTGCACGGCTTCGCCGCGCATCCCCCCCCACCTATATCCTCCCCCACCAGGGGGGAGGACTTTTGGGGTAGTCGCCATTCCTCAGCTTTGTCGCCTTAAAACCCATAGCATCTTCTTTCATTGTTCGCCACTGTCATTTACTTAGCCTCCCGGCGGGCGTAGCCCGATTCATTTTTCAATTTGAAATGAGCGATGCCCTGCATCGCGCCGCTATCCACTCCTCTTGAGCTTTCCCTTGCGTTTCGCCCATCGCTCGGCCAGGCTGAATACCCCAAAGCCTGCAGGGATGAGTGCTGCCCCGATACCAGCCAGTAGAAGGATGGTCGGTGCCAGCTCCTTAAAGGAAGCGCCTGCTCGCTCACCGCCTCCGTTTGACCGCCGCTCTCCTTAGCGAAAAGCACGGCGGCCAAAAGAAACCCCATAGATAATCCTTTTCTCATCTTCTCTCCTTGATTTCAACAGACCTTAAAACTTGATCTCTCACGGGTCCCCTCACATGGAATGCCGACTTGCGCTTGATGCCGGTTTTGCCAGGGACGCGGTCGAGGGCAGCTTCTTCAACTACACCGCACGTTTCGTGAAGGCGGCTTAAAAATCGCCCCTTAAGAGTCCCGCCCCATTTGGCGCAAGAAGTTTGATAAAAAGCAGTGCTTGCCCAGGACAGGTTGGAGCTTGTGGGCTTCGACGTGGTGGAGCTTGAGGATGCGCTAGAAAGAAGCGCCACGGAGAAGTGGTTGGATCAGGCCGAGACAGGCCAGCGTGTTGTTGAAGGCCTGGATTTTCTTCTCGTGATCTCCCCTGATGAACAATGGATTCTGTTAGGTCAGCCAATCGAGGAGGAGGAGGGCGAGGGGGGCGAGGAGGGCCTGGACGTCGTAACCTACAAGCTGTTCATCGTATCCACCGCAAATCCTCAGCTTATATCCCTGGTAGATCAGGCGCTTTACGCCACCTTCTCCCCTACCTCGGATTACCTTTTCGTGGCCACCGGGCCTAATCCCATCGTCTATGACCTGGAAGATATGCGGGGTGTGGTTCTTACCGCTATCCGGTCAGGACTTGAGAACTACCCTTGCTGGGTATCACAGTGGTCAAATGACGGCAAGGTGTTGATCATCCACCAGCAGTTTCGCTTCGACGATTCCTCAGCGCCACGCGCCTGGAGGGTTGAGTTGAGGTAGATTCATCTCAAATAAAAGTGAAAAGTAATGACTGCAATCCTTCTGGATACCTGAGCCGGCTTGAACTTCCAGCGGGTAAGTGCTTTCTTTACTTCGGTATCCCAGCTGGGATAGCCAGTGCTATTTCGAATAATCATGTTGGGGTCTACGTTTCCTTCTTCATCCACGTAGAACTGGATGGTCATAGTGACCTCTTTAAGTCCCTTCTCCTTGGCCCAGGAAGGATAGGCAGGGAAGACTCCGGTTACGATATCCGAGGCGGTCAGGTCACCTGCCATGGCGAAGCCCGACTTTCCTTTAGGGATCTTTTCCTCATCCGGCTCAACCATCTCCGCGATCTTTTCGAAAGGGCTCTTGGAAACCAGCACGCTCAGCCCTCTCCTGAGCACTATTGGGGTAAGGGCGAGGAGTTTTTCTGTCTCGATGCGCGGTTCTTTACCCTTGATGTAGCTTTTCTGGACTATAACGATGTATGGTTTGCCACTGGTTTGAGCCAATTTTGCCAAGCGCACCAGCTCCCCGCACCTTACGCTATCAGACGCCGAGATGAGTAATATCTTGCTGAAGGAACGATCAAGCAGTGCCTCTATTAACTTTCTCAGCCGAGCTTCGGAAGTTACGGGTTCGGAGTTGAGCTTGATCTCACCCGTCTCTCTGATCTCAAGGAATACCGTAAGATCGGAACTGGCAAGCGCGCGCTCCAGGTCGAAATACCTCTGGGCAATTTGTGGGATCTTCCGGTCGGCCTCAGAGACCTCCGGGAACACCATTACCATCAGGGGGTTGGAGAAGCTGTCCGAGATATTGAACTCTTCGGCTGAAGGGATACCACCTGCGATCTTAAATAAGGAAGCAGCGTAGGCTTGAGGATCAAAGAGGAGTTGCACTACATAAAAAGGGTATTCACCCAATCTGTCTCCAATCTGCATCAGATTTCGAGACTCGCCAGGTTCGGTAACGAACTCTTCATGGATAAGAATCTCACCTTCTTTTGTCACTTCGATGGGCAGGAAAGCATCGGGTATGGGCAGTCCCAGATCGAAAGCCAACCGGTATATGCGCTCTATCTGAGCAGGATCGGCCTTCCCTTTGATATCCTCTTGAGATCCGATGAATAACCTCAAGAATTCCCTGCTCTCCCCGGTATACGAAAGGCCCTCCCTTCCGAACTGTTCGTGCGCCCTATCAAAGGCCAGGAAGGAGAGTCCTTGAGAGCGGCGAAGCCTTCTGGGGATATCCACGATCGCTTGTTTTAACCTCGACTCATAACCGGACTCCAGGCGGGCACCGTCGGTCAAGGATTCCTCGCTGAGGAACTCTCGCCTCAACACCCTTTTGACGCAGCTGTATTCTTCCCGGGTCAGTGGCTCAGTGGGGCATCCGGTGATTGTCACCAAGACCGCTGTCCCCAAAACCAAACCGGGACGCAAATGAATCTTCATAGTTACCTCCTGGATAGATTCGCCCCAAAGAATACATTCGATTACAAATCTGTCAACCCCCCGCCTCAGTGCTGCCTACTTTATCGTTCCTACCCTTTCTATGTATCGCACCAGCAGGGAGTTGGCCAGGGTGCCGGTGTCGTAGATGTCTTGTCCCTGCTTGAGCATCGCATACCCGTCGCCTGCGCGTCCGTCCCATCATTTTAAAATTTGCATTTTGAAATTTGATATTTGCATTCGCGACGCAGTCGCGCCCCCTGTCCCATTTTTGTCCATCTTTTGACCAGCTTTTTTCACCCCGCGAAATCGCTGCGCGCTTCCGCGGGGACCCCGGAATTTTGTCCATCTTTTGTCTATCTTTTGGGTAGCTTTTGACCAGCTTCGACGATTCCTCAAACCCTCGCGCCTGGAGGGTTAAACTTAAGTAATTCGGATCCTTACTTCTGATCCGAGGGTCTTGTTATCGTTCCTACCCTTTCTATGTATCGCACCAGCAGGGAGTTAACGCCTGTGCCGGTGTCGTAGATGTTCTGCCCCTGCTTGAGTATCTCATACCCGTCCCCGCCTGCGGCCAAAAAGTTGTTGGTGGCGATCTTGTAAGTCCTTGATTCATCGAGCGGTACGCCGCCGATCCGGATGTTTGACGCCGTGCCGTCCTTGACCTCGCAGCTGATTCCGGCAAGATGCAGGGTTCCTCCGGAGTGAGGACCGAGCGATACGTTGAAGTCCAGAAGCTCCTGTACCTGGTTACCTGTAAGCTCCATCACCACCACAGTGTTGGAAAAAGGCAGGGCCGTAAGCACATCCTTCATGGTTACGTCACCTGGGATAATGGCCGCTCTGACCCCGCCCTGGTTGGTGAACGCGAACTCCGCGCCGGTCTCCTCAAGCATTATCTCTGCCACGAGATCGCCCAGCGACAACTCGTCGGCTGCCTCGGCGAACCCGGGCACAAGTGCCGCTTCGGTCTTGCCAATCGGCACGCCCAGCTGCTTGTTCAACTCCTCTCCCGCTTCGGCGATCCTTGCCGCCATATCCGGTTCCTCGGCTATCTTCCCTGAGAGCAGAATAAGCTCGTATGAGCAGTCCCTGAGGCTGCCTTTCTTGAGTTCTGCTTCCAGCTTGCCAAGATAGACTGTCCTTGCCCCTGCCTGGACGATGAGGGAGTTTTTGATCTTCCTCGGCTCCTCGATGATCGTATGTGAGTGTCCTCCGACGATCAAATCAATCTGAGGAACTTGTTCGGCCAATACAGAATCAGCGGTCCAGCCCAGGTGCGTCAGGGCTATCACGAAATCCCGCTTCCCATACCCGAGCGAGTCAATCAAGGCAACGATCACCGAATCCGCCGGAAGAAAGCTGAGTCCTTCAACGTTGGCCGGATGCGTGCCGATCGGAGTCGCTTCGGTGGTCAAGCCAACTATAATGATACGTTCCCTACCGACCTCTTCCTTTACAAAAGCGGGGTAGAGTCTGCCGGATTCATCGGTAACGTTTGCCGAAAGCACCGGAAACTCCGCTATCTCCACAAGTTCATTGAGGTTTTCTTGACCGAAGTCGAACTCGTGGTTGCCCACCGCCATCGCAGTGAGCTCCATCTCGTTCAGAAACTCGAAGTCAAGCTTGCCTTTGCTCATGTTTGATACAGGCGGCCCTTGCAGGGCGTCGCCCGCGTGAAGGAAGTAAAATGTGCGACCCTCTGCCTCAGCCTCGCTCCTCAACGAATCTACCAGATAAGCAACCCGCGCGAATCCGCCGTAGGTCGCACCGTCTTTGGCTTCCACAGGCTCTATCTGCCCGTGGGTGTCGTTGATGTGAAGGATGGTTAGCTTCTCTCCGGCAAAGAGGAAGGCAGGAAAAGCTACTATCAAGGAGAGCACACCCAATCCCTTCAATAACCTGGACATCCGTCCTCCTATTCTGGACACGTGGGTTCAATAATGAAGTGCAA